>JAFVCQ010000066.1 GCA_017479085.1 Lachnospiraceae bacterium | reverse complement strand
TCTTCATAGCGCCTTGCCGAGGTTGCCCATGAATAATCCACATTCATGGCACGCACCTGCATGGCCTGCCAATTGTCCTTCTGATTATAATACACTTCCTTTGCATAATTGATCGTGTGCAGCAATTCATATGCATTGTAATTTGCAAAGGAGAATCCGGTTCCGGTCTGTTCAAATTCATTATACTGAATAACGGTGTCCTTCAAACCACCGGTCTCCCGCACGATCGGCAGGGAACCGTATCGAAGTGCCATCAACTGCGTCAATCCGCAAGGCTCGAATCTCGACGGAACCAGAATCGCATCACATCCTCCATACATCCTGTGGGACAGCGCATCCGAAAAATAGATATTGGCGCTGACCTTAGCCGGATGGATGCCCTGATAGTAACGGAACATATTCTCATAATACGGATTACCAGTTCCCAATACCACAAACTGCACCCCGTCCTGACAGATCTCATTCATGACTGCATCCACCAGATCCAGACCCTTCTGATCGGTCAGTCTGGAGATAATCCCCAGCACAAACTGGTTCCCATCCTCCGGAAGTCCCAGCTCCTTCTGGAGAGCCAGCTTATTCTTCACCTTATCCTTCGCAACCGTATCTGCATTGTATGTCCTTGCAAGATTCCGATCCCGCGCCGGATTATAGATACTGTAATCAATTCCATTCACGATTCCCACCAGAGACTGACTCCTTGCCTGCAGCAGTCCATCCAGCCCTTCTCCAAAATACGGAGTCTGAATCTCATACGCATAGGTATGACTGACTGTCGTGATGATATCCGCATACACCAGTCCCCCCTTCAGCATGGATGCATCCCTGTAAATCTCAAGCTTATCCGATGTAAACAGATAATCCGGCAGTCCGGTACAATACCGCACATGCTCCACATCCCATCTGCCCTGAAACTGCAGATTATGGATCGTCATGATCGACTTCATTCCGCTAAAGAACGGATTCCCTGCAAACAATGTCTTCAGATAAACCGGAACCATTCCCGTCTGCCAGTCGTGACAGTGCACGATATCCGGTCGAAAGCCGATCACCGGCAGAATGGAAAGCGCTGCCTTTGAGAAGTAACAGAACTTCTCGATGTCCCACTTGATATCTCCATAAGGAACCGGTCCATTAAAATAAAACTCATTGTCAATAAAATAGACCGGAACCCCCTCAAACTCTAAGTACATTATCCCAACATACTGGGAGTGATCGCCAATATCCATCTGAAAATTGGTGATATAACGCATCTTTTCCTTGTATTTGTCCGGAATACACATGTAATTCGGTATAATAATTCGAACATCATACTCTCTTTTATCGAAAATCTTCGGCAGCGTACCCACTACATCCGCAAGCCCGCCCGTCTTTATAAAAGGAACACACTCAGAAGCAATATAAGCAACCTTCTTCATTCATTCTACTCTCCTTAGTATCATATGATTTTCGTCCATTATACCATAAAGCCTGTAAAAACAAAAGAAAAATGTGAGGCTTTTACAATTCTTCTCTATGCTGTAAATTGCTCCATTCCAAATCCTTTCATCCGGTATTCCAGTCTGAATTTATCCGCAATCAGTGCAATAAACTCTGAATTGGTCGGTTTGCCCTTGCCCGAATTCACACTGTATCCAAATAAGGCCTCCATCGCATCAAGCTTGCCCCGATTCCATGCCACCTCAATCGCATGGCGAATCGCACGCTCCACACTACTGGTCGTCGTATGATATTTCTTGGCAATCGTAGGATACAGATATTTGGTAATGTAGTTGAGGATATCCGGATCCTTGACAGACATCATAATCCCCTCCCGAATATACTGATATCCCTTGATGTGAGCAGGAATTCCAATCTCCCTTATCATCTTTGTGACATCGCTTTCCAACGTAGAATCAAACAGAAACTGTTTTTGTTCCACTGTCATTCCCTCACGCTGTTTCTTCTGCTGCATCAACCGGAAATGCTCCTCCATGATCCGCTCTAAGATCTTTGCCATATAGGTCGGATCCTGATCCAACAGAAAATAGTAATCCGCCCCAACCTCATATGCCAGCTCCACCACAAGCTGTGACCGTACAGAGCTTAAGAATACAAATTTTGTGTCCACCAAGTCCTTGTCCATCCTGCACTTCTGCAAAAGAGAGATCCCGTCCCCATCCTTCAGGCAGATATCGGATATGATCATATCCGGCTGTACACTATGAATCGGTTCCCACAGTACTTCGTATGAATCCGTCATCTCCTGTACTTCATAATCAAACTGTATCATATGTTCAAACAGCTTCCCTGCAATCTCCCTCTTTTGTTCCGATACAACTATTACTTTCATATTCTCTCGCATAAACTCCTCCATATCCCTCTCAATCAGCACGCTTCATTCATTTTGTCCAAACGGATCCGGTCCGCCATCAGAGCAATAAACTCTGAGTTGGTCGGTTTTCCTTTGTCTGCCTGAATGGTATATCCAAACAGTTCATGAATCATATCGATATTGCCACGTTCCCACGCAACCTCAATAGCATGACGAATGGCCCGTTCCACCCTTGTATCTGTCGTTCCATGCTCTTTGG
Organism: Lachnospiraceae bacterium; assembly: GCA_017479085.1. Taxonomy (GTDB): domain Bacteria; phylum Bacillota; class Clostridia; order Lachnospirales; family Lachnospiraceae; genus CAG-590. The sequence continues at coordinate 1,081 of JAFVCQ010000066.1, read as the reverse complement.
CAATATCCGGATATAACTGTTTGGTCACTGCATTGAGTACATCCATATTCTCCACCGCCATTAGGATTGCGGTACTCAAATACAGATAGCCTTTGATATGTGCCGGTACGCCGATTTCATGAATCATCTGTGTAACTAACATATTCAGATCCTTTTCGTAGCTGCCCTGTCTGACAACAATATCCTCTACCTGCGGAGCATGATTCGAATTGGGGTTATGCCTTGGCGTTTCCATAATGCATTTTTCCAACATCTCCACGTTGTTATCCCACGGCAGGAATCTGACATTCTTCCGGTTTTGAAGTACATTTAACACCTTTGTCTGATGAGCGGATGCGACCAGTATGAATGAAATCGTATCAAGCTGCAGATCACTTCGGGTTTTCTCGATCACGCCAATTCCGTCCAAATTCGGTAATACCGGATTCAATACGACAAGATCAGGATGATCCTCCCTGATATGTAACAACAACTGGTCCCCCTTATCATATGTGCCTATCAAATGACAGTGCGATTGTTTTCTTATTGTGTCCTCCATCTTCTTTCGAATACTCTCATCATGATTGCCAATAATAATTCGAATCATAATTCCCTCCTATAATTTATGATTTTTCGTCACAAATCATAAATTCTTTTGACAAAATCATATTGGCATCGACCATTTCAGACTATAACAAAGTAAAACTAAAGTAATAAGTTGTTACAAAACAATGTCATTTTTAAGTACGAAAAAATTTTTTGTGATGCATCACAATTTTTCAGCTTGTAAATTACTTTTTTAACCTTTTAAATTTACGCTATTTTGCTTTTCTTTCCTCATTTTTTCATTGTTCTCCATTTTTCAACTCTTTCACCATAATATTACATCCATTATTCGTGTTCCTGTTTTCGCATCGTTTCGACAAAAATCCCATATCCTCTTTTGGGATTGTCCACAAATACGTGGGTTACAGCCCCTGCCAGCTTTCCATTTTGCAGGATCGGCGAGCCGCTCATTCCCTGCACGATGCCGCCGGTCAGGCGAATGAGATTGTCATCGGTGACAAGAATCTCCATTTCCTGATCTCCATTATCGTTTTTG
>JAFVCQ010000065.1 GCA_017479085.1 Lachnospiraceae bacterium | reverse complement strand
AAGCAAAAGGTTCATCAAATCACTAAAGGTCGCCATCCATGCCGGCGAGCCCTCTTCCGGTGGTTGTTCTTTTCTCTTTGCCACTTCTATTCACCACCTTCAGATAAGCCTTCCCGCATATTCGGTGACAGGAATGACTTTAATTTCTCTTCTATGACTCTCGGATTCTCTCCCGCCTGGATAGACAAAAGACCTTCAATCATAATCTCCTTTAGCTGTATCTCCTGATCATTGAATAGAGCCAGCTTGCCGGATACCGGAGCACTGATCCAGTTTGCCAACACCGAACCATAATAGGTTGTGATCAAAGCCGTCGCCATAGATGGTCCAATCGAATCCGGATCCGATAGATTCTGAAGCATCAGCACCAATCCGATCAGGGTACCGATCATACCCCATGCCGGTCCCATTGCTCCGATCTGCTTCCAAAAAGCAATATTCGCCTGATGTCTCACATCGGTATTGACCAGTTCAGCCTCCAGAATTCCTCTGACAAGTTCCGGATCGGTACCATCCACGATCAGCATAATCCCCTTCTTCATAAAGGGATCCTCTAATGTATTCGCCGACTCCTCTAACGCAAGTAAGCCTTCCTTTCTGGCCACATTCGACAGGTCAATAATCTGCCGGATTGTTCCCACACTATCCAACTGAGGAACCTTGAACACCAGTCCAATAGACTTGACACCTTCCAGAAAACCCTGTACACTGCAGCTTGCGAACACCGCTCCGAATGCACCACCAAATGTGATCAGCACGGATGGCGGATCTACAAACCAACCCAAGGCGGCAGCACCATAGCCACCATTCAACATACCAAAAATCATCAACGCAAAAGACAGAACCAATCCTATGATTGACGCTAAATCCAATTTTTTCACCTCTCCAATCTATTGTATATTAAGGTTTCTCTTATCTCAAACCTCTATCCTGAAAAAACACAGCTATATTATAACACAAAAAATCAATATATTCTACTCAAATTTTACAAAAGAAGAATATATTGCTCTTTTATATGCAATTACAAGATCTGTTACCTCCTGCCTGCTCTCCTTAACCAGTATTTTTTTTCCGGTCGTCAACGTAATCACCGTATCCGGCGTCTCCTCCACAAACTCAATAATTTCTGCATTGACTGAGAATTTGATTTCGTTTAACTTTGTCAGTTCGATCATATTTCCCTCCTTGTACACACAACAAAACCGTCACATCAGATACACACAGAAATAATTCGCATGTATCCGATGTGACGGCTCATCCTTTCACTCTAAGGACTATCGCTTAAGATTTACCAATTCCTCAATCAGCGTATCTGATACCGTAATAATTCTTGAATTTGCCTGAAATCCTCTCTGTGTGACGATCATATCCGTAAATTCCTGAGAAAGATCTACGTTAGACATCTCCAAAACACCCTGTGTCATCGTTTCACCGGTATTGGCAATATCCTCACCGATTCCATCAAACGCACCGGATGCCTGTGTCTCTTTGTACAAGCTGCTTCCAATCGCTTCCAGACCGGCCGGATTTACAAAATTCGCAACTGCGATCTGTCCCAGCAATCTGGTCATACCATTGTCATAAGCACCGAACATCCTACCCTGTGTGTCAATATTGACACCGGTCAGACTGCCTACCTTGCGTCCCCCTCCGGATCGATCGGTACCTCCACGGTGGGTTTCCACATTACACTGTTTCCCCTTTGAGTACATGGTCAGATTCGAACAATCAACCTCTATTCCATTAATCCACTCGGTTGAATCTGCTGCAGAGTGATCCTTAAATACTTCCCCTTTTACACTGGCATTATTCGGAGTGATCTGCAATTCCAGAGTATTCACACCCGGTACACCACCCATACCAACAAAGGCTCCAGTGGCCGGATCAAATTTGATCGTAGCAGCTCTCCCTGTCAAAGTTGCAGTATATTTGTCATCCCCATCCCCTACAATATTCACATTATTCTCATCCTTGATCGAATCAACCGCCAAATTATACAAACTGCTGTCATTCGGATCCTGTGTGATCTTAAACTTTACCGTATAGCTGTATCCCAAATTATCATAGATGGACACGGTAGTGGAGACACCATCCTCCGTCAACAGGTTGCTGTCTGTTTTTACAATGTTACCTGTCATATAGGTCTTCGACGTCATCTCCGGTGGAGCGACCTGAAATTCTTCTGCCTCCGGTCGCAGAGAGGAAACCGTATCTCTTCGAATCGAATTCGGATCATTTGGATCGACCTGCCAACCCATTACCAGATCACCGTCACCGGTAACCAGATTGCCGGCATCATCTGTTTTAAACGCACCTACTTTTGTAAAATAATTCGTACCAGCCCGACTGACAATAAAGAAGGAACTGCCATTGATCATCATATCATATGGATTGTTGGTAGACTGGGCAGACCCTGAGGTCTGGGTAATCGCAACGGTCGCAACCGAAACGCCCAATCCAATCTGCTTTGCATTCGTACCACCGCTTGTTGCCGTGGAACCGGTAGAGCTCTGTGTTGTCTGATACAATACATCCTTAAACAATACCTGACTGGAACGGAATCCAACTGTATTTACATTGGAAATATTGTTACCTATAACATCCATTTTTGTCTGGTGTGTCTTAAGACCTGCAACACCAGAATAAAGTGATCTCATCATAATTATTGACCTCCTAAACTTAAAGCTGATGGACACCCTTTCTGTCATTCAAGGGTAGATAGCCTCCAGAATGGTCCGGCTATACAATCACTGCTCCATCAATATTGGTAAATATGTTACTGTCATTCTTTTCCTGATCCATTGCTGTAATAACGGTATTATTCTTGATATTCACAATAAAGGCAAGATTATCCAGCATCACCAGAGATTCCTGTATCTGTTTCTCCTTTGCCTGCATCACACCACGATTCAAACGATTCAATTGTTCCTCATTCAAATCAATGTTGCGGCTTGCCAATCTGTCATTCGCATGCTTGGAAAATATAACACCCTGCGTTTCCAGCTTTGCCTCGCTTGTCTGTTCCAGTATATGCCGGAACGACAGCTCCTGGTCAGGCTCTGTTTTTTTGTTCTGTCCCTCCCTGTTCAGATAAAGATCCTTTACCTGATCAATGGACATAAATGAATTTTGCAAACGATCCATATTATCGCCCCTTTTCCATAAGGTTATGTCGGTTCAGTTCCATCTGTACCACAGCTCTATTATTCTGTGTCTGTATCGTCTGTCTGATTGGCTCCATCCGAATTCTCATCCTGTTGCCCGTTCACCGTCTGCTCTGTATCACTGTTACTGTTGATCAAATGCTCCAGATAGTCCAGACTGACTATAGAATCCAGATAATCTGCAGGATAGTAATCGTCATTAATATGGAAATAGGCACTGCCCTCCTTCAGGGTAACATAATCCACCAGACCGGTGACCTGTTTGATATCGCCTGTTGCATCCGGCACATTCAGAATCACATATTGTCCTGCCATGTTCATAGACTGGCTTGTCGAAAAAGCAGAACTCAAATTCTGTAATTCCTCTACTGTCGAGAACTGCGCTAACTGTGCCATATACTCCGTATTACTGGTCGGTTCCAAAGGATCCTGGTACTGCATCTGTGTCACCAGAAGCTTCAAAAAAGCATCCTTATCCAAAGAACTGCCCGACTTCGTGTCCTTCACATCCACTGCTGTACTGACCTTCGTGGTATCAATTCCAATTCCTGCCATTCTTCTTACCTCCTTTATGTTTTTCTCCCAATGAGCGAATTCTAAGCTGAATAGCTTACACTGCTGCCAAGCTGCTTCATTTTCTCAAGCTCTGCACTCTCTTCCTCGGTCTCTTCCTCGGTTTCTGATAAATTCAGTCTCCGCTTCCCCTTTGTGGTCTTTTCCTGCTCAAAGGAATTCTGTTCCTCTTCGCCATGCTCAAAGCCGGTCGTAGATACCATCACTTCAATCGCCTCTACCTTTAACTCCTGTCCATCCATTGCCTCCTTCAGATTCGCAAGCCCGCCTTCAATGGCCTGTCTTGCCGCCTCTGTCTCCGCAACGATTCTGGCAGTCATAATACCGTCTTTGGATACAACATGAATCTGAAGCTTGCCAAGATGCTCCGGATATAGCTGAAGTTCCATAGACGTTGTCGCGCGATTCATATTCACCCGGACCTGCTCTACAACCTGTTGTACCACATCTGTCCCCTGAACCGGCTGTTGTTCCAGTCCGGACAAATCCACCTGATCAACTGCCTCTTTGATTCCCTCCAAAATCGGATTGGTAAACTGTTCCTGTCTGTTCGAAACCGGCTGACCCTGCGCCTCCTTCTCATCCTGCGGTTTGTTATCTTCCAAGAGATTCTCCTTCTGCTCCTGACCGTTTTCGCTTATCTGTCTTCCCTGCGCAGTGTGATTCTCGACAATCACCACTGGCTCCGCATCCTCCTCTGTCCGCACATTCTCCTGTGAGTTCCCTGAGACATCCTCCGTTTTCCCCGTCACATCCTCCGATACCCGTAACGGTTTCTCTAACACAGAGACCGCATCCTCGAATACCTGTACCAGATCTTCACCGGTTATCCTCTGTACTACCTCAGCTTCATCCATCTCACACTGTTCATACACGGCATGAACCTCTGTAAGCAGCACTGTGAGTTCTTCGTTCAACCCCTCATTCACAATCAGATCCGACCGGTCAGCTCCATGCATATTCAGGAAAAAATCCTTCATCCCATCGGATGATAACAGATCTTGAAGCTCCATTCCAAATTCTTCCAGCTTCTCCGGCAGCTCCTCCAATGGCAGTTCAAAGGTATCCTGAACAAGTTGGACGAGATTTCCAAGCAATTCCAAAACCCATTTCTCATCTTCCGGCGCCACCTCAGTCTCCTCTGAAACCACAGTCACATTCTGTTGTGTAGGATTCACATCCGCTTCCTCTTTGACTGCTTGTTTGTTCTCTGTTTTCATTGATTTCGTCTGTCTGGATGTACTCTTCTGACCATCCTCCACATTCAAAGTGCCCTGTCTCTCATCTGACTGCTTTGCTTCCTTTCGAACAGTAGAAGCTGTAGCAATTGGTTCTGCTGAATCAGATGGTTTCGCCAAAAAGCTGGCAAATTCCAAACCATCTGCACTCTTATCCGTTGCAGCGCCCATTGCAGTCTGCGCATCTGTCAGTAAAAAACTGACTGCGTTCACATTTCCTTTCACCTGCATACATTACCTCCTTTCACTTCTTATACTTGTGGTTAAGGCATCAGCTTCTTAGTAACCAGTGCAGCAAATTCCGGACTCATCTGATCCATAATCTTTGCCCTGTTGTCCGCTTTCATTGCCTTCAGTATTGTTGCAACCGTATCCAGATCATTCTTCATCTTCTCCAGAACAGCCGCCGCCTCAGCCGGTTTCATATTCTCATAGGTCTTTGCCAGATCGGACAAATCCTGATTCGCCGACTTTGCAGAAATCAACTGCCTGTATATCGCCTCTGCATTCGCTGCATCAATACTCTCATACCACTCAATATATGTATCGGCATCCGGAGCGTTTTCCCCATAGACTATTTCATTATAAAATTGCTCTTTTTCCTTCTGAAATTCACTCTGACTCTCCTCAAATACTTTAAGCCGTTCCACCTGCTTTGCCAAATCCTCATTCTCCTCTTTCAGAGAGTTGTTTGTCTTCGTCAGGGAATCCTTTTCCTTCTGAAGGGCTTCAATCATCTCCCTAGCCTGAGACAGTGTCGCAATCGGATTATCCTCCGCATTCTCTTCCGCCTCTTTTGCAAGCTGTTCTTCGGATACCTTTGGCAAAATTTTGTTTACGACCGGAACGTCCTTGAAAATCGGTCTCAACACGGTACTGCCAAATCCACCCACATCAAATTTAATTAACGCTGCAAGAATGGCAAGCCATACAACGACAATTAACAGCACGAAAAAGACAGATAGAATCTTATTCCCAAGATTTTCTGCATTATTTTGCTCTTTCTGTTTCTTTTTTGCCATATAACCTTACTCCTCTTGTTCCTTATTGTTATATTGATAACTGATCAACTGGTCAATCTCTTTCATTTCCTCCTGATTCAGCTCCTGTAGAAATGCCTCAAACTGCTTCTCCTTTAGTTTTTCATGAATCTTGCGCTGTTGTACCGCCTCGTTCATCCGGCGGACAGCCTCCTCTAATTCCTGTTCAATCTGCTGAATCACAAGCTGTTGCTGTGCAATATATTCATCCATCCGTAAAATCGCATTCTTGCACTCCTCGATCTCCAGCACCGCAAGACGATCCGTCAGCAATCGGCGATATTCGTCAAAATAGTCTTCCTTTCGCTGCTCCAGATGCAAAAGCCTTTCTTCCGCTTCATTCAGGCGGATGCGCACTCCCATATAATGTTGCTTCGCCTGTTCCTCCAGCTTATATTTAATATCCAATATATTCTGCATCCGGTAAAGAAATTTAGCCAACTCTCACAACCGCCCTTTATCCGGCAGCTACCTCATCAAAGATGCCAGAAAGCATAGCCACCTCATCCTCAAACTGATATTTACTGTCTACATCCTGCATCAAAAACTCATTCACACTTTGAATCTTCGAAATCGCAAAATCAATATCCGGATTCGAACCCGGCTTGTATGCACCGATATTGATCAGATCCTCCGCCTCATTATAGGTCGCCAGCACATTTTTTAATTTGCCGGCTGCCATCTTATGATCTTTCGCAGCAATTCCACTCATACAACGGGAGATACTTTGCAGTACATCAATGGCAGGATAATGATTCTTATGTCCCAGCTTTCTGGACAGGATAATATGTCCATCCAGAATACCTCTGGCCGTGTCCGAAATCGGTTCATTAAAATCGTCCCCATCCACCAAAACTGCGTACAGACCCGTAATCGAACCCTTTTCGGAATTACCGGCTCTTTCCAGAACCCTGGGCAGCTCCGAGTATACAGAGGGCGGATATCCTCTTGTCACCGGAGGCTCGCCCGAGGCCAGACCAATTTCTCTCTGCGCCATACAGAAACGCGTCATATTATCCATCATAAGCAAGACATCCTTGCCCTGATCTCTGAAATATTCCGCAATCGCCGTCGCCGTCTTAGCTGCCTTATTCCGAATCAGAGCCGGTTTATCCGAGGTGGCAATAACCACAACCGAACGCTTCAGCCCTTCTTCCCCCAGATCCCGTTCAATGAACTCCCGTACTTCTCTTCCACGCTCCCCAATCAAAGCAATGACATTGACATCCGCTTTGGTATTTCGGGCAAACATTCCCATGAGTGTTGATTTTCCAACACCGGAACCCGCAAAAATACCGATTCGCTGTCCCTTTCCAACCGTAATCATTCCGTCCACTGCCTTGACCCCCAGAGGAAGCACCTCCGATATCATCTTGCGTTTTAACGCGTCCGGAGGCGGTGCCTCGATCGGATAGGTATCCTTAAGAAACAGTTCCTTTCCATCCAAAGGTCTGCCAAGTCCATCCAGTGCTCTGCCTAGCAATTCCTCTCCCACAAACACCTTGAGGGGTTCTTTTGTATTCTCAACCGTAGCACCCAGACCAATTCCTTCCACGCTCTCAAATGGCATCAGCAACACCCGGTTGTCGCGAAATCCCACGACCTCTGCCATCACCTCCTGTGTGCCATCCTTCGACCGGATCCGACAAAGATCATTCAATTTGCAGGCAGGCCCCACTGACTCTACAGTAAGCCCCACAACCTTCACAACCTTTCCCAGCTCCTTCACATAGGAATGCGGAATCAGAGAAAAATACTTTTCATAATCTATGTTCAAGTAAACCACCTATTCCTTCGTCATAAGCTGCAATGCCAATATCAGATTCTCCAACTGGACATCCAGACTGACATCTACAATTCCGTTATCCGTTTCAATCAGGCACTGTAAAGGAGCCAGCTTTGCATCCTCAAACACTTCCAGATCAATATTGGGATTCAATGCGCCATAAATCTCATCCTTGTGTTCTGTCAACAGCCCATAATCATCTCCGGATACCCGAATCACAAAATGTCTGCTGTTATCCAGATCCTGCATAGCTGTATTGACCATATGAAGCAGTACATCCCTCTGTTTTTCCACCACAACACCGGTGATCTGGGGAATCATCTGACAAAGCCAGTCTACCATTTTGCGCTCTGTTGTCTGTATCAGATCTTTTTCCTTCTGTTGCAGAACCTGCTCTTTTGCACGACAATGTTCCTCAAACCTGCTTCTCTGTTCTTCCAGCTCCTGCCGGGCAGCCTGGCTTCCTTCCTCATACCCCTGTTGATACCCTTCTTCCTTCGCCTGTATCCGAATCTGCTCTGCTTCCGCAAAGGCTTCCGACCGCAGTTGCTCCGCCTCATCATGCGCCCGATTCACAATATCAGACGCCTCCTCTTCGGCTGACTTCACAATCTCATTTGCCATATGCTGCAGCTCTGGTGCCGTGTTGTCCGAGCCAGCCGGAAGTTTCTCCGCGCTCATCAGGCCCGCATCCTGCGATGCAAAATCTGCATCATCCAGTCCCGCATCCTGGATCAGAGCTTCCGCAAGCGTTTCTTCCATTGTCTGTTCCCGAATCACAGCTTCCTCTATCGCAGCATCGATTCCGGTAATGATCTTATGTTTATTCGCATCAATCACCAGCGTATCATTCTGGGAAAATGCCACAAATCCCGATTTCAACAGATTAGACAATGATCTCGTCACCTCCACCCCGGGAAATAACAATCTCTCCTGTATCCTCCAGACGTCTTATAATATTTACGATCTTCTGCTGTGCATCTTCTACATCCTTCAGTCTGACTGGTCCCATATAATCCATATCCTCTTTGATCATGGCTGCCAGACGAGAGGATAGATTATTAAAGATACAGTTCTGAACATCCTCATTGGCATTCTTGAGTGCAATCGCAAGCTCACTGTTATCCACCTCACGCAGAACCGTCTGAATGGCTCTGTTATCCAGACTGAGAATATCCTCAAATACAAACATTTTCCGTCTGATCTCATCTGCAAGCTCCGGTTCCTCAATCTCCAAGGTCTCCATGATATGCTTCTCCGTGCTCCGGTCAACTGTATTCAGGATAGAAACGATCGCATCGACACCGCCCACAATCGTATAATCCTGATTGACCAAAGAAGACAGTTTCTTCTCCAAAATCTTCTCAACCTCCTTGATCACATCCGGACTGGTGCGATCCATCAACGCAATACGCTTCGCAACATCCGCCTGTTTTTCCGGAGGAAGGGCACCCACTACTGCTGCAGCCTGATTAGAAGACAAGTATGCCAGAATCAGCGCAATCGTCTGTGGATGTTCATCCTGAATAAAATTGAGTAATTGAGCCGGATCCGCCTTGCGTACAAATTCGAACGGACGAACCTGTAAGGATGCTGTCAGTCTTCCAATCACATCCTTCGCCTTGTCTTCGCCCAATGCCTTATCCAATAATTCCTTCGCATACCCAATACCGCCTTCCGCAATATATTGCTGTGCGAGACACACTTCATAGAATTCCTCCAGCACCTGTTCCTTCAAGTCCGGAGGAACACTTCTGGTATTTGCAATCTCCAGCGTCAGCGTTTCAATCTCCTCTTCCTTTAAATGTTTGAATACATTTGCCGATTTCTCCGGTCCCAAAGAGATCAAAAGAATTGCAGCTTTTTGTATTCCCGATACTGCCTCGTATTCTTGTGCCGCCATGCTTTCTCCTCCAAATCATTCTTAATCCCAGTCGTCTTCCAGCCAGTTTCGAAGCAGCAATGCCACTTCCTCCGGATTCTCGTCCACAAAACGTTCAATCTGCTGTCGGGTGGCTGATTTATCACTAAACTCAATATCCTCCAAAGACTGATTCTCCTTGGTTGTAGCAAGCAATGCCTCTACCGACAGTTCCGGTTCCAGCTCTGTGACCTCTACCGGTTTCATTCCCTTAAATACTACAAAGCACAGCAGAGCTACAATCAGCAGCGCAAGCACAAACTGCAGATAATTCGTCACGGTATCCACCGCACTCTTTTCACTTGGATAAAAGAGTGGTACTTCAAAGGCCTGAATCTGAATATTCTCTGCCCGAATACCTGTTGCCTTCTCCACCAGTGCATAGGTCTCGTCATCCACCTCAATCGGATTCCTTGCACTGTTCTGTTCCTGAAAGGTCTCAAAATTGGTTCCACGAAGTTCTCCGGCCTTCTTCATCTTCGCTTCATCATATATCACATACCGACTCAGCATCACCGCAACAGACGAATTCTGCACGTTGACTGTACCAATCGCTTTCTGTGTCTTGGTGGTCTTCACACTGTCGCTGTACTCTTCCCGTATCACATTCGCGTTACTGTTAGCAGTTGTTCCCGTCTGAATCTCATAATCATTCACATTCCCATCATTCGTATCCGTTCCAGGAATTCCGGATACCCCGTCTGCATTCTCTGCATTGTAATAATAATAACTCGTCTTCGGACCCGTATCTTCCTCGGTATCATCGGTATAATGATGGATATCTTCCACAAACTCATCGTCCAGATTCACATCCAGATTCGCCGCCACCTCTGCATCATTATATACACCCGAATTGATCAGAAGACTCCTCACCCGGTCCTCCAGACTGTTTGTAACCTGATCTGTAATCTTTACCACCTGTGAGGCCTTTCCGCTGGCAGTAGATACATCATTGTCTCCGCCATATAAGAGAGCACCGGTCTGATCGATGATTCGAATCTGATTCGTATCCGTATTGCCAAGGGCTGTTGCCACATAATTGGCAATTCCCTCTACACTGTCCTCCTGAAACTCTCTTGTCGTGACCAGCATGACGCTGGCAGAAGCCTGTTTGGTATCTGCCAGAAGGGAATTCGTCGAATCCGGAAGGGTAATCTGTACAGATGCCTGTTTGACACCCTCTACCTTCTGGATAATATTACCAATCTGAATCTGCTGATAGATCTTCTCCTTCAATTGACGCTCTCTGTCCGTGGTGGACATACTGGTGTCAAACAAATTCGTCTCACTGTCATCCTTGTTCGTGGCAATATTATTCTCTCCTAATGCCAGCCTCGCATCCGACTCCTTCTTCTCATCTACTGAGAATGTCAGACCATTGCCCGTGATTGTAGGCTGAATCCCTGCTGCAGTCAGAATCTCCTTTGCCTCTGCTGCATCCGCGGTATTATCGAATGTGACCAGCTCCACATATCGTGTCCGGTTCAATAACACGATCAAAGCTACCAGTGTAAATAAGACCGCCGCCGAAATAGAAATAATCAACGTCTTTTGTTTACTTGTAAATCGATTCCAAAATTCAACAAATTTGGTTTGAAAAGATTTTAACCTGTCTAACATACTACTCCCTGCCGGACCATAGGTCCGTTTATCTAAGATTCTATATTGCGTCCTGCAAGTAATCGTCAGATACCGGCACGTTCCTTTTCTGCGAGTTCCATACAGTCTCAGACATGTCAGTATCGTCTCAAAATACGACGAATATACTTAGGGAATCGCTTTTATAACTGCATATTCATCAGTTCCTTATAAGCCTCAAGCGCCTTATTCGTCACCCGTACAGTATATTGTAACGCAATATTGGCTTTCTGCTGCGCAATCGCCAGATCATGGGTACTCGTCGCATAACCAAGTGCAAAGTTAATCTCGGATGTCTCCGCCGCCTTTTGCAGGCGATCTGCATCCTGATACATGCTAAGAGCCGAGCTAAACAGATTGTCAAATGCCGCCTTGTTATCTGTATCCACCTTCGATATGTTCAAATTATCGATTAATGTATTCTGCAAATTTGTATTGTTCACTGCAGATACTGCCATTTGTAATCACCATCCATTTTCTTATTGAAATAATTCCAGACCCTTCGCCGCCATTGATTTGGCCGCATTAAATGCTGTGGCATTCGCCTCAAAGGATCGACTGGCATCGATCAGATTTGTCATCTCCGTAACGGTATTCACATTCGGAAGGTGCACATATCCATTCTCATCCGCATCCGGATGCATCGGGTCATATGCCATTGGCCCCTCTGTTGTATCCTCTATGATCGCTGCAATCTTCACACCCTTGGCATGATAGGTTTCTAACCGGTTGCTCAGGATGTGTTCAAAGGATGCATTTGCATTCTCCTGAAATACCACAGTCTGTCGCTTATAAACCTGTCCATTCTCATCTCTGGTGGTATTGACATTCGCAATATTCTGGGAAATAATATCCATTCTGGTGCGCTGTGCCGTCATACCGGACGCTGCAATATCCATTGTGTTAAAAATTCCACTCATATACGCTTCCTCCATTATGTTGATAATACTGTCTTATATCTGGCAAATTCCTGTTTGATCTGTTCCATCAATGTATTATAGCGAATCTGATTCTCTGCCAGCATCGCATTCTCAGTATCTACATCCACGTTATTCCCATCCAGACGATAGGATAACACCGAAGTGTCTGTATAGATCATTCCGCCAAAATCCGACAAATGTGTATTCACCTCTGCAATCCGGTCATCCAGGGAACGGTCGCCGAGCAATGCCTGCTCCAGATAACGCTCGAACGAGACATCCTTGCGTTTGTAATTCGGCGTATCATCATTCGCAAGATTGTTTGTCAGAATCTCCTCTCTTGTGTTCGCCGCATCCGCAGCCTTGTCCAACACATTGATATAGTTATAAATATTCGTATTGATCATGTCTTCACCTCCCTTTTTCAATCTATGCAGTCCGTCTACATAACAATAGCAAAGGACTCATGTGAACTCCACAAATCCCTTTGCTATTTTAAAATCCATTTTATTCCTTATGTAGTTTCTCTACTTCATCAAAAACCACTTCATTCAAAACTCTGATATACGTCCCTTTCATACCAGAGGATCTGGTTTCGATCACGCCTGCGCTCTCAAACTTGCGAAGTGCATTCACAATAACTGATCTGGTTATCCCTACCCGATCTGCAATCTTTGATGCCACGAGAATCCCTTCTCTTCCGGATAGCTCATCAAATACATGGTAGATCGCTTCTGCCTCTGAGATGGATAACGTGCCAATGGCAGAATGTACAATGGCAAGCTTTCGATCCTCTTCAGCAGATTCCTCATTCACGCTTCGCATCATTTCCAAGCCCACTACTGTCGTCCCATACTCACTTAAAATAATATCGTCAATTGTATAGGATGTCTGTGTCTTGTACATAAAAACAGTTCCCAACCGCTCGCCTGCAATATCAATCGGTGATATGATCGCCTGATAACCCTCCAGACCATCAAATTCAAAGCCTAGCGTTGCGAGATTCACATTCTCCTTCGTAGACAAAACTCCCAGCAATCTCTCATTCAACATAGGATCCACAAAATCACCTACTTCCGAGGTAATCAACTCCATGATCTCTCCCACATTGGAACGATTCTGTATTCCCAACAGCTTGCCCTTCTTACTGATCACCAGAACATTGGACTCGAGTATCTCACTGAGTACTCTGCATATATCATTGAATACGACCTTGTGCGAACTGTTATTGTGCAAAAGCTGATTGATTTTTCTTGTTTTATCTAATAACTGTACACTCATAAGTCCCTCCTGGCTCTTTCCAAGTGAATCCCTCTTTTACACTTCTTATCCATGTACAACTATTAGTTTAACACAATTCTCAAACAATAACAACAATTTTCTAAAAAGAATACTGGTATTT
>JAFVCQ010000064.1 GCA_017479085.1 Lachnospiraceae bacterium | reverse complement strand
TGCAAGTTGCCGTCCCCCTCATTTCTGTTTTACTCTGAAACTCCAAGAAGTCGAGCCCAAAGGGCGATGACTGATTGGCTAAGTTTCTGGTATACGTAGTGTACTTAGAGAATTCAAGCCCAAAGGGCGCAGAATGAACTTCGTACACCACCGTTTGTCTAAAAAATGATGGAGTGACAGATATTATGGCATATGATTATGAAAATTTTAAAAAAGATATTTACAAGTTGACGAATATTAACTTATCTCTCTACAAAGAGCGTCAGATGAAGAGAAGAATTGAGACACTGATGACTCGTGTCGGCTTTAAGAATTTTGAAGATTATTTTCAGGGGATTAAGACGGATGAGAAGCTTTTGAGATCATTTGTGAGTTATCTGACAATCAATGTATCAGAATTTTACCGGAATCCGAATCAGTGGGAAGTATTTGAGAAGGAAATGATACCATATCTGCAGAACAAATTTGGCAGCCGTTTGAATATTTGGAGTGCAGCCTGTTCTACCGGAGATGAGCCTTATACGATTGCAATGATTCTGGCAAGGCATCTTCCGCTGAATAAGATACATATTCAGGCGACAGATATTGACGAGGATGTGTTGCGCTTTGCTAAGGAGGGTTTCTATTCTGCAAGGAGTCTGGAACGTTTGCCAAAGGATTTACTGAACAAGCACTTTGAAAAGCAGGATGATGGCTATCAGATTAAGGATGATATAAAAGCATGTGTGGAATTCAAGAAACATAATCTGTTAGAGGATCGGTATCCGACCGGAATGCATATGATCGTGTGCAGGAATGTTGTGATTTACTTTACAGATGAAGCGAAGGATAAGGTATACCGGCAGTTTAATCAGACATTGAATCCGGGTGGTGTTCTGTTTATCGGCAGTACAGAGCAGATCATTCATGCAAAGGAGCTTGGATTTAATGCCACGGATTCGTTCTTCTATGAGAAGATGTAGTTTTCGCGGGAGAAGATGGATTTGTATTGAGATATGTTACCCTTCAGATCAGAGGAAGATCTGAAGGGTTTTTTTGATGTAGATTTGTTGTGCCTCGTATGTACCTTGTTCTAAGGATTCGATAGTCTGATACAACGGTTTGTCGGAACAGGAGATCTGAAAGCGTTCCTTGAAATCCGGATCCGGACAGGGGATAAATTGGCCATCTTTCTTAATGTAGCAGGTATCCTTCTTTGCTTTTTGCCTGCGTTCCGGTTCTACAAAGGCAGCGACACTCTTATGAATTGCCATATCCTCTGCCGGCAGGTAGTAATAATTTTTGTAATCTGAAAAATAATGTTTCAGTGTAGTGGACAGAATCGGTATATAGAGTATGGCCGATTGTTCCAAGACATTCAGGTATATTCCCTGTTGGGACAGCGAGAGCCGGTGGGGCGGACCTGTAAAGGAAGCAACTGTAAAGGAGAGGATAACCTGGTCGGATTCCCGCTCTATGTTCAAGGACAGGATGGACGGATTTTCAAAAAAAGACCGATAGCATAGGATCTGACTGATTCTTGGCATACCAAGCAGGTCGTCATGGTTGTGCAGCAGCAGGGTGCGCTCCAACTCCGGGTCTTTTGTTGTGACATAGCGTTGATACAGATGAATCAACTCTTTTCCGGAATAGGTATCCATCCGGTCGACTCCCATGAATCGTTCTATTGCTGTCTGTTTCATGCTTTCCAGTCCGAGAAGAGTTCGGTAGGAGCGCATCTCCTTGTAGATATCAATCTGCTCCAGACTGTTTTCGATGTCAAAGGGAACATTCAGCAGTTCGGCCTTCCGGTTCAGATAGGGAAGGTCAAACCCCAGTCCGTTAAAGTGTACCAGATGTGTAAATTCTTTGCACAGCCTGTGAAAGGCATCCAGCAGATCCCGCTCACCGTATCCGTCGTCGTTCAGCCATTGTACGATCCGGATGGTATCCTTTTCATACCATAGGGCTCCGATCAGATACAGGGTCGTATGATCTGCAGAAAAGCCGGTAGTCTCAATGTCAAAAAATAAAAGTCGTCCTTCCGGATAAAAATGGGAATAATATTCCGGATATGTTAGCCTGTCATCTGTACAGGATTGTTCATATTGTAGTATTTTCATCGTGAATCGTTCCTTTCTTGGATTCCATCATAGCATAATACAGATAAATATGCTATAATAGAATGGCGATTGAGATTGATATTCAAAAAGGGGATTATAATGATTGGATATATAAAGGGTACGATAGAGGGAATCATGACGGATAGTATTCTGTTGGACAATCAGGGAATCGGTTATCAGATCTTTACCTCTCATCTGGCAATACAGACAATGGGAACATTACATCAGCCGGTCAAAGTATTTACCTATCTTCATGTAAGAGAGGACGAGCTTTCGCTGTTTGGCTTTCCGACGACAGAGGAACTGGATGCTTTTAAGCTGTTGATCAGTGTGAATGGAATTGGACCGAAGGCAGCCCTTTCCATCCTGTCGGTACTTACAGTCAGAGATTTGGCACTGGCCGTTCTGGCAGGAGATACCAAGTCGATCACCAGGGCGAATGGTGTTGGGGCAAAGGGAGCGGGCCGGGTGATTATGGAGTTGAAGGACAAGTGGAAGACGGAGGATTTTCTCCCTTCAGAGACAGCGGTGGAAGATGGTGCAGTCGATTCGGTTTCCACAGGTGGAAGTATTCAGGATACGGTTTTGGCACTCGTGAGTCTGGGATATTCGGAATTGGAGGCACTGCGTGCCATCCGGCAGATTCATGAGGCTGAGACGATGGAATCCGGAGAGCTGTTAAAGGCGGCACTCAAGAGAATCATGTAGCAGAGACATGGAAGAATGACAAGTTGTGAGGCACTATGACAGATAGAATGATCAGCACCCAGATCCTTCCGGAGGATGTGAAGATTGAGAACAATCTGCGACCGACCCTGTTGAAGGATTATATTGGGCAGGAAAAAGCAAAAAATAATCTTAAGGTATTTATTGAGGCGGCAAAGAACCGGGGGGAGGCACTCGATCATGTATTGTTATATGGACCGCCGGGATTGGGAAAGACCACTATGGCATCCATTATTGCAAACGAGATGGAGACGCATTTGAAGATCACATCGGGACCTGCCATTGAGAAACCCGGAGAATTGGCAGCCATACTGAATAACCTGAATGAAAAGGATGTGTTATTTATTGATGAGATCCATCGGTTGAATCGGCAGGTGGAGGAGGTGCTCTATCCGGCGATGGAGGATTTTGCCATAGATATTCTGATCGGAAAGGGACAGGCGGCGCGAAGCATCCGGCTGGATCTGCCACATTTTACACTGGTGGGAGCAACTACGCGGGCCGGAATGCTGACGGCGCCTCTGCGGGATCGGTTTGGCGTGGTGAACCGGTTGGAGTTCTATACCAATGAGGAGCTTTGTCAGATTGTACTCCGGTCTGCGGACGTGTTAGGGGTGAGGATCGATCCCGAAGGGGCATTAGAGATTGCAAAGCGCTCCCGGGGCACACCCCGTCTGGCGAACCGTCTGCTCAAGCGTGTTCGGGACTTTGCAGAGGTTTCCTTTGACGGACATATCAGTGAGGCGGTTGCGAGACAGGCACTAGACCGGTTAGAGGTGGACAG
>JAFVCQ010000063.1 GCA_017479085.1 Lachnospiraceae bacterium | reverse complement strand
CGCATCCTCATGGAAGCGGTTTGGCAGCCATGGAGCGGAGTTTGTATAGAAATACCACCGGATGGCATCAGCGCCGTATTGATTCAGTGCCTCCATCGGGTCTACCGCATTTCCCTTTGACTTGCTCATCTTCTGTCCGTCCTTATCCTGCACATGTCCCAGTACGATGACGTTCTTGTAAGGAGCCTCGTTGAAGATCAGGGTGGAGATCGCCATCAGAGAATAGAACCAGCCTCTGGTCTGATCCACCGCCTCCGAGATAAAGTCTGCCGGAAAATTCTCCTTAAAAATGTCTTCATTCTCAAACGGATAGTGCCACTGTGCAAATGGCATGGAACCGGAGTCAAACCAGCAGTCGATCACCTCCGGCACCCTGTGCATCTCCTTGCCACAGTCCGGACATTGGATCGTCACTGCGTCGATATACGGGCGGTGCAGCTCAATATCCTCCGGACAGTTGTCACTCATCTCCCTAAGCTCTGCAATGGAGCCGATGGCATGACGCTTCCCGCACTCACACTCCCAGATATTAAGCGGGGTTCCCCAGTAACGGTTTCGGGAAAGTCCCCAGTCCTGCACGTTCTGTAGCCAGTCTCCAAACCGCCCTTTTCCAATGGATTCCGGAATCCAGTTAACCTTGTTGTTATTCGCCACCAGATCATCCCTCACCGCAGTCATCTTGATAAACCAGGTATCTCTCGCATAGTAGATCAGCGGAGTGTCACATCTCCAACAGAACGGGTAATCATGCTCGAACTTCGGAGCGTCAAATAACAATCCCCTGCTGTCCAGATCGACCAGTACCTTCGGATCGGCATCCTTTACAAACAGTCCGGCAAACGGGGTCTCCTCTGTCAGATTGCCCTTCCCATCTACAAACTGTACAAACGGAAGGTCATATTTTCTTCCAACCTGCGCATCATCCTCACCAAATGCCGGCGCAATATGCACGATACCCGTACCATCCGTCATCGTGACATAGGAATCGCAGGTGATAAAATGTCCTTTCTTTTTCTGTCTGGCAGCACTCTCGGCTACACACGCAAATAACGGTTCATACTCCCTATGCTCCAGATTCGTTCCCACACACGTCTCTAGCACCTCATAGGCAGGGGCATCCTCTGTGGCAAGCTTTCCCAGCACCTTGTCAAGCAAGGCCTGTGCCATATAATAGGTATAACCGTCTGCTGCCTTTACCTTGCAGTAGGTCTCCTGTGGATTCACACAGAGAGCCACATTCGACGGCAAAGTCCAAGGTGTCGTCGTCCATGCAAGGAAATACGCATCCTCGCCCACGACCTTAAAACGCACGACTGCGGAACGCTCCTTCACCGACTTGTAGCCCTGTGCCACCTCATGACTGGACAACGGGGTTCCACAGCGCGGACAGTATGGCACGATCTTAAAGCCCTTATACAGCAGATCCTTATCCCAGATCTTCTTAAGCGCCCACCATTCCGATTCGATAAAATCATTGTGATATGTCACATACGGATCATCCATATCCGCCCAGAAACCGACCTTGCCGGAGAATTCCTCCCACATTCCCTTGTATTTCCATACCGATTCCTTACATTTTGTGATAAACGGATCCAGACCGTACTCCTCGATCTGCTCCTTGCCATCAATTCCAAGAAGCTTCTCCACCTCTAACTCCACCGGCAGACCATGGGTATCCCATCCGGCCTTACGGATGATCTTGTGTCCTTTCATCGTCTGGTACCGCGGGATCATGTCCTTGATGACACGGGTCAGTACATGCCCGATATGTGGCTGTCCATTCGCCGTTGGCGGACCGTCATAAAAAGTATAGACCGGCTTTCCCTCCTTTTCCTCAATCGACTGTTCAAATATCTTGTTCTCTTTCCAAAAATCGATTGTCTTCTGTTCCCGTTCTACAAAGTTGAGATCTTTTGATACTTTTTCGTACATGCTCTTATTTCCCTTCCTAAAATATAAAATGCCCTTTTCATCCTGTATCAGGACGAAAAGGGTATACATCCGCTTTTAATACTGTTTCAAAGAAAAGGTACTGTCTCCTTCATCGTCTTTTCAGATATGATTCTTATAACATTTCTCTTTTCTTTTGTCAATACCAAGTGTCCTTATCTTTCTCACGAGTGCCCAACAAACAGGGAGAGTTTATACTCTCTTTATTTTAACATTCTGAATTGATAAAAACAACCACAAAAAAATCGACTGTCATAAAAACCTGTTCATCCATACACAGATTTTTTAAAGAGACGCATGCTGTCCGGGTCCATCACAGCAGACCCGCCATACTAAAGGCCATTTCCTCCTCCGGTGTCGCTTCTTTATTGCTCACTTCGACCATGCGCTTCTGTGCTGCGGCGATCAGTGCATGAACCTTATCTACCTCTGACTGGTCACATTCTCCGTTTTCCAGACCGTCTTCGCAGTCCTTCAGATCTCCCTGCAGCAGTGCCATAACTGCCCGAATCTGAGCCTGCGTCTTGGCCGCCGCGATCTGGCGTAACCGTTTTCCCTCATTTACAGCTACCTTTCCTTTTTGTTCTTCGCTCTGCTCTGTTTTGTCCTGCTGTTCCTGCCTTTCAACTCCAACGTCCTGATTTGGGTTTTCCTCCTCCCTGCTGCCGACCATCCTCTCTAGCTGCTCCATTCCTTCTGTCGAGATTTCAAGCGTAACATTTTCCTTTTCTGCGCCGGTTGCTTTTCTCTCTTTCCAAGTGCTTCGCATCTTCTCGTTTGCATTTTGGACTTGCACTTTCTTTTCCATCTGTTTTTGCTCCGTCCGTTTCTTCGCAAGCTTTTCTGCCTGCTTTTGCTCTGTCCGTTTCTTCGCAAGTTTCTCTGCCTGCTTTTTCTCCGCCCGTTTCCCTGCAAGCCGCTCTGCCTGCCTCTTTACAACCGATATCCTGCTCTTGCCTGCGGACTTTGCCGGGTCCAGATGATCCGACAAAAAGCTCATGCTTCTCACCTGCGGATGTGAATTGGAGCTCGACCACGGGTGATCACTCGTACAGCTCCCCCTGTATGGAACGCCATCAGCACCTGCATATTTCCGATTCGCCTCACAAAGTGAGAACACACTTCCCGTAATGTGCATCGTCTGGTTGCTCCCATCACTATAAGTCAGCGTGTATTCCTTCCCGACCGTCAGCTCCCGATCCATCAGTCCATAAACCTTCGCACGGTAGGAAGCATCCTTCGCCATCTTCTGGAGCTGACTGTTGTCAATGTAGAGGTAATGCTTTCCCTGCACCACATTCCCGGGTTCCCGGTCTGTCAGCGTGTAATCCGGAAACCACTCACCGATCTGCTTTTTTAACTCATCCACAGACAGCTCCCCATCCTCTGCCGTCTTCCCGGCATAATAGTTTACTGCCCTTGCTCCATAATCCAGTCCCGCCTGATTCATGTCTTCCAGATACTTATATGCCTGTTTCCCATTCCAGACCGGTTTTTCGCCTTTATTTGAGAAGGCTGCGGTCTTTTCCCTGTTTGTCCGGTTTGCATACATGGTTCCATTGGTTGCTGCGCTTAAAATTTCCATACTATTTTCTCCTTTCTTCAATCTGTTAATATCTGTTAACAATTAATGTAAACTTCATGATCGGAACGCCCAAATTGAAAATGCCGCCATAGAGATATGGGGCATAACCAACCCCCAAATACACTCCCATGTCACATCCTCTTGATCATCCATATGGCTATTTTGTCTCTCATCGTCTGTTCTCCGGTCACCGGCCTGATTCTGCCGCTTTCCGGTACCTCCTCCACCCATGCACAGTATCCGCCTCCACCCATGCCGGGTATCTTCATAATGATGCCATAATAGATATATACTCTCTGATCTCCCGGGAAATCCTCCGGCAGGATTTCCCGCAGCTTCTCTGCATCCACTATGATTCCGTCCCCGGTGCACTCCACAGCGCCGGAGCGTTCCACCTCTTTGGTATCCGCATAGACTCCTCCCATTTCATCCATGATCGTGATATCCGGCAATGTCTGATATTGCGGATACGATAAGGAATGGAGCAAAAGGAGCGCTGCAACGATCAGCAGACTGCCACAAAGAGCGGCTCCCGCGATCGTGCTTCTTCGATAAGGCTCATAGTCCCGAATCTTATAAAAACGTTCTTTGGCTTCTCTGGAATTGCCCTCACCGATCAGCATGGCGGAAGACCGCACCGGTTCCTCCCTCAGGCATCTCACACTTTTTAAAATGAGCTGCCCATAATGAATGGGATCCTGTCTGCCGGTCCGTATCGTCACCCGGTCACAGATCTGCTCCATATCCTCCTTGAACCTTTGTTCACAGAGTCTGACAACCGGATTGATCCAGAAGAATGCGCAAAAAACCTCCATCCAGACATACAGCCACAGGTGTCCAAGACGGATATGCGTTCTTTCATGTAATACGACCGCACGGATTTCCTTTTGTGAAAATTCCTCCATCATGATGCGCGGCACTATAATTTTCGGAGCAAACAGTCCAAATGCACAAGGCGATACCGGAGCTTCTGAAAGAAACACCCTCTGTCCGCCGATCATCCGTTCTTCACTGCCCCGAATCAAGCGCCTCATGTCTCGATGCGCACGATACGAGCTCCGAAGCAGCAATAGGATTCCAGCCAGATATCCATAACGGATATATGGATACCGGATTGCAACTTCCTGACACATGAGAAACGGATTCCGACGAAGGGGTACCTCGTAATAGATCCTGAGCCTTCCCAAAAATGGCACAAGGATCAGCAGTGCCCATACCGCGCCTTTCCAGAACACAGTCCGTCTCAGAACCGTTTTACGAAGGAACAGGATAAGTGCCAGCACGGGAAATGACACGATTGCGCATCGGCTTACGATCGTCACAAAATAAGCTGTGAAAAACGAAACGATATCCCTTATCCATACAATCCATTCATTCATGCTTTTTCCTCTGTTTCAAAATATCTTCCAATTCCGAAATCTCCGCATCCGACAGATCGATCCCCTGCAAAAAAGAGACCGCTGCCCCAATCCCGCTTCCACGGTGATAGGCATCAATAAAGCTGCTCTGCTTTTCTCTCAGACACTCCTCTCTGGTTCGTTTTGCAAAATAGTGGTATACACGACTGTCATGTTCGTCTACCGTATATCCCACCAGACCCTTTTTTACCAGATGGTGAAGGAGTACCCGTTCCGTCCGGTCGCTCATCTCATCTACGGCCTGCACCTGCTGCAGAATCTCAGACGATGTGATGGTATCCCCTCTGTCCCAGATCACCTCCATCAAAAGCCATTCCCGCTCGGTCGGCATCCGTTCTTCTCTTCCCATTGTATCGCTCCTTATTATATATCGTTTTATCGCTGCCAACAGTTAATACTTGTTAACAATATTTTAATTTTGGCACCAATGCCCTTTATCACTTTAATGCATTCCTCAACACTTCAAGATTATCCGTCATGGCAGACAGATAGGTCTTTCCTCCATTCACATCAGCAGATGTGGTTGACTGCAAAGAATCCATCACAGGAATCTCCTGATCCTTTGTTTTTGTGTTCTCTTTAATGGTCCCGGCAATCTTCTTATCAGTACCCTCAATGGTACATATGGAAGAAAGACCAAGCTCATCTACCTTATTTGCAAGAAACATGATCGTCTCAAAGCTTGCTTCCGTCTCGGCAGAGCATCCAACAAAAGCAGCATAGTATGTGATTCCGTAATCATCCACCAGATACCGAAACGGGAATCGATCCCCAAAAAGTATTGTTTTATTCGATGCCGCATCTACTGCACTCTTATACTCCTCGTCTAATGCAGCAAGCTTCTCATTATAAGCTGTCACATTCGTATCATAAATGTCTGCATGGGCCGGGTCGATCTCCTTCAATGTATCAGCGATAGCCGTACACAGAGTCTGTGAATTTCTTAGAGAAAGCCATACATGTTCATCATACTCTACTTCCTCCTCTTCTTCACCATCTTCCTCCTCAGCTTCCATTCCTTCAACAACCTCTTCTTCCTTTACGTCTCCACCTAATGTCTCCAACAGATTGATTACCTTCATATCTTTGTTTGCAGCATCCTTCATAACATCCTCTACCCATTCATCCGACTCACCGCCGACGTATATGAAAAGGTCACACCCGGATATCTTAAGAATATCATTCGCCGTAGGTTGATAGCTGTGAAGATCTACACCGTTATCAAGCAGCATTGTCACATCTGCATTTACAAACTGATCTCCCATAATCTCTCTGACCCAGTCATACTCAGGAAAAATGGTAGTGACAATCCTTAACGTATCACCGGATTCTTCATTAACGGATTCGGAATCATCTTCATCCTCAACTGTCTCTGTTTCATAATCTACATCTGCCGTCCCTGCATCCTTACGATCGTCTGAGCCGCATGCTGCAAGGCAGCCAAATGCCATCAAAGCCACTAATAATACCAATAATCTCTTTATCTTCATAATATCCTACCTCCATAAATTCAGAATGTTGAAATGGGCAAATGATCCCTAATTACGGAGTGGATCAATGATTCATTCTTACCTTTTGACTAACCAATGTATGGATGCATATCGCATGCACTGCCGCTGTCATTTTTAATACAAATGGCACCAGTAGAATCGATACCGCTGTGTTCCATACAACACCTATTCCCATCTGGCGTACTACATTCTGAAAGAGTTCTATTTCAGCGCAAATCGGACAGTCTTCCCCTGCGCAATGATGCTGTTCCTCTACTGCAATATAGTACACTGAAAAAAACAGCACTATCATTACGATCAAACACATCAGCAGAGCTGCTCTTTTTTTTATGTTTGTACTTATCATCCCCATAGCTTAGTCTCCATTTGTCACCTTCGACTCAATTCGTTCCGAATTATATTTCTTTTTCACATGCATTGCACACACCGTAAAATACGGTCCTCTTCAGATTAAGCATAAAATCATGCTTTATTGCGAAATGTCCCTGTATTCCGGCCAGCTCTTCACACTGTAAATGTATCAATCTTCCACATACCTCGCATTTACAGTGAAAACAGGGTTTGCTATCTCTTTGTGGAGCCTGTTCCATATATTCATAGCATGCAGGGCTTCCTGTTTCAATTGTGTATTTATTCAGATATCCCATATTAACCAAATTATCCAGTTGCCGGTATACTGTCGTCATACCGATTGTATACCCCACACCCCTAAAGTATTCATACACATCCGAAGCCGTTACGTGACCTGTGGAAACCGTCTGAAAATACTTCAGGATCTCATCCTGCCATTTTGTCTTATAGTTGATTTTTTTGCTCATATCTTCTCACCAGCCAAATCATCCATTATATCCGGCAATCGTGTGTTTATTCTGATAAATATAACACAAAGAATCAAAAACGAAAACCGTTTTCAATTCTAACATTGTATTGTTCTGTTGTCAATATAAATTTTAAAAAGCAGTAAACCTTTTAGATTTACTGCTTTTCATGGAAAAAGACCACTGTTTACTGTTCTAAAAACTCCGGCTTTATCATGCGGTCAATATGTTTTAACACCGGATAGTTCTGTTCCTCCTCGGCCTTTCTGACAGAGAATGTGTTTTCGCGCACCTGTTCCGGCCTGATATACCAGATGGCATTCAAATCCACATCCCCTTTTTCAGCACGCAGCCTTTCGTATGTTTTTTCAAAATACGCTCCGGCTGTCACGCATTTGAATGGGACTCCCACTATATGAAAGCTTTGTCTGTCCTTTGATAAAATGCTGATCGCCACTTTCTTTTCAAACCAGATCGCATGTACCAGATTCTTGTTGATCTGTGAGCTTTGCAGTATGTCATAAAATACAATGACATCCTCCTCCACATGCAGCGTTCCCTTATAGGAAATGTGCGGGATACCATCCCTGTCGGTCGCCGCAATACATTTTAATGTCTGCGGATCCTCTAAAATCTCTAGTAATTCCTTGCCGATCACTGCCATTTTCTATACCTCCCCGTATGTTCGCATCAGATCCAGACCCACATGCGCGCCACAACGCCTATAATCATCCGTATATGGGTTTGAAATGTATTTTCTCTGTAACCGGTCGAATTCACGCAATGTGCGGATATAATAGTCGAGCGAAGGAGTATTTTGATTTTGAAATGCAGATCTCGGTGTAGCTCTCCAAATGTTGGCGGCAAGCGCTACGCCGTGCGATATAATATGCTCCGCTTCCTCTGTGATTGCCCGAAAGGCCTCATCCTCTGTCGGGAATCCATTCGGTGTGGCCTGCTCTACTCCCAGTACGACCCCCGTTGTCACATTTCCCTTTCCAAAAATATCAACTGCCTTAAAGATTCGTCGTTTCCACTCCTCGTATCCCACATGACGGGCTTTTCCGGGACAGATCCACTCAAATTTTTCCTTATTCAGCACTTCGATATCCGGTGTGTAGATCATAAGTCCTGTCTCCTCATAAAGCCGTTCCAATTGCCTCTCATGAAAGGCCGTTGCGATCAACTGGCTTGGAAAGCGTTGCCCGGGTTCAAAAAATTCGCCGATCATCTTCAACACATCCATATACACCTGAAGCTCATCATCCAACACCTCCTCTCCCGACAGGATCGAACCGCCTGTTAAGATCACGATGGTGTTTCTTCCCTTCTGTTTAACCGCTTCTGCAAAGGCCTCCTGATAATATTTTAGATCATATCGTTCCTCTGTCTTGCCGCTCAGCTTGTAATTCGGAGACATAGGACAATATTTACAGCCCTCACCCGGTGTATCCCAGAAGTGACAGTAGGAATTGATGGTGATTTCTAATCTCTGTGGGCGGCATGCCACATATGTATTTAAAGGCTCTCCGTTGGATGCCTTTTGATTATAAAAATCCGGCTTCTCCCAATATCCCTGAATCCAGTCCACCACTTCATCCTGATCTACGATCACAATCTGATCGTCCACTACATCAATGAGATATGGATCCCGCTCCGGCTCCTTTTTCTCATAATCAAAATTGCTGATCACCAGATAGGATCCATCCCGCATGAGCAGACCATCCGGAACATAATCTGCACTGACGCGAAACCGGTTTGCACCGGCTGCATTTACAAGATGTATATCCGGATCTATCTTTGCAACGGCTGCATCCGAATAGGTCAGCCCTCTTCGTTGCAGATCCACCTTCAAGATCATGCTTTTCGGAATATCCGGATATCGTTCCTGTACCTCCTTTAAGCTGAGTTCCTTTTTTCTCCATTCCTTGTCCCTTGCCATCACAACGCCTCCCGTTTCCTTTATCCGTTCCATCGCATTTTAAAAGGATACCTTTTTATACCCGCGAACGAAAGTAATTTAGCTGCAGCATCCATCTATACTGCAGGACTCCCCTGCCTTCGAAGTCGTGTGTTCCCCATTCTGCAGTATGCGAACCGCCTCATCTATCGTATATTCCTGAAAATTAATCTTTTTTCCATTGATCACTAAGGTTGGAAGCGAGGTCACCTTCAGATCCTCTTTTGCATATTTGACCGCATCCCTCTGTACCTTTTTGTAGGTTCCCTCTTCTAATGCCTGCCTGAACTCGTCTGCATTTAGTCCCGCCTTCCCGGCAATATCCGCCAGCACGGACAGCTCCCCAATATCCTCTTCGTCTATAAAATATGCTTTGTAGACCAGATCGCTGTAAAGCTTACCGGCTCCATGCTCTTTTGCATAAAACCATCCCTCATGCGCCAGTCTGGAATAAGGTCTTGGAATAATATTGGGCGGTATCTTCAAATCTAATCCCAATGCTTTGCCCGGCTCCACCAGTTTCTTATACCGCTCACGCCTTTTTTCGTCGTGGTATGTATCTACTCTCGGCTCAGGCTCCTCCGTCAGTTCAATCGGATGATGCGTCACCTGAACATCCAGTCCTAACCTGTCAATCGCCCGCTCCAAAAGCTCCTTCCCTACAATACAAAACGGACAAACATAATCTGTTACAAATGTAATTTCCATAATATCTTCTCTCCTTATCTCTGTACCAGTACAGCGCAAACTGCCAACAACGGATGCTCTGGTTACTAAATTGAATTTCTCAACTCATATCTGTCAAAAAATGCCCGCTCCACCTCCGGATTCTTGCAGTAACGCGGGAGACGTCCCTCTAAGATATCCACAATATTATCAAACTCAGCCTGCAGACTTGCATAGAACTGATCCCGTGTGGATGCTGCAATATGTGGTGTCAGAATCACATTGTCCAACATTCTGAGGCCGCTGTCTGGCGGCAGAGGCTCATGCTGATAGGTATCCAATGCCGCACCCGCTATGACACCATTTTTTAACGCCTCATACAGATCCTCCTCGTTGACCGCCTCTCCTCTGGCAATATTGATCAAATATGCAGTTGGTTTCATCATCGCTAAGGTATCCCTGTTTATCATATTTCTCGTGTCGTCATTAATCACCACATACAATCCGAGAACATCCGATTTCCGGATGACCTCCTCCTTCGTACACACCTGTATATAATCCGGCACATTTGCTTTCGTCAGGGAAGGGCTATACGCCAGCATTTCCACATCAAAGTGCTGTAATCTTTCTGCCACGGCCCTGCCAATTCTTCCAAATCCCAAAAAACCGATTTTCTTTTTATATATGGCACCTGCCGGATTCGACCGGTCCCTATGCCACTGTGCCTTTCCATAGGTTGCATAGACACCACTTAACATGCGATGAACCGACATCAGAATCAATGCGACCGCAAACTCTGCGACACTTATAAAATTCTCGGGAATCGGCCCAAATCCCACTGCGATCCCATTCTCAGTCGCTGTCTGTACATCCAGAGTCTCCACTCCGATTCCCGGGTATACAATACCCAGAATATGTCTGCAGTTCTCTAAAAACCGTCTGTTAGCAATTGTTCTTGGACATCCCATCACCACATCCACATCCTGAAAAAACTGCAGAATTTCCTCTTGTGCGTATTCTTTTTTCCCTCCCGGAATGGTGGGCGGACCTGTAATCACACGAATTCCCCGCTGCAGCAATTTTTCCGTCAGCAGTTCAAAATTGTCCTTTAATAAAAAATCATCTGTCACAAAGACAACCGGATCCTTTATCATATCTTCTCCTTCTATGCTGAATTCTCATTGTTCCGATACAACACTGTACAGGTTAAGCCATTAGAGGAATGTCCTCATACAGACGGAACAGATCGTGAAGCACCGTGCTGGATGCGGCTGTGGCATTGCGAAACTCATCCCAGGTCACACCATTTTTTCTGTACCAGCCAACCGTCTTTTCATACACATCCCAGTGCCATTCAGGCTCCGGTGTCCGGCAACCTTCCAATGCAGATCCGACATTTACATACCACTGATTCGGGAGAGCGATCACTCCTTTTTCAATTAAGTGCTGCACCCCCTCCAACAGGGACGGTTTCGGCTCAATACCTGCCACAAAGGCAGAGCGCACCTTGTGTTTTCCAAAGACACGTAATTCTTCATCGAGTGCGTCCAGCCAGTTTTGTCTGCCGCCACAGAAATCCTTTTTTCCCGGACAGATGAGGTCGAACAGACCCTCATCCCAGATCTCCAGATTGGTTGCGATGGTGCTGAAGCCTGCCTCTTTATACTTCTCAAACACGGAAAAATCCAGAGGTGCACCCACACAGGCTGTACCGTTAAAGCTGTCCTTTCCAAGTGTCTCTGTAATGGACTCTGCCACATCCACGTAATAGTCCACCTCACGGCGCTCCGGAATGAATCCACCGCTGATCGTCAGATGCTCATAACCGTCACCGTAACATTCCTTCACGGTTTCAGCGATCTGATCCGCTGTCTTCCATGCGATACATTCCTTTTCCGCATACAATGCCCTGGTGGCATTGATATTACAAAACAGGCAGTCCTTTCCGCTGTCCTTCAGGGCACATTCATTGCTGTATGGGATGAAGATGACACCATGTCCATTATCCTGCGCCACCGTTCGCATCCATGCGCCATCCGATGTCTTTTTGTTATAGTAATCCGGTCTTTTGGAAAAAACGACAGGGTCTAATATGATCTCATGTCCCTTCCGGATCAAATATCTGCCATCCTCATAGTTCAACTTGTATGGACTTTTCCGAATCCATCGAAGCTGAATACGATAATGTCCCTTTGGCGAAATGATACATGCAGGAAATTCATTGTCCACATGCGCTTCCTTATCACTGTTAAACATGGCATTTACCTGTTCCGACACCTTATCGCCAAGGGATGCATGTTGAAAAATATCCGGTTCAAAACTCACACCCTCTACCAGTAATTCATTTTTCAACTGGATTTCTTTGTACAATTCTTTGTTGATTTCCTTTGCCATCTGCTTTTCCTCCCATTAAAAAATATGTATATTCTATTAGATTGAATAATCCGTATCCACCTCTTTGCGCTCAAAGAATTCATCAAAAACCTTCCTTCTGTAAGCTGCAAAATCAGCACTTGTACGATCCCTTTCCCTTGATAGCTCAACGGAAAAGATCTTCTTGACCACGCCGGGCTTCGGAGACATAACCACCACTCTGTCCCCCAGATAGATTGCCTCATCTATATCATGGGTCACCAGAATCAGGGTCATATGCTCCCTTTCCCAGATGCGCAAAACCTCCTGCTGCAGATTCATTTTTGTAAAGGCATCCAATGCACCGAAGGGTTCATCTAAGAGCAGCAGTCTTGGACGATTGATCAGTCCTCTGGCAATACTCACCCTCTGCTTCATACCTCCGGACAGTTGTGCCGGAAGCGCTTTTTCAAAGCCTGTCAGTCCAACCAGTTCAATATGCTCCTTCACGCGTTCTGCCTTTTCTTCTTTGGAGAGCTTATCCGTCATCCCAAATTCAATGTTTTTTTCTACCGTACTCCACGGAAATAATCTTGCCTCCTGAAAGATCATACCAATATTTTGGGGATCCGGCTTTACAATCGGCTTATCATCTAACCGGATCTCTCCACCCGTTGGACGATCCAGTCCGGCAATGAGCTTTAGCAATGTGCTTTTACCGCAGCCACTACCCCCGACAATGCTTATAATCTCACCGTCCCTGATTTCCAGATTAATATCCTTTAATACCTCTAAATCATTCTGGTTGATAGAAAAGACACGCTTTACATTCTTAACCGATAACCCCATTCCAACGCCCTCCTATTCGATCGTTCTCCAATACACTACCTTCTTCTGAATAAACATTACCACGGTATCAATGATCAAACCGATGATTCCAATACATACAATTCCCAACAGTAACAAATCCGGCTGAGACAGCTCTCTCGCATATTGAATCATATACCCCACACCCGAAGATGCTGCGATCATCTCTGCGGTGACCACAGCGGTCCACGCATGGCTCATGCCTAACCGCAAACCGGTAAACACCGACGGAATCGCAGAGGGCAATACGATCTTAAACAGAATCACCGCCTTGCTCTTTCCAAATACATCGGCCACTTCCACCAGATTCGGGTCGGTATCCTGAAAGCCCTGTATCGTATTTAACAGCACAGACCAGAAGCTTCCGATCGCAATGATCGTTAACTTTGATTCCTCACCAATTCCTAACCATAAAATAAAAAATGGTATCATCGAAATGGGCGGTATTGGTCTCAAAATGGAAATGACCGCTGACAGTAAGATCCGAATCGGTTTGAACAGCCCCACCAGAGAACCAATGACAAGTCCTAAAAACGCACCGATCGTAAAGCCCTCTAATACCCTTCTCGTACTGGAAAAAATATTCTTCCACAGGCTTCCATCCGAAAACATTTTTAGAAACCGTGCCACAAGCTGCTCCGGACTGGTCAGTATCGTTGTATTTAGTATTCCTTTTTTGCTGCAAACCACCCAGTATCCAATGACAAATACCGGAATAATTGCCGCACCCACGATCGTCTGTGCCCTTACGAGTGCATTTTCCTTCTTTGTACTCATTTTCCCACATCCATTCCTTATCATCCTTTTCTAATATATAGATTGCCAGACGCATTGTTATCCGCACCGTCTGGCAATCCACTTATCCAATATTATTCTCCTAATCCGGCAGCCTCTGCATACTTCAGATCAATATAATCATCCACATTCAGCTCGGATGTGATCAGTTCAAACTTCAAAGCCTGATCTGCACCATCCCGCAAGGCCTGCAGCTCATCCTCTGTGATATATGGACGGAATGACTTTGAATTGCTGACCAATGCGGCCACATCATCATACTCTAATCCCTCTGCATCCACGATCGCCTGTATCGCATCCTCCGGATTCTCCTCTGCCCACTGTCCTGCCTTGTCCAATGCCTCTAAGAATTTGGCCGTAATATCCGGATACTTCTCAAGGAATTCATTCTCAACGATGATCGGACTCACATACAGTTTATAGCCATCTGCTGTCTCTAAGGTCTTCACACTGTCACCGCCGTTATTTAAGATTTTTGATACATTCGGCTCACCTGTGACACCTGCATCAATATCACCATTTAAAATACTTGTGTTGATATCGGCAAAGGAAAGATTGATCAATTCTACATCATTATCGGTCAGACCGGCGGCCTCTAAGTACAATTCTGCCAGCGGCTGTATATTGCTTCCAAACGGAACCGCAATCTTCTTCCCCTTCAGATCTGCCAGCGAATCAATTCCTGCATCCGTTCTGACAATCAACTGCTTCGCAGTATCCTGGGAATACTTTCCAACAATTGTATAAGTACCACCGTTCAGAAGACCCGCATAAGCCGGAAGATCGCCCATGAATCCAATGTCAATCTCACCTGATGCCATTGCCTCTATGATCGGAGGCCCAAGCGTGAACTCCGTGAACTCAATTTTCACATTATAATCCTTGAATGCTTCCTCCAGATATCCCAGTGCGTCCGCCCACCAAGCCACATAAATACTAGGCTGTCTGGCAATCCGGATGGTCACCTCCTCATTCGGATCGGTCTGTGGAAACGCCTCTTCATCCACTGAAGCTTCCGTATCCTCCGAAGCCTCTGTGTCATCGGTCTCTGTCTCTGCTGCGGTCGTATCCTCCTGCACGGCCTCTGTATTATCGCCTGCACTGTCGTCCGAACCACATCCGATTGTAAAAACTGACAATGCAAATACCAGCAGTAACCCTAAAAATAATCGTTTTTTCATCTTGTTTCCCTATCCTTTCTCTCGGTTTTCTGCCATGAAATATATCTTATTTTCACTGTCAATTCAACATGAATTGATGAAAACGTATTCAAAAACCGGCTGTCAAACCATTAAAAAACAAACAGAAAACGATAAAAAAAGACAATTTCGCCTGTAAATCAGACAATTTTCTGAAAAGGTTATCAGCCTTGTATCACCTTACTTTATGGGCATTTTACTTGTGTTTTTACACCCATGTTCTACACAGTTCCATAAAAAAAGAGATCCTGTCTATTTAACAGAATCTCCTTATTGTTCACGACACAGACCGGCTTGT
Organism: Lachnospiraceae bacterium; assembly: GCA_017479085.1. Classification (GTDB taxonomy): domain Bacteria; phylum Bacillota; class Clostridia; order Lachnospirales; family Lachnospiraceae; genus CAG-590. Next base: position 17,780 of record JAFVCQ010000063.1, on the reverse strand, counting down.
CCCCACTCATTGCACACAGGAGGCGGTTCTATCAACCCCGCAGTTCCTCTGCCAGAGCGTTGAGCTGCTCCCGCTCTGCTGCCTTTACGGTCGAGCAGATTGTCACCATCGTGTCCAGAATCGTGATATCCTTCATCTTCTCAAGCTGTTCCCGCATGATCTTCCCTGCCATCGGTGCCCACGAACCATTCTCAATGATCGCCACCTTGCGGTTCTGATATGCCTTCATCTCCAAATGCTTCAGAAAATCAGCCATGACCGGAATCACTGCGCCATCATTCGTCGGTGCCGCTACCACAAGGCGGTCATAGCGGAATGCATCCTCGACCGCCTCCGCCATATCCTCTCTTGCCAGATCGCTGATGCTGACCTTCTCCTCCCCCTTCGCACGAAGCAGCTCTGCCAGCTCCTGTGCCGCCTGAGCTGTATTGCCATGCAGGGAGGCATAGGCGATAAATACTCCCTTATCCTCCGGTTCATAGCTGCTCCAAACCTGATATTTTCCGATGTAATATTCCAGATTCTCAGAAAGAATCGGGCCATGCAGCGGACAGATCACCTGAATATCCAGAGCGGACGCCTTCTTCAACAGGGTCTGAACCGGCATGCCATATTTGCCCACAATGTTAAAATAATACCGTCTCGCCTCACAGGCCCAGTCCTCGTCGGTATCCAATGCACCGAACTTCCCAAACCCATCTGCGGAAAATAAGATCTTATCCTTCTGCTCATAGGTCACCATGACCTCCGGCCAGTGAACCATCGGAGCCATGATAAACTGAAGCGTATGCTCTCCGAGGGACAGCGTGTCATTCTCTTTCACAACCACCTGACGATCCTCCACCGGCACCTCAAAGAAATTCGGCAGCATGCCGAACAGCTTCGCATTAGAGACAAGCTTGATATCCGGATACCGCTTCAGCACCTCCGAAAGATTCGCTGAGTGATCCGGCTCTATATGGGAAATGATCAGGTAATCCGGCTGCTTTCCGTCTAATACCTCTTCCAGATTCCGGAACCATTCCTGATCTGCGCGATGATCCACCATATCCATGATGGCAATCTTCTCGTCCAGAATCACATACGAATTATAGGATACCCCATTTGGAATGATATACTGTCCCTCAAATAAATCCAGCTCCTTGTCATCCACACCTGCATAAATTACATGTTCTGTCACATTTTTAATCATTGTCTCCTCCTTTATGAACGGCACTGCTCCACAGATAACAGTATGCCTGTGTTCTGGCCGCAAAATATTCCTTCTCTAAGAGTTCCCTTACTTCCTTCTTTGTATACCATGCCGCCTCAATCTCTTCCACTGTCGAATCGCTGGGGGCAAATTCCCCGTCTGCCACACCCACTACGCAGACATTCTTTTCGTTGGAGAAGCCCACCGCACTGAAGCTTTCGGGCAGTATCCTGTCAATCTGAACCAGCGTAAGTCCCGTTTCTTCCCGAAGCTCCCGCCTTGCCCCTTCCTCAAAGGTCTCCCCCTGCTCAATCAGTCCTGCCGGAAAATTATATACAAAGTCCCCGCATGCCATGCGGAATTCCCTGTTCAACAGCAACCGTTCCCCCGTTCTGTCATGCAGGATCAGAACGACTGCATCTGCCGGATGCTCTGTCAGCTCCTGCCTCGTGGTCAGATTGGAATTCCGGCTGATCATCTCATAGACCTTCTCCTTATGATCCACCGTCTCATACAGAATATCATACCGGGTGATGTACTTTCCCTCCTGCCTCTTGGTAATGCCCTTGAATTCCATAACTCACTCCTTCTACTCACCTACCACCACGCGGTTTCTTCCGGATCTCTTTGCCTCATAGAGTGCGTCGTCCACACGGGAGAATACCCTCTTGCGGTCTTCCTTCCCATTTGCGACGGTGACACCCACGCTGCAGGTGAGCTGATCGACATAAGGGAATGGATAGTCTTCAATGGTACGACGGATCTTTTCTGCACGTTCCACCGCCATATCCAGTGTGTCATTCGGCAGCAGGCAGAAGAATTCTTCACCGCCCCATCGGCCTGCCGCTTCGCCCTCATACTCGTTTACGAGAGAGGTGATCGCATTGGCAAAGCCTTCCAGGATCCGGTCGCCTGCCTCATGCCCATAGGTATCATTCACATTCTTAAAATGATCGATATCCAACATGATCAGTGCCACCTGTCCACCGGAGCGTTTTGTCTGATCCAGTGCTTCATTGATCTGGTATTCAATCTCACGACGGTTATAGAGACCGGTCAATCCGTCTGTTGTGGCCATCTTCATCAGTCTCCTGTTTGCACTCTGAAGATTGTCAAGTGTCTCCCGAAGCTCCTCTGATGTGCGCTGCACCAGTGTTGTCAGCCGCTGCACCAGACCAACCTGACCATGCAGAGCTGTCGTATCCACTCTGACCTCCGGTATGCTCTTGCCGGTTTTGTCCCCCTCACGCATCGCTATGGACAACAGTGTGATGTTATGCCACATGATCTTCCCGCTCTTCATGTCACGATTCAGCTCACCACCGGTGCAAAATCCCGCCGTTGTCGCCAGCTTCTGAAATGGCATCATCTCGTTATTGATAAAATAACTCCAGAACATCTTACGCATCGTACAGGTGTAGAGCAGAACCGCCTCCGGCTCAAATTGCCGAACCTCCTCACAGCGCTTATCCACATCTGCGATAATCGCATTGGGATCCCCATAAGACATATAGACCTTCATACCCTTTCGAACATAGCCTGCAAGGGCAAGGGTTCCATCCGATGTAGCTGCCGCCGGATGCCGCAGCATCTCGATTCCGTCATCCTCCAAAAAAAGTGGGAACTCCATCGTATTGACCATAAAATTCTCATCCGGAACAATGCGCAGATATCGCTCATATAAATCAGCGGCCGGAAAGCCATCCACCGAAATCAGTGTATTCTTATCCGCAGCCGTCACCGTAAAGCTTCGCCCAAGTGACCGCCAGCCGGCCGTGTGTGCAACATCAATGTGAAAGTCCTTCCCTGCATAGGTCACAAGCACCAGAGCATTGTCAAAAACACCGCTGGAATGAACGATAAAGCGCCTGTCATTATCCACATCATGTCCAATCGGATATCCGCCAAAGATCTTCACATCGCCGCGACACTTCTGAGCCTCCTGCAAAAATGCGTAATTATCCACCGGTGTACCCTGAATCAAAAATTCTGCCGCCTTGATATCGGGTGTGGAATCAATGATCTCACAGACCTTCCGTCCCGTCTCCGCTTCCTTTCCTAACACATCGGAAAAACAGGTTACTTTGACATCGGTCTTTTCAAAAAACATAACGGAGAGTAAAATGACAGGATCGGTCAAATGCCCGTCAATAATCTCGGCATGTGAAGATGCGCCGGCGATTCCTGCATCCGGAAATACGTCCATAAGCTGACCCGTAATCCATGTGATCCACTCCTCGTCCACCACTCCACAATACAAATGGAACACCATGGACTTGGGCAGATGATACTCCTGATACCGTCTGATGTCCTCAATGCCGGACAGCAGACTGTCCTTGTTGTGAATCTCAAAAAGTAATTGCTTCATAACAACTATCTTCCCCCATATTTTAAAATGTTGTGTCCTTATCACAATGTGATAACAGTATCTTCAGCATACCACTTTTTATCCCGGTCTTCAAGTAAAACCAAATTTACAGTTTGTACTGTTGTTTCACAGCCTGTCCGGATGCAGGATAAAGCATAGACAACCACATGGTGTTTTTCTTCTTGAGAATCTGGAAAAAATATAGTATATTGAATAGAAAGCAAACGGTGGTGTACTAAGTTCATTCTGCGCCCTTTGGGGCTTGAATTCTCTAAGTACACTACGTATACCAGAAACTTAGCCAATCAGTCATTGCCCTTTGGGCTCGACTTCTTGGAGTTTCAGAGTAAAGACGTTCATTGATATTTGAAAACATAGCAGCCATACATTGAAAAAACCGGATTGTATCTCAGGGAGGAACACATGTTAGAAAAAGCCATCGCAATTGCTGTACAAGCACACAGGGGGCAGATTGACAAAGCGGGAAAGATCTATATTCTCCATCCCATGCGGGTCATGCTCCGTGGAAAAAACGAAACCGAGATGATCGTAGGAATTTTACACGATACCGTAGAGGATACTCCCGTCACGCTGGACATGCTCCGGTCAGAGGGCTTTTCAGAAGATGTATTGTCAGCCATCGCCTGTATTACCAAAGAAAAGGGAGAAGATTACGGACATTTTATCGACCGTGTTCTCACCAATCCTCTGGCAGCGCAGGTCAAGCTTTACGATATAGAAGACAATCTGAACCGTGACCGGATTCCCAACCCCACTCCCATGGATGAGGAACGTTTTCAAAAATACAAAGCATACCATAAGGTGATTGTGGAGAGGCTGGAGGAATATCACCGGCAGGGACTGGTCTGACCGGTTTGACAATCCTGTTGATGTCTTTTGCCACACAGAAAGGCGGTTTATAATCATGAAAGAAATCACATTACAGGAAGGAAATATTTTAGCACCTTTTTTCAAAGAGGCCTATGACAGTTGCCCGGAAGCATTTCTTCAGGGGGTAATGGGACGCGGCTTCTGCGATTCGACAGAGGATCCCACCTATGGAATCATTCAGATGGGCGATTACTGCTATCTGGGCGGAGATGGCAGCGGGAGTCAAAAGAAGAATCTTCTTTCCATTCTCTTTACCATGCTGAGGCGTTCACATATGATCATGGTGCCACTGTCCGAAAGCTGGAATCAACAATTTTACCAGAGCACCGGCTATCAGAAAGTGACCCGTTATGCACTCAACCGGCCAAACCCACAGTATTTTAACAAGGCCAAGCTCACTGCATATATTTCCAATACAGCCTATGACCCGAATTATGCCGGAGCCAATGTGTCCAGACGTTTTATCGTAAAACCGATCGATGAAGCTTTTTACTATCTGCTTCAAAAGCAGGACTGGAGCCACTCCCTGACCCAAAATTATGCCAATTATGCAGCTTTTTCGGAAAACGGCTTTGGCTTTGTGATCATCGAGGGAATCAACGGAAAAATAGCTTCCATCGCCTCCTCCTTCTGCACCAGCTTAGACAGCGTCGAAATTGAGATTGCAACCTCGCCCCATTACCGCAGAAAAGGACTTGCGACCGCTGTGTCTGCCCGTATGGTACTGGAGTGCCTCACCCGGGAGAAACAACCCTGCTGGGACGCCTCAAACCTGATCTCCGTGACCATCGCAGAGAAGCTCGGTTACCATCTGAGTGAGGAGTACATCTCCTATGAGATCTACCCTTCCTCTTCACGCTAGTGTGACGGCACACTCGTGGAAAAATTGCAACTCTTGTCGAAAAAGATATAGAAAAAATATATCTATATGCTATAATGGTAACACAAATTTATATAATAAAGGAGAAACAACTATGAAACAAACAAAAACAAAGCTCTTATTCCTTATGACCCTGATGGCATCTTTCGTGCTGACAGCATGCGGCCAGCAGTTTGATGCCAGCCGCTATGTAAAAGCCTGTCTGGATGCAAATACACATGGCGAATTTGCAGATTATGTCGAATTGACAAACATTTCCGAAGAGGATGCAGCCAAGCAATACAACGATCTGCTGGATGATGAGGTTTCCTATCTGGATGATTACAACATTGATGCGGATACCAAACAGAAATTCCGTGATCTGTTCGAGAACATGTACAAGAATTTCAAATATGAAGTAGGCGAGGCGACCAAGAACGATGACAATTCCTATTCCGTACCGGTCACTACCTACAAGATGCAGATTTTTGGTGATATCTCAGCAGACATGGAAACCTACATCACGAATTATTATCAAGAGCAGATGGATGCCGGCAATACCCCGTCTACGGATGAGGCATATGCGGTTGTCGTAGATTACCTGTATGATTATATTTCCAAGAACATGGAAAACATTACCTATGCCGATCCGGTTACCACCACTGTAACCGTAGCCCCAACCGATAATGTATATTCCATCAGCGATTCGGAACTACAGGATCTGCTGTCCAGCATGTTGGATTTCGAGAATTTACAGTAGGGTGTCAGGGAGCTCCTCCGGAACCCGAATTCATGAAGTACTCTGTGCAATGTCATTAAGTTAAGAATTAGCCAATAAACAGCTACCGGGTATGGTATATGTTTCACAATGCAGGGCTATCTGTGGACGTCGGTCCTTAATGAGCAGCCCAAGCTGCGAATTTAGTACCGTTACGTCCGCAGCTAAGCGCAAGCGTGCCCGGAATGGGAAACATATACCATATCCGGTAGCGTCCGACTTAACTAAATGACATTGCCACTCTGTGTATACGACGATACATACCAAAAGGGAGGAACCTGTGATGGATCTGTGTGAACAATGCGTACACTACATATACGACGAAGACTGGGAATGTTATGAATGTGATGTTCATCTGGATGAGGATGATATGGTAAAGTTCCTTCAGGGACAGACCTCCGATTGCTCCTTCTTCCGTCTGGATGATGAGTACGGTGTCGTTCGCAAGCAGATGTAATCCGGTGTATCAAAAAGACCGGCTGCGGTTTTCGCAGCCGGTCTTTTATGTTTGATGCAGTCTGTCAGGCTTATGCCTCTACACCATGATTCTTTAAATATTCAATTACATCCTCTACGGTAGCAATGTTCTCCAGCTCCTCAGACGGGATCTCAACATCGTACTCCTCCTCCAGAGCCATTACCAGTTCGAACAAATCCAATGAATCCGCTCCCAAATCATCCTTGAAATTAGAGGACAGTTCAATCTCACTCTCATCCACGCTAAGCTGCTCCGCAATAATCTCCTTCATCTTTTCCAACATAATACTTCTTCTCCTTTATATCATTATTCCCGGCTTTCCTAAGAGCCATCACTATCAAAACAAAATATACAACATGATATATAGCCTGTCAAGTTTTGTAAGGAAAAAATATTGTTTTTTGCAAAAATCACATAAAACGAATTCCATTATCCCGATTTATCAGCAGCTTAACGAAAAGACATTTCTCTTGTTATTCAATATACAACAGCGGGTCCACCGGCTCATCGCCCTCTAACATCTCAAAAAACAGGTGGCTGCCCTCCGCCAGAAAGGAATCCGTTGGATTGCCAATCGTACCGATGGAATCTCCTGCCTTGACATAATCTCCTTCTTTGACATAGATTGTGTCCAATTGTCCATAGACAACGCTGTAATTGTTTCCAAGATAGACAGTAACCATATTTCCATAGGTATTGTCACTCGTCACTTTGGTCACCTTGCCAAGATAAGCGCTTTTGACAGTCGTTCCGTTTCCTGCCGAGATCAGCATACCCGGATTACACCGATACAGATCAAGCGTCTGGAAATAAACAGTGGTCTCCATGCTGTAAGGCAGAATCACCTCACCGTTGACCGGCCATGTGATCGTCTTTTCACTGTTGAAATCAAGCTGGCCCATATCGGATATGACCGGCAGCTTTTCCTCTGTCTCCGCATTCTCCGTCCCGGCAGAGGCCGTTTCGGTTTCTGTAATCTCTGTGGTCACTTCCTCCTGTTCTGTCGTGACTGCTTCCTCCGTGATCTGCTCCGTTGTGCGTTCCTGCGTACCGGATTTGCTTGCAGTCTTTCCGTTTGTCTCCTTGACAACCTGCTCCTGAGTCGTGATTGCAGAGTAGTCGGATGCCTGATTGAGATCCACCTCTCCCTGTGCCACCTACAGACCACCATGCTCCATGGTATAGACCGCCACAACCGCCAATATCGCCAGTAATCCCAGTCCCAATGCGATATAAAACGCATTATCCCTCATCTTTTGTAAAACCATTTTATTTCGACTTTGCATCTTCATCACCTCTAAGGATAGGTTTGCCCTGGAGGAATTTTTTTATTCAGAATCTTCAAAGATTCCATATTACTTTTTTGTTGTGTTTTTGTAATCTGCCAGACTCACCCCCTGATAATAATAGGTCAGTATCTCCTCCAGTGTTTTTCCCTTCTGTGCCATACAGTTTGCACCATACTGTGACACTCCCAGACACGTTCCCTTTCCAAGACAGATAAAACGGATTCCGCCCTCTATCTCCTCCACATAGAAATTCGTCGAAGTCAAGTCAAAGATCCGCATTGCCTCCTCCCCTGTATAGGAGGTACCGGCAACCGAGATCTGCTTCACAAATCCATGCTCTGTGCTCTCCTCAATCTGAATCGGGATCTGTTCCGGATCTGTGTTCCCACTGTCCGGTGTCTCTTGTGTGCCGGCCTGATCTGCCGCATTGGCTGTTTGTTCCTGTTTGGCCGCATCCAGTCTTCCCTGCAGCTCCTCCCATGTGTATGTAACCAGATTCATGTAGTGTTTTGCCTCCACATCCTGACTGCTGTCAACCGATTGCAAATAAGAGATATCGCTACCCAGAATCTCCTGTGCGCTGGCCGTTTTTCCGACACTGACCTCATGATACAGCGCTGTGATCAGTTCCCCGCCCTGCACCAGAACCTTGCCGGCTGTCTTTGCAACCGCTGCCTCCATCCTTCGCTCATAATTTTCATAATTCCGGTCTCCCCACAGAGCAATGCGTTCCTCCACCGTCAAATACTGATAGGACAGATCTGCGGCATCTCCCGTATTCTTCTCCTGCATTTCCTTCAGGATATTCGTACGGATCAGGATGGCCTGCACCTTCAACGTCTCCCTGTCATAGTCTGCCGGAATCGTTCCGGGAAGCACTCCCAGCACGTATTCCTCCACATCCATGCTCTTGTAAAGACCATTGCGCTCCAGCAGAATCTCCTTGCCCAGATGCCGGTTTTCCAGAGAATTGCCGCCCTGCCCGATCTGTATGTTGTCACTGAACAGACTGAAGATCAGTGTCAGCACACAGGGTATTAACATAAGACCCAATAAAAATAGAATACATTTTTTCATAAAAAAACCTCTCCCACTATTCTATGTGGGAGAGGTGAATTTTATTCCCTCGAACCATGAAACGAGCGGATATCTCTTACTTAGACACCTTCTTCTTTGTTGGAACGTTTTCCGGCACCTTAACGGTTACCTTCTCCAGCTTCCAGATCTCCTTCGCATACTGCTCAATCGTACGGTCTGATGAGAACTTTCCGGAGCATGCGGTATTTAACATTGCCATGCGTGCCCAGCGTTTCTCATCCCGGTATGCCTCATCTATCTTCTTATGAGCCTCACAGTAGGAATCAAAATCCTTCAGCGTAAAGTACACATCCTCATTGACCAGTGAATCATACAGCTCTCGGAACAGCTCGGTATCGTCATTGTAGAACCCGTTGATCAACTGAGTGAGCACCTTCCGTACATTGGCATTGCTGTTAAAGATATCAGCCGGATAATAATTGTGGTCACGCTCGTAAGCCATAACCTCTTCTGCGGATAAACCGAAGATAAAGGCATTCTCCTCACCGACCTCCTCTACGATCTCGACATTCGCTCCATCCATCGTGCCAAGAGTCGGGGCACCATTCAACATAAACTTCATGTTACCGGTACCGGATGCCTCTCTGGATGCTGTGGAGATCTGCTCTGACACATCGGCTGCCGCAAAGATCAGCTCTGCATTCGATACACGATAGTTCTCTATAAATACCACCTTGATCTTACCCTTAATGGACTCGTCATTATTGATCACATCTGCCACCGAATTGATCAGCTTGATCGTAAGCTTGGCCCTTCTGTAACCGGCTGCTGCCTTCGCACCAAAGATAAAGGTGCGCGGTACGATATCCAGCTCCGGATGCTCCTTAAGCTCATTATACAGATACATCACATGTAAAATATTGAGCAACTGTCTCTTATATTCGTGCAGACGCTTTACCTGCACATCAAAGATGGAGCGCGGATCCACCTCAATTCCATTATATTCCTTGATGTAGGCAGCAAGACGCACCTTGTTCTGATACTTAATATTCATAAACTCCTGCTGACACTTCTCATCATCCACATACACCTTCAGCTTGGCAAGATGTGGCAGATTGGTAATCCACTCATCCCCAATCTTGGAGGTGATCCATGCTGCCAACAGCGGATTGCCATGCAGTAAGAACCGTCTCTGTGTGATACCATTCGTCTTGTTGTTGAACTGCTCCGGCCGCATCTCATAGAAATCCTTCAGCTCTCTTTTCTTCAGGATCTCTGTATGAAGCTGTGCCACGCCATTCACGGAGTAAGAACCGGCAATCGCAAGATGCGCCATCTTCACCTGTCCATCGTACAGAATCGCCATGCTCTTAACCTTCTCCGGATTGTTCGGATATTTCTCCCGAATCATATTGACATATCTACGGTCAATCTCCTCAATGATCTGGTATACACGCGGCAGCAGTCTGGAAAACAGCTCGATCGGCCACTTCTCCAATGCCTCTGCCATGATCGTGTGGTTCGTATACGCACAGGTGTGGCAGGTGATATCCCATGCCTCATCCCACTCTAAGCCTTCCTCATCCACCAGAATCCGCATCAGCTCTGCAACGGTTACCGTCGGATGGGTATCGTTGAGCTGGAACGTGATCTTCTTCGGAATATCGTGCAGATCCGAATTATTCTCCTTGAACTTCTTAAGCGCCGTCTGGATGGAGGCGGAGATGAAGAAATACTGCTGCTTCAACCGCAGCTCCTTTCCCGCATAATGGTTGTCATTCGGATAAAGCACTTCTACGATCGTTCTCGCCAGATTCTGCTGCTCCACTGCCTTATGATACTCACCCTTGTCAAACGAATCCAGGTTAAAGTCCTGTATGGCCTCTGCATCCCAGATTCGTAGTGTATTCACGACATTGTTGCCATAGCCAATGACCGGAAGATCATACGGAACCGCACGGACATAGCGGTATCCCTCCTGAATGAACTGATTCTTCCCATCCTTATATTCTACCTTTACATGGCCTCCAAACTTGACCTCGCATGCATATTCGGAACGACGGATCTCAAACGGATTCCCGTCTGCCAGCCAATCATCCGGTCTCTCCACCTGATAGCCGTCCTGAATCTCCTGACGGAACATACCATAGCGGTAGCGGATACCACAGCCATATGCCGGATATCCCAATGTTGCCAGCGAATCCAGAAAACATGCCGCCAGTCTTCCAAGACCTCCATTCCCCAGTGCTGCATCCGGCTCCTCATCCTCAATGACATTGAGATCAAAACCCAATTCCTCCAGAGCCTCCTTCACCTCTTCATAGCAGGTCAGATTGATCAGATTGTTCCCCAACGCCCTGCCCATCAGAAATTCCATTGACAAATAATATACCGTCTTCACATTCTTCTTCTCATATTCCTTGTGAGTGGCAATCCATTTGTCAATGATCGTGTCCTTAATTGCATAGGACACCGCCTGAAATACCTGTTGCTCGGTCGCCTCGTCGATCGTCTTGCGATACAGGGTCTTGACATTGTTCACAACCTCTTTTTTGAAAGCTTCTTTATCGAAGTCTAACTTTCTAGCCATGTACTTTTCCTCCTTGCTGTCTGAACGGAATCTCCATTCTCTTGATTTAATTCTTACACATTTTCTTATTTTACCAAATATAACCTGTTTTCACAAGCTTTATTTCTTCTTGGTGCGAATTCCCTTTCCGTTCACATAATACTTGCCGATCCATTTATTCTTTGCCATCTTGCCCGTTGACTTGTCGAAATAATAATACTTCCCGTCAATCTTTTTCCAGCCGACAGCCATCTTTCCGGAGGACTTATTAAAATAATATCTACCGCTCTTATAGGTGACCCATCCGGTCGCTCTGGCACCGGTTTTGCCATAATAATATGTGGCACCGTCGATTTCCACCATCTTCTTTCTCGCCATCACGCCGGTATCCGGATCCAGATAATAATACACGCCCTTCTGTTTCTGTTCACCGTACAGCATATGACCGGTTTCCGTATCAAACAGATAATATTTGCCCTTCACCTTCGCCGGCCCGGTTACGACATTCTTCTTGCTGTTCACATAGTAGGTATGTCCTTCCAATGTATGGAGGCCCTTCTTCAACTGCCTTCCCGCACTGTCAAAGAGATAATTCGCCTTGCCGTCTCCATGCATCCGGTTTCTCACCAGCGTTCCATTCCCCTTTGCCAGATATCGTTTCCCATCTACGGAAAACCAGCCTGTCACCATTGCACCGGTGGACGGATTGAGATAATACATCTCGTCCCCCACCGTGACAAACCCGGTCTGTCTGGTTCCATCCGTCTCATCCAAATAATACCAGTCTCCATCCTGTTTGATCCATCCGGCCACCTTCCTGTCTGCTGAGTTCAGAAAATAAGTTGCCTTCCCCTCCTTCTGAAAGGTTCCCTGAATCACCTTTTGGCTCAGATCGTAATACTTCACGATCGCTTTGGCATCCGCCTGTCCCAGCTTCTCACGCTTTGCCTTTGTGCGGAAAAAACGGTTGCAGTCAGAAGCGCTGGTAATGTAACCGTGCTCAATGATCACACTTGGAATGTTCTGCAGGACCCCATGCCGCACAATGGAATAATAGTCTGCCAGACTGCCATTGCTGTATCGATTCCCGGATTCTGACCTGCGCAGCAGGAGACCCCGGTTGGTAATGCCAAGCTTCTTAAGCTCTGCCAGCGCAATCTTACCAAATGCCTGTGTCTCTTTGCGGATATTGTCATGATAACCGGACTTATACGCTGTCAGCACATAGGCTCCACTTGAGACACCTGCGTTGATATGCATACTCACCAGAAAATCCGCCCCCAGGAACTTCGCATAATTGTTTCTGGACAACAGGTCATCTCCCAGACCATTTGCGGATGGACAGCCCCCATCCTCTCTTGTCATATATACAATCACATCTCCGTAGTCCTCCAGCGCATCCTTACAAGCCTGTGCAATATCCAGAACGACAACCTCCTCCCGCAGTCCGTTGCCACTTGCCCCCGGATGTTTTCCGCAATGTCCCGGATCCAGCACGATCACCCTCGCATCTGCCGGAGACAGGGAGGAAATCACAAAATCCCCCTTCCCGTTTGTCTGCTCTGACGTGGTCTGTTCCGTCGTCGCCTGCTCCGTTACCGTCTGTTGTGTATTGTTTCCCTGTTCCGATGACGTTTGTCCGCTTTCTGTCGCCTGTTCGCCTTCACTGTATCTGGTAACGGACACATTCTGCGCCGCCTGCACCGGCACGCCCGCTCCACCCAGCATGGCCGCAAGCAGAAGATATGACGTAATTCTCTTAATTGTTCTCACTGTACTTTCTCCTATTCTTAAAATCAATATAATATCATTATAACCGCATTTCCAAGGTGATGCAACCGCTGTTTTTTCCCAATCCCGGCATGGTTACTATTCACCGCCAATGTCATTTAGTTAAGCCGGACGCTACCGGGTATGGTATATGTTTACTGGCTAATTCTTAACGAACGAAATATTCACCTCAAACCGTCCGGTCAGCCGCTGAACTTCTATTCGGTCTGTTGGATTGCTTCTCTGTATGCATCGCGAATCTCTGAAATGGATACCCTGCTTTCATCCCGCATCACATACCAATAGTCAAAGCCATTCAGTCGTTTTGCCTTTACACCTCTGGCCTTTGCCGCGCATGAATGCATATCCAGAATCTCGCCATTGTAATCCAGCTTCCCGTCTGCCATGAGCCTTGCCACCGCGTCACCCTGACGGAAATAAAACCATTCATTTTCAATCAATGCATTCGCTCTGATCATCTCCGGTACCGATACCTTCACCGATTTTTGATCAAAATCCGCTCTCGCAATCGGAGTATCCTCAAATTCAACTGCGTCCAATCGCTTTTTACCATATTCGCAGTATGTTGCATTGCGCTCGATCATGATGTAGTTCCTGCCCATTTTCTTTGCGGCAACCCCCGTTGTCATGGTTCCCCCAAACGGATCCAGCACCAGATCTCCGATCGAGGAAGAAATCGCTACAATCCGATCCAGCATCTCCTGCGGTTTCTGTGTGCTGTGAAGCTTCGATCCCTCCTCATCCCTCAAACGCTCATTTCCGGAGCATACTGCGATTCGCCAGACCGAACCTAACTGTTTTCTGCTTCCCTTTTCAAATTCCTCATCGGATACCGTATCCAGGTTGAATTCCTTCGCAGTCTTATAATGAAAGGTAAACCTCGACTGTTTGCTCTTTGCCGCCCAGATCAAGGTCTCATGACTGTTATTCAACCGGGTACCCATAAAATTGGGGGTGGGATTCTTTTTATGCCATACCACATCATTGATGAACCAGAACCCGATCTGCTGCATAATCGCACCGATGGTATAGATACACTGCATTCCGCCGATCACCCAGATGGAACCGTCCGGCTTCAGAATACGATAACAGGCCTCGAGCCATTTTCTTGTAAAGGCCTCGTAGCTGTCCAGAGATTCAAATTGATCCCACTCGTCATCACATCCGTCAAAATCCGTTCCCTCTACCCGTTTCAGGACACCGTCCACCCTCATCCAATACGGCGGATCTGCAAAGATCAGGTCTACGCTCTCCGCTTCCATTTTATTCATCTCATCAATGGAATCACCATTAATAATCATATTCTTCATATCTGTAATCCTCTCTCCTTTGCATGATCGTGCATTCTTTGCGGTATCCGCTAATTCCTTCTCCCCGTCGTAGTCGTCGAGCACCTTAAACTCCATAATGACTGCGGTGTCCTTCCCGTTCTTCGGCTCCATCACCACATCATAACGCCCGAAGCCGCTTTCCCGGTTGGATTTTACCACATACCCTGCCGCCTGATCCACCAATAGTCCCAACACGAAACCGTGATAGAATTTCTCAGGCTCGCTCTCCTCCGAGGGCTTCTTTCCTGCGTCTACGGAGAATGTGTCACCGGCACATTCTCCGCATGCATGGCAGAAATAGCTGAATGTGTTAAGAGCCACCCGGTTCATGTAGTGGTTCATGCCTCTCACATCTCCGGCAAACATGGATTTCACAAAATCATGAAAAGTTAACTAATACAGCATCAGTATAGCACAACTTTGTTTTTCTGTCATTTAACTTAGGAACTGTAGAAGAAAAAAATGATGATTTACAAGTCAGTATCCCTGTACAAATGCGCCCGCACCGTTCACTGCAGGACAATGCATTACATATTGCAGCAAAAAATCAAAATCTTTCCATGCCAGTTTCTTGTCAATTTGGGACAGTCTGTGTATAATGTATCTTATCGTATATTCAACAAAACGTTAAATGAAATGTCCGGCAAACGTATTTCAAAGATAAATGGCTATGCCGCAGTCCGCTTATCAAATATGAAGGGGAAGCGATGAAAGGAGGATTATGATGTTAGAGGAACCTTTGCCATTTGATACCAAACTATATGACACGCTGCCTGTGTCTGTCTTTATCTGCAAACCGATGGAAGGAGAGCACGAAAAGATTGATTTTCAGATCGTCCATGCCAATAAGGTATTTGACAGGAACTGGAACAGCAGGGGGAGAGATACGCACTATATCGGTGCAAAGCTTGTAGAGAATCATGTAGTGGACGAGGACACGGCATCCCGTATGCGCGAATGTCTTACGGAGCCGCATTCCATCACAGCCTATATGCTGTTTGCAAATTTACATGTACGTTTTGAGCCGGTCGAACTTCCATGTAAGGATTATCTTGGTTTCCTTATCATCCATCTTACCGACAAGGAAGAAATGGATGCCCGCATACGCTTTCTGCACAACATCAGACAGCTTGGAAATATTGCAATCCTGATCCGCCAGCATGAGGATGGGCGGCTCGAATCGGTCTATGTCTCTCCGGAATATGCCGAGATGATGGAGGATACGGTAGAACATTCCCTCATACAGATGGATGGCGCACATTACAAGGATACGACACATGCAGATGACCGTCATCTCGTTGCTCATATGTTAAAGTATCATGAAGCACCGGATCATGGCCCGAATATTCAAATCCGAAAGATTACGGCCAAGGGGCATATTGTTTGGACGAATGTCCGATACGCATTTTTCGATTATCTGGAAGAGCACTATATCTATATTACCTATTATGATATTACGGTGTTAAAGGGATATGAGGAGAAACTCAAAACAAGCTATGAAAACATTGGACAAAGCTATTATAGGGAAGATGAAAAAACACTCTCCATGTTTCGTGTGGATATAGACCGCGATCTTGTGGAAGAGGTGGGGGGGCAAAGACCTGTTTGAAGAAGATGCCAGCCAGAGCCGATATACACAGCTTATGCATTACCGCAGACAATTTTATCCGATTGCACGGGAGCAGGAAGTGTTCATGGAAATATTCAGTCCGGAAGCCCTAACATCGGCTTATCTGGAGGGACATGAGCATATCCGAAGGATTTTTTTCTCCCGCCGGACACATGGTCAGATCTGCTTTGTCGAGTTGACCGCCATCATCAGCCGTCATCCGATTACCGGGCATATCATCGCCTTTCTCACAGAACAGGAGTGTAATGATGATAAGGTAAAGCAGACTATCATCAACAAAATACTGGCAAACCAATTTGATATGATAGCCTATCTGTCCAATGGACACTACCATATCACGATCGGAGACGGAGCCTTAATCACAAGAGGAAGTATTTTCCCAAAAGAGAGACAAGGAGATTATTGGACATACATTTCCGAACAGGTTATTCCTGTCCTTCACGGTGATGCGGAGCAGAAAGAGAACATGGCAGCATCGCTTATGCCGGAAACCATTGCGAAGGAAATCAAGCGAAAGGTACCGTATGAAGCCAACATCATCTGTGATGTGGACGGAGATGTATTTTATAAGAGGTTTGATTTTTATTTGGTGGATGAACAAGCCGAATTTTATATCATCTTAAAAAGCGATACGACAGCGATTCAGAGGGAACAGGAGGCCCGAAATGAACAGCTGCGCAATGCGCTTGAACAGGCCAATCAGGCGAATGTTGCTAAAACTGCGTTTTTATCCTCCATGAGTCACGAGATCCGCACTCCTATGAATGCCATCATTGGTCTTGATACGATCGCTCTGAGCGATCCGGAGCTGCCTGAACGGACGAGGGAGCATTTGGAAAAAATCGGTGGAAGTGCAAGACATCTTCTCGGACTGATCAATGATATTCTGGATATGAGCCGGATCGAATCGGGCAGAATGACACTGAATCATGCCGAGTTCTCCTTTCGTGAGATGTTGGAACAGATCAATACCATGATAAACGGTCAGTGTCAGGATAAAGGACTGACCTATGAGTGCAAAATACGTGGCAAGGTGGACGATTACTACATAGGCGATGATATGAAGCTGAAACAGGTCATTATAAATATTCTTGGAAACGCTGTAAAATTCACGTCTGCACCGGGAAATGTCACGTTTGTGATTGAACCGATGAACGAATTTGACGATCAGGTTGCACTGCGTTTTATCATGAAGGATACCGGAATCGGTATGGATAAGGAGTATCTTCCAAAGATCTTTGAAGCGTTTTCGCAGGAAGATGAGAACAAGGCCAACAAATACGGAAGCACAGGTCTTGGAATGTCCATTACCAGGAATATCGTGGAGATGATGAATGGAACTATATCCGTTGATAGTGAAAAAGGGAATGGCTCCACATTTACCGTAAACATTACCTTAAAGAAATCGTACCGAAAGAACGAGACGGTCAGCGATATTCTTCCAAAGGATCTGGATGTATTAGTGATCGATGATGATCCGGTTGCCCTCGAACATGCACGGGTTGTGCTTGGCGATGCGGGCATACGGGCAGAAACCTGCACAAATGAGGAGGAAGCGCTCGATAT
>JAFVCQ010000062.1 GCA_017479085.1 Lachnospiraceae bacterium | reverse complement strand
GGAAATCCATGTCTATGGAGGAGGCATCGGCGCGGGCACTGCTTGCAGGAAATGACATGATCTTTTCCGCAGATTTTGAGGCATCCATGAGGGGGGCAAAGAAACTGTTGGAGCAGGGGGAACTGACGGAGGAACAGCTTGATGAATCACTTTGGAGGATTCTGCAAATGAAACAGAAGCTGGGATGGCTGGACGAGTGAGAGATACCTTGTGAAATAGAAAAAGAGTAATCCGGATTCGGATTACTCTTTCTTAGCTGGGGTACCAGGATTCGAACCTGGAAATGACGGAGTCAGAGTCCGTTGCCTTACCATTTGGCGATACCCCAATGGTGTTACTTGCCACTCACAAAATATTATTATACACACTTTGGAAAAAAAATCAAGAGAAAAATAAAAAATTTTTATTATTTATTCTGCACTTTTTATCTGGAGATGAAGTGAATTTAATTTGTGATTATGGAAATGATGTGATATAATGAGCAAAGCGGCGGTCGTGCTCGCACGAGGCGACATTTTGCGAATGGCTTCATGGAGCCAAAGGCGACATGATATAATGAGCAAAGCGGCGGTCGTGCCCGCACGAGGCGACATGATACAAAGAAGATGAGAATAGGAGCGCATATGATAGAGATTGGAAGATGGCAGACGCTGAAGGTTGTGAGGAGTAAAGAATTTGGAATCTATCTGGCAGAGAGGGATGGGGATCGGGATGCAGTCCTGCTTCCGAGAAAACAGGTGCCGGAGGGGTTGAAAGCAGGAGGAGAGATCCGGGTGTTCGTATATTTGGATTCTTCAGACCGCCCGATTGCAACCGTGAATCAGCCGAAGATTACACTGGGCGAACTGGCAGTTCTCAAGGTGGCCAGTGTAGGCCGGATTGGTGCCTTCATGGACTGGGGATTGGAGAAGGATATCCTGCTGCCATTCAAGGAGATGGTGGGCAAGGTGAAGGAAGGAAAGGAATATCTTGTCTATATGTATCTTGACAAAAGTGGGCGCCCCTGTGTGACGATGCGGCTGTACGAGCATTTATCGGTTGATTCATCTTACCGGAAGGGGGATGAGGTGGAGGGATATGTCTATCAGGTCAATGAGAAGGTCGGTGCGTTTGTAGCAGTCGATGATCGGTATCAGGGCATGATTCCGAAAAGAGAACTTCACAAAAAGACAGTAGTGGGTGAGCGGATAACGTTAAGGGTCAGTGAGGTGAGATCGGATGGCAAGCTGAATCTGTCTCCGGGCAAGCCGGCCTATTTACAGATGGGGGAGGATAGTGAGATCGTGTATCAGACAATTCTCTCCTATGACGGTGTGCTTCCCTTTACAGACAAGGCCTCCCCGGAGCTGATCGAAAGGGAGCTTGGTCTTAGCAAAAATGCATTTAAGAGGGCAGTGGGAAGGCTGCTCAAAGAACAGCGAATCGAGATTCGCGAGCATTCCATTGTTGTAAGGGATGAATAAATGAAAAGTGTTGGTGTATTCCTTTTCCGGGATACCTTCATTTAATGCTAATCTATATTTAGGAGGATAATTGATATGAAAAATGTAGTAAACACAGAGAAGGCACCACAGGCAATCGGACCATATTCACAGGCGATCGAGGTAAATGGAATGATCTTCACCTCCGGTGTGGTTCCGCTGGATCCTGCTACCGGCAATGTAGTAGAGGGAGATATCCGTGTGCAGGCAACACGTGTATTTGACAGTATGAAGGCATTGTTGGAGGCTGCGGGCTCAAGCTGTGAGGATGTGGTCAAAACTACGGTATTTATCAAGGACATGAATGATTTTGCTGCCATCAATGAGATTTATGCGACGTATTTTACAGGTGTGTTTCCTGCCCGTTCCTGTGTAGAGGTTGCAAGGCTGCCGAAGGATGTCAGAATTGAGATGGAAGCGATCGCGCTGAAAAAGTAAAAGGACACAGGAGTGGATGAATATGGAGAATGGTACGAAGGACACGGATAAAGCCCTTAGGGGTGCGGGAATCTTTTTTATGGTCATGATGCTTCTGGAGATTCCGTTATCCCTTGTAGTGAGTATGCTTCAAATGGCTCTGCCGTCCCGGTATCAGGTGTTGATCTCTGTTCTGTGTACACAGGGATATCTCCTGCTTGGAGGAATCCTGTATATTCGGATGGCGGGTCTGGAGCCCGGGCGGGATCTGAGATTTTGCTCATATCGTCTGTCTACGTTTTTTCTTTCGCTGGTGGCACTGGTGACTGCTATGCCAATGGCGCAATGGCTGAATCTGTTTAGTCAATTGTTTACAGAGAATCAGGCCGGTGAAGCAATCACACAGGTGACGCAGAACGTACCGGTCTGGCTGGGAATTGCGGTGATCGGTTGCCTGCCGGGGTTGGTGGAGGAGACTTTATTCAGAGGGATTATGCTGCAGGCTTTTCGCAGGCGTTCCATTTGGACGGGAATTCTGATCAGCGCTGTTTCGTTTGGTCTGATGCATATGAATTTTAATCAGATTTTTTATGCGGTATATCTGGGAATCGTATTTGCGCTGATGGTGGAGGCAACCGGTTCGATTGTGTCTACCATGCTTTTGCATATGCTGTTTAACGGGGGCAATACGGCCGTATTATACCTGTTGCCCAAATATTATGAGTGGATGGGGCAATATTCGGAGGTATATACCAATGTGGAGTCGGTATCGCTCATGGAGAATACACTGGACACATCGCAGATGCTGCTTATCATTTTGGGAATGGCTCCGTTTGCATTGGGTGGGATCGTGTTGACAGTGCTGCTGCTTAAGGTGATTGCAAAGCGGAACGGGCGGGAATTTACATGGTCCGCTTTTTGTCAGCGGAAAGAGCCGGATGTAAGACCGGTCAATGGGCCCCTGCTTCTTGGCTGGGGGGTCTGTATCGCGTTCAGTATTCTGAATCTGTTATATGAATGATTCCGGTGCAAAATAGCCGTTCAGAGGAATGAGGTTATTTTGCACTTGATGTCATTTAGGTAAGCCGGACGTTGCCGGATGAAACAACAGAAATCACTCAGGATGGTGTATGAACCGATGCTGGTACAATGATGGACAGGAACAAGGAGGATATGGGTTGATTGAGGCAAGAGAACTGACGAAACAATTTGTTCGGACACAGAAGAAAGGCAGGAAAGAAGAATTTTATGCGGTAGAGAAGGTCAGCTTCTCTGCCCAAAGTGGGGAGATTCTGGGAATTCTGGGCCCGAATGGGGCTGGCAAGACGACGCTGCTCCGCATGCTGGGGTCGTTAATGGAGCCCACTTCCGGGCAGGTGGTCATCGTAGATCAGGATGGAACACGGTTGACACAGAGAGCACGATTGAAACAACATATCGGATACCTGTCGGAGAACACAAAACTCTATGGAAGATTTACGGTACGGGAGCTCTTGTCGCTGTTTGGGGAGTTGTATGACAAGACAGAGGATGAGCGGGAGGAACGCATCTGCGAGATCAGCGAATTGCTCCAGATGGATGAATTTCTGGATAACCGGATAGAAAAGCTTTCGACCGGGCAGAAACAGAGGACTTCGATTGCCCGGTGTCTGGTGCATGATCCGGACATCTATATTTTTGACGAGCCAACTTTGGGTCTGGATATCATAAGCTCCCGGGCAATCATTGATTTTATGAAACAGGAGAAGCAACGAGGGAAAAGCGTACTGTATTCCACGCATTATATGGAAGAGGCCGAATTTCTCTGTGACCGGATTATCATGCTGGACAAGGGCAGGGTGATTGCCTCCGGCACGCCGGAGGAGCTGAAGAACGCAACGCATACCGGCAATCTGCGGGATACCTTTTTTGCCTATATAGAGGGGGGAATACAGGATGAATTATAAGCAGCTTCGCACGTTATATAAAAAGGAGATCATGGATGTCCTGCGGGATAAAAAAACAATTTTTACCATGGTTGTTCTGCCGATCCTTCTGTATCCTCTTCTGTTTTTAGTTGTGATGCAGATTATGACGATCATTAATACACAGCAGGAGGAGCATACCTATCATATCGCCTATGACCATGTGCCGGATCAAAGAAGGCAGGAGTTGAATGACTGGATTGCAGGAGATGAGGATGGATTTGAGTATACGATTCAGGAGGTGGAATCGGAGCAGCCGGAGCAGGATCTGGAGGATGAGATGATTGATGCCTATATCACAGTCAGGGAAACTGAGGGCCAGGTGACCTATGAGGTGCATTATCTGTTCTCCGTCACCAATTCTTCTACGGTGTCCGATATGCTCAAGGAGGAAATAGAGTCCTATGCCGCAAAGAAGGCAGAAGAAAATGCCGGGGCAGCCGGACTGGATGTGCAGAAGGTGTTGTATCCGGTCAAGGTTGAGATGTTGGATGCGTCCAGTGACGAGAGTGCGATGGGAAGTATTCTGGGCGGAGTGATACCGTTTTTACTGATCACGAGTATTCTTATGGGAGCCATGTATCCTGCTATTGATGCGACAGCCGGCGAGAAGGAGAGGGGAACCCTGGAGACCTTGCTGACCCTGCCGATTGGGAATATGGAACTGATTATGAGCAAATTTCTGTCGGTTGCAACGCTGGCAGTCGTATCGGTCTTTATGAATGTCTTATCGGTGGGATTGGTGGCAGCTTATCTCTATGCTACAATGAGTTCACTGTCTGAATCGGCAGACACTTTTCAAATCAGCAGCTTTATACCTGCGATTCTGATCTCTGTTGTCTGTGTGATGGCTTTTGCTCTGCTCATGAGTGCAGTTGTAATGTGTGTCTGTGCGTTTGCCAAGAGCTTCAAGGAGGCAAATAACTATGTGACGCCGTTGACATTGGTGGTCATGCTGACCAGCTATATTGGATTTATTCCGAATGTGGAGTTGAATGCAACAATGGCTATGGTGCCGGTGGTCAATGTCTGCCTGTTGATGAAGAACTTATTGGTGTTCAAGTATGATTTTACCTGTATTCTGCTGGTGCTGATCAGCAATATTTTGTATGCATTTATTGCCATCTGTTTTCTTGCCCGGATCTATAACAGCGAGTCGATTCTGTTTGGAGAGTCCATGAGTGGCATGAAGTTATTTGAACGGCGTCAGAATCTGAAGAAGGGCGGTCTGCCATCGATACAGGAGGGGTTGCTGGTTCTGATCGTGGCATTATTGCTGCTGGTCTATGTGGGGGGGCTGATGAGCCTGTCACAGCCGGTGCTGGGTGTAATTGTCCCGCAGATGTTTCTCGGGGGACTGCCTTTGCTGGCGGTTCTTTATATTAAGGGAGATGCGAAGGAGATCTTTGCTCTTCATCGGCCGTCCGGAAAAGCGGTGGCGGGCTCCCTGCTTTTGCTGCTTGGAACAGC
>JAFVCQ010000061.1 GCA_017479085.1 Lachnospiraceae bacterium | reverse complement strand
GCTATCTGCGGACGTCGGTCCTTAATGAGCAGCTCTGGCTGCGAATTTAGTACCGTTACGTCGGCAGCTAAGCGAAAGCGTGCCCGGAATGTGAAACATATACCATATTCGGTAGCGTCCGGCTTAACTAAATGACATTGCATGTTTCACTTGTCTATTTTCCTGATAGCACATATGAAAAAGCCTCAGCGGTCTCCGTTCCACTCCGGTCCGCGGATAACAGATGTCCACTGGACATCTTGCGCCCCGGTACACCTACGTTTTTTTTGTATGCACTCTCAGAAAAATATCCTGCGAGAAACATATGGCTAATTCAGTTGGGTTATACTAGTATTGGTATTTGATTGATAATGTGCTGGCGGATAGTATTGTAGCATTACAAACCAAGTGCTTTTTGATTGCCATTTTTTAGCATAATAAGGAAATAATAAGCTATTATCTGGAATAAGAGTGAAGCTGCGAACTTCATGCGATTGCTAAGATCGGGGGAATGGCAATATTTTCCTATCAAAAATATTGGTTTTATCTTGGAAAAAGACAGCAAAAGTGGTATAATTTGAAATAGAAAATAGTTTGTTCGGCGTAATGAAAATGGGGTTTGGGGAAAGGAGAAGTGCATGAAGAATGAAAAGCTCATACCAAAGATGGGGAGAGCCATATCGGCAGTACTGCTCATGGGGATTTTGGCTGTCACAGTGCAGGCTGATCTGCCACCGGCACATATCTCTGAGGTACATGCTGCTGTGCGCAGAGGGCTTTTATCGGATGTGGGGAGAGATCCATATGCGACATCGACAGACAGCGTGTTGGGACTCACATATGATGGACTGGTTGGTTCCCTGAATCAGAAGAAGTTTGCCCAATATCTGGGGACCCTGTATCCCGAACAGTCATGTGTCATACCGGGTCTGCGGCAGACGAGAGTGGGGGAGGAGGAAATCTGTGATACGATGGTTCCGCAGGGGGTATGCATCACAGAGCGTTATATTCTGATTTCTGCATATGATGGTGTGTACAAGATTAAGGAGCGGTCGAAGTATTACGAATCGCATAGCCATGAACGACATGAATCGGTCATCTATGTGCTGGATAAGAATTCCCGAAAGTATCTGACTACCATCATATTAAGTGGAAGCAGGTGCCATGTAGGCTCGCTGGCCTATAATCAGGATGATAATATTGTGTATATAGCGGATTCGGATAATGATTATGTGTGGAAATTGGGACTTCAGCAGATTGTAGATGCCGTGTGGAACAGCAGAATGGAGAATCAGGATCCCGGTTATGTGGAGTTAGAGGATTACTTTGAGGTGCAGAACCGTCCGTCTGCTCTGTGCTACTACCAGAAGCGGGTATATGTCGGAGAATGTGCAGATAATTTTTCCAATTCCTTCAATAACCGGATGCTGGTATATACTCCGGAGGGCGTTCAACTGAAGGAGAATACATTATTGCTGCCATATTACACGCAGGGGGTTGCCTTTGCGGATGTGGATGGTACGACCTATATGTTCGTGTCCGGTTCCAGAGGAAGATATATCACCTCTACCATGCATGTGTATCTGGTGGAGAAGCAGGATGATGATATTTTGATCAGGGAGAAGCTTCGGGAGGTTGCTTATCCGAATATGAGTGAGGATATAGATATACAGGGAGACTTTTTGTACTCCTGTTATGAATCGGCCTGCAGCTTCTATCATATGCCGCTTGACGGAGTGGGAAGAAGCCGCAATCCGGTTGACCGAATTATGGTCAATTCTGTAAGCTGTATCGCAGCCGGTGTGACTCGCTAGTGTGCCGTCTCGATCATTTTTTAATTTATTATTGCCAGATTGTCGTCAGATACAAGGCGGAGGGTGCAGAACAGACATCCTGTGGATGTCTGTTCTGCACCGACCGAAGCGGAGCGTAGACCTGAGGCGTACTGTACGTACACCTACCTGCGACAACGCAGCAGATGAATCGGAGACGATGAAAGGAATAACTCCTGTGTGGGAGGACAGATTGATGGGATTCTGTCCCCCTTCACAGGAGTTATTCATTGTTGTTCCCGAAAATGCAGAATGATATCACGACGTGTGATAATTCCGATGAAGTTGTTGCAGTCATCTACCACTGGAACAAAGTTCTGCTGTATGATCTTAGACAGCAGGTTTTCCATGTTGGAATTGACGTTGACAGGGTCGTAATCAAGGCGGCGTGGCACATCATGTAAATGTAACTGTTCAATCTGTGTACCCAACAGTCTGTTGTGGTGAAAATACCACAGCAGGTCGCCTTCCGTCAAAGTACCTATGTATCCCCCCTTATGATTTAGAATAGGAATGGCGGAATATTTGTGATATTCCATTTTCTCAAGCACCTGTTGCAGTGTGGAATCCTCCTCCAAAAAGGCGACCTCTGCCTTTGGAGTTAAAAAGAATAGTATGTTGATAATCGTCACCTCCCATCCCATGAGTATTATGTTTTCGCTTGTATATAGTATATAATAAAATTTCCCTGAAAACAATGGATGAAATATTAAAAGATTATGAAAATTGGATTCCGTGGAGGAAAATGTCGAAAAGAGTTGTATTTGTAAAGTAGGTTTGTTACAATGAAAAGCGGATAGAGCATCCTTTATCTGCAATGGGGATGTGAAAGAGAGGCGATAACATGCAGGAGAATGTATTTAATGAGAATGTGGATTATCTGTATCAGGTGCAGACGGATTTAGAAGCAGTGGAACAGTTAAAGCAGGAGTTGATTGAGTACAGGAATCAGGAGAAGAACCTGAAGAAAGCGCTTGCAACTGAGGAGAAGTCGGTTCAGGATGAGATCAACCAGTTGATTCGTAAGCGCAAGATTGAGATTGAAAAGACGTATGATGAACAGATTGAGGCCAATAAGAACCGGACTCGCAACGTGCGTGCAAAACGGGATAAGGCCAGATCCAGACGTATGGTGGAGCGGGTATCCATCGAGACGGCAGATCTGGTGGAGGAGAATCGGCAGCTTCAGATGGAGCTCAAGACGATGTTTAAGGCACAACATGTTCCTGCCTTTTGCATGTCACCACTCTTCTATGCACTTTTTATGACCAGACGTGCGCTGGAAGTGCTGGTGCTTTGTATCACTATTCTGTTTACATATGTAGGGCTTCCGACTCTGATGTATCAGCTTTCGGTTCATGTATTTTTTAAGGGGAATGAGAATGTGACGCTGCTGTGTACGTTGACCGTTTCCGTTACCCTGTTCATATTGGGCCTGATCTATGTGATTATGTTGAATCAGATCAAACTCAAGCATTATGATGTCCTGTTGGAAGGGCGTGCATATAAAGATAAGATGGCGGCTAACGAGCGTCAGATGCAGGCGATTCGGAATCAGATCAGCAAGGACAAGGATGACAGTGTCTATGGTCTGGACAAGTATGATGATAAGCTGTCGGAGTTAGAGGCAGAGCTTGGACAGATCAGTCAGGAAAAGCAGGATTCCATGACTGCATTCGAGAATGAGACGAAGCAACTGCTGATCAACGAGGTGAACGACAGAAGACTCTGGAAGGTGGAGCAGATGAAAGCGGAGATCGAGGCAACCGAGGAGCATATTGCGGTCCTGGATGCGGATATCCAGAATTCTTCGCTTGCAATTGCCAATAATTATGGAGCGATTTTGGGACAGGAATTTTGCACACCTGCCGGAGTAGCGGATCTCATTTCGCTGATGGAAGATGGCTCTGCGAATACCGTATCCGAGGCGATTGTCGCTTACAGAGGGGCAGGCAGATAAGCATCCATAAAATACCAGCAGATTGCATTGCCGATACAGTTTGCGAGTGTCATAACCGTATGCAGTCTGGTGCTTTGCAGCAAAACAGAATTTGGAAAACCAGCCACATTGACAATGCCTGTGATGGACAGATGTCCGATTGCAGGCAGTTTTTTATTAACACCCTTTCCGGGAACCAGCGGAGTCTGGCTTAAGGTAGCATAGCCGATGTGTTCCGGAATGCCGAGTGAGGCATCAATGGCAATGATGAACGGTTCCGGATGTCTGGCATAGATGGTCTGTACCGTTTCCTCCAGATTCAGGGCATGAACCGGCTGTTCCAGTGTCCCGTATACAGGTATTTCAGGAAGAACATTTCGAAGGTGTTCTCCGACCAGTGGCCCCAGACAGTCGCCGGTTGCCCGGTCGGTGCCGATACATAGTACAATGATATCGTTGATAGAAGCCTGTTCCCGACTCAGTGTATTTCGAATTTCGCGATTTAATTCAAGGTCTGAACCCTGCTCAAATGCATTATAATAGAAAGGTGTCATCTTCCTTCCTCCCTTTGTCTGGTAAATTATTGTATGAAAAGTATGAACCATTTGAGCCTGTTTTAGACACAAAAAAGTAAAAAAAATTGTGTGCATCAAGGGCTTGTCGTTTTTTGTAGGGCAGGCAAAAAAATCTTCTGATATTGCGGACATTTTACAGATTTGAAGGACAATTTTAGACATGATAAGCATGTCCGAAATGATATGTTACTAACAGGTAAAATGTTTGGGAAAGGATGAAGGCTATGATTGAAATTGCATACAATAAAGAAGAACAGGAAGAGGAAAATATATTTGCAGGTCTGAACCTGCCTAAGAATATCAGGCAGATCGGAGCTCCGTCCGGAAACCGTCGGATCTATATTGAGGATTACGTTATGACGTATCTGACACAGTTGGCGAATCCGAATTCGACGTTTGCCAGAGGGGCGATTCTCGTGGGGGAATGTGTGAGAGGCGAATATGGCGAAGTGGTTTTTATTAGTGGAGCGCTGGCTGCACAGAATTTGGAACTGGATTTGGAGGAATCTACCTTTGATGGAGAGACATGGAGTTATATATATCAGGAAGTAAAGACCTATTTTCCGGATTTGGAAGTGGTGGGATGGTTTCTGTCACGGATGGGATTCTCGACTGCGGTAAATGACATGATCGTACAACTACACATGGATAATTTTGCAGGTCCGGACAAGGTGTTATATATTATGGATGCACTAGAAGGAGAAGATGCCTTTTATATGACAGACATGGATGGTCTGCGCAGGCAGAGTGGGTATTATATTTACTATGCCAGAAATGAAGCCATGCAGAATTTTATGATCGAACAAAAAGGCGATGTGGAACCACCGGAGATCAGCGAGGTAGAGAAAAAGGATGAAGCGGTTATCCGTAATTACAGGAAAATCATGGAGGAGCGGGCGAGAAGTGCAAGGATTGAACGTGTTAATCGAAGACTGTGTGGTCTGTGTACGGTTCTTACGATAGCAGTACTGGCACTGGGTGTTGCGGTGTTCAGCAATTATCAGATGATCGAAAAGATGGAGCTGAAGCTCGCGGACAATCCTCTGTTGTCCACCGAAGCCCGGATTGAGGTGGCACAGGAACGGAAAAAGGATGTACTGGCGGCGGACAAGGCGGAATTGAATACCACGACCGCACAGGCAGGTGCGGAGAAACAGACAGAGGAAAAGGTGAAGACGGCAGCCGTCACCTATCCGCAGTATTATACGGTTCAGACAGGAGATACCCTGTCCTCGATTAGCTTTAAAATGTACAATTCAGTCGGATATGTCGCAGAGCTGATGGAGGCAAACGGATTGCAGGAGGCCGATCAGATTCGGGAGGGAGACCGAATCCTGATACCTACGGTACAGTGAATCACTGTGTTTTTAGGTGAAAAAAGAAATAAGGCTGGTACGTTTTGGGGAAATGTAGTATAATAACCTTTTAAAGACCAAAATGATATTTGCTTTGTGCTTTTTGCACGTAAGAGAAATAAGGCAGCTCCCTTTGTGGATGGAAGAAACAGATAGAAAAAAGGAAGAAAGATGAAAAAAGAGAAGACGAATCAGGAAGAATGGAATCAGGAGGAAGCGAATCAGAACAACTCGGTTCGAAAAAGATTCCGTTTTACATTAAAAAGAAAACGACATAAGGGCAAGGACAAAGAGACGGAACAGGCAGAGGAAAAGGAAGAACTGAGCATAGATCAGATTCGAAGGATTCGGCAGGGAATGTTGGTTCTGCTCGGATTGGTAGTGGTGATTCCGATTCTGTATGCATTGCCGGGATTTTTTGTTTATAACAGTTATGAGGTTATGGAGGAGACCAGTGTACAGAACGCCTCTATGATTGATTACATTCCATTTCAAAAATCCCTGCTCAAATATAGTAAGGATGGTGCTGTCTATGTGGATGAGAAGGGAGAAGCGGTATGGAATGAGACATTTGCCATGAAGATGCCGGCTGCAGATGTCTGTGGTGAGTATGCGGCCATTGCGGATCTGAACGGTAACGATGTCTATATCTTTAATACGGAGGGTAAGGTGAGCAGCACCACTATGCCGTATAAGGTATGCGATATTGAAGTGGCCTCACAGGGAACCTTTGCAGTGATCTTAGAGGGAGAGAAGGAGAATTTCATTAATCTCTATGATAAGAATGGGGAGCCGATTTCAGAGATTCAGACTACGATTAATAAGAGTGGATACCCGATGGATGTGGATTTGTCTGAGAATGGTGAGAAGTTATTTTCTACTTATCTGTATTTAGACGGAGCGCAGGCGAAGAATGGTCTGGCAGCTTATAATTTTGGAGTAGTGGGTCAGATGGAAAATGCAGATCGTCTGGTAGGAGGATATCAGTTGGAGGATACGATTGTCCCGAAGGTACAGTTTTTGGATAATAATACAGTATGCGCATTCGGGGATAATCGGTTTATGCTGTATTCTATGCGGCAGAAGTCCAGTGAGAAGGCCGAGATTACATTTGAGAATGAGGTGCAGAGTGTGATTTACAACTCAAGCTATGTGGGAGTTGTTGTACCCAATTACAAGGAAAGTAAAAAAGGAGCAGAGAATGCACCATATGTATTGGAGCTGTATAACACCAATGGACGCAAGGTGATGACGAAGGATATTGATTTTAACTATGAACATGTGAGGATGAATGAGGAGGAGATCGTATTTACCGGAGGTACAGAGTGTAGAATCTACACTGTCAAGGGAAAGCTGAAATTCTCCTATACGTTTCAGAAAAATGTCATAGATATGGTGCCGACAGGTTACAGCCGAAGGTATATCATTTTGTACGACAATGGTTCGGAGGTGATCCGACTGAAGCATGAGAGTGAAGAGGAATAGAAATGATTTGTATAGTGATGGGAATCGGATTTGCTCTTTGCGTATTGGTGGGGTGGATCCGGGGATTGTTTAAGGTGGTAATCTCAATGGCAGGCCTGATTGCCAGTCTGTTGGCAGCAGCCTATATTGCACCGCATGTGTCTGGTTATTTACAGGAACATACGCAGATAGATGAAAAGATAGCACTTCAGGTATCAGAGAAACTGCATTTTTCTGATATGAGTAAGGAAACCTCTAAAGGGATACAGGTTGAGGTGATACAAAAACTGCCGTTGTCCGACCAGATCAAGGAAGGAATTCTGAACAATAACAATTCCGATATGTACAAGGTTTTGGATGTGAGCGGTGTATATGCGTATATTGCCAAGTCGATTGCGGTGATCATTTTGAATACCGGAGTGTTTCTGTGCCTTGCTCTTTTGTGCAAGATCATTTTCTTTCTGATCGGGAAGGCCGGAGGCGGGTTTGTCAAGCTACCGGTAGTCAAGTGGATGGATCATCTGGGTGGAGGTATTCTGGGAGGACTTAAGGGCATTGTCTTAATCTGGATTCTGTTATTGCTCCTGTCGGTTACCAGTACTTCGGAGTGGAGCAGGAAATGTATTCAACAGGTAGAGCAGAATGCAGTGCTTAATTTTCTGTATGAGAATAATCTGCTGTTAGACATGGTAAGTGATTTGAACAAGGTTCTCTTTTTGTAATATCCTTTCGTTGTAAAGCGTGTACCACATTAGATGACTGTTTGCCGGTAAAAGGTTAGGAACTATGCACAAGTTATTTCTGTACAGTTCCTTAGGTCATGAACAACAATTTTTTATGTAAGATAATGTCAAAAAAATAAAAAAAGGGGGTTGACATTAAAGATAGACTGTGATAATATTATCTTCGTTGCGGTGCTGATGAGATGAATTGGCAAAGCAGAGAAGAACAATGACAACTGAATGATGATGGAACAACAGAACAACCCTGAAAATTCGAAAAGATTTTCAAGAGAACGTTTTGAGTAAAACGATCCAAAAACAGTAAATGGGATGAATTAGCCAGCGATGGTTGAGGAAGTCCGGAATTAGACTTTTAATATGAGAGTTTGATCCTGGCTCAGGATGAACGCTGGC
>JAFVCQ010000060.1 GCA_017479085.1 Lachnospiraceae bacterium | reverse complement strand
CTCTATGATGCGATCGGGTATTCAAAACAGATTGAGGAAGCAAGAAGGTCATACCGTAAAGACGAAAAAGGGAATGACGAGAGCCATGATGAAGCGAAATTACTGGTAAAAGATGGCACTTTGAAAATTAAGCTGACCAGTGAGGAATTTCTCTCAGGATGGCGAAAAGGCGATAAGCTCATACCGATCATTACTGCGGTCATATATCTCAGTGATTCTCCATGGGACGGACCGAAAAGCCTGTTTGAGATGTTGAATGTGCCGGATGAAAGATTATACTGCTTTCTGAACGATTATAAGCTGAATTTGATCTCACCTGCAGATATGGGCGAGGGAGAATTTGAAAAGTTCCATACGGATTTGGGACTTGCGATGAAGGTTATCAAACATCAGAAGGAAGATGCCGATGAAGTGATCAAGGAAACGAACCACAGGAAGATTGACAGGGACACTGCATTCTTTCTGAACAGAGCAGTAAATCTTGGATTGGAATATGAAGAAAAGGATGGAGGGATTGATATGTGTTTGGCGATGGAGAAAAAAACTTTGAGAGATAACATAATGGGAGCGATTGAGATTCTGAAAGATGAAGGGATTTCGGATGAAGCGATTATTGAGAAGATTATTAAAAAATTTGGTGTTACTAAGGAATATGTGCTTGAATTGCTTGTGCCACGAACCTTATAATAGAATTTTAGTTAAATTCCAGAAAAAATAAAATGATATTTGTGTGATATAACTGAAACAATGATAATAGTTGTTGTGTTGTATAGATAGGGGTATGTAAAATGATTGAGTTTTTAGATTTTTCTAAATCATATAAAAACGAACCGATAATAGAGCAATCTAATTTTTCTTTTAGAGATTAAGAAGAAAAGTGAAAACATATTCTTATGGACAAAAGAAGAAACTTGCCATGATCTTTGTAGAATTATTAAATCCCTCAATTCTTATCATGGATGAGATTTCAAATCTGAAGGAATAGAATCCTGAGCAGCAGATCCGATGAGATGCCATCCCGTAGCGTACTAAAAAAATACAGGGCTGTGAGCGATTTTATGAAATTTGGACTTTATTCTTGTCGAAAAATCTAGTATACTATGACCGAATAAAAATGTGGAGGTTCTAGAATGTATTCAAAAGATTTCAGACATTTTAACACGGGAGTGAACAGCGTAGAGATCAAATCAGGCAGGCAGACATCAGCGATCATTATGATTGTGGCGCTTGTGTTTGGGGTGCTGTGCTCTGTGATAATGATTGGCACAAGGCATAAGAACCTGAAGACATACAGGCGTGCTGCTGTGATCAGAGATACCGATTCGCTTGCAGCCTTTTTGGCAGGGGGAAATGGCAATTATGCCTTGGTAGAGGGCGATATTATAGCGATAGATCCGGTTTCGGTCGAGGAGATTGTGGGTCAGTACATGTCCATCCGGGTGACGGAGGAGGCATACAAGGAGACGACGGATACCAGCGGAGCCACTACATATGATTGGGAGGAAGTATCGACAACGGAGAGCAGTTGTCAATATCTGGAGCTGCTCGGAGCGGAGCTTCCGTATGACCGCTTTGAGGGCATACCGGAGGGGCTCACCCAGACCTTATCCGATTCGAATAACACTCAGGTTCAATATGAGTATGCAGCCCGTAATCCGAAGTATACCGGCACAACGTTTTTGGAGCTGCAAAACGGAACGGTCAGCAGAGCTCAATTTTATAATGAATGTAACAGCAAACAGGTATTAAAGCAGGTCTCATCCTTAAGCGGTCTGATCGCATTGTGGGGCAT
Source organism: Lachnospiraceae bacterium (assembly GCA_017479085.1). Taxonomy (GTDB): domain Bacteria; phylum Bacillota; class Clostridia; order Lachnospirales; family Lachnospiraceae; genus CAG-590. Next base: position 3,828 of record JAFVCQ010000060.1, on the reverse strand, counting down.
TGTAATCATAATTGTGATCGCATCCTACTCGGTCAAGTATCTTTCAAACGAGAGGGTGTGAGTGCCTCTTGTAAAGAGTGGGATGGTGAAGTTTCACAGCAGCGGTGCATACAGCCGCAGCAGACTCAGCCACAACCGGTACGGATGATTCATCTGCAGGCAGGACTCGTAGGTCATTTCCTCAGAGACGGATATGGTATCTAAGATATCCTTTTTGATTGTATGGATTTCCCGGCAGTGATACAGGAAGGTCGCACATTCAAAATGCAGATACAGGCTCCGGAAATCCAGATTGATGGAACCGACAACGGCATAGTTATCATCGGCTACCATCATTTTGGAGTGGATGAAGCCGGGAACATATTCGTAAATCTTTACGCCTGCTTTGGTCAGGGGTTCGTAGAAGGAGCGGGTTATCATAAATACAGTCTTTTTATCCGGTACCCTCGGTGTCACGATCCGCACGTCAATTCCGCTCTGAGCCGCCAGTGTCAGGGCGGTGATCATCTCATTGTCCACGATCAGGTATGGTGTTGTGATGTAGATATATTTGGTGGCGCGGTGAATCATGTTCAGGTATACATTTTCTGCCACAACCTCTGAAAATAACGGGTTATCTGCATAGGGCTGGACAAATCCGTCACTGTGATTCCGGCAGTCCGCAGGAAAGTCCATGGAATTTGTGTGATATGCTTCATAATCCACAGGTTGACCGGATGCATGCTGCCATAGCTGCAAAAACATAACCGTAAAGTTCCATGTGGCCTCCCCCTTTAACATGACACCGGAATCCTTCCAGTATCCCTGCAGCTTTTGACGTTTGTTGATATATTCATCTGCCAGATTGATGCCGCCGGTAAAGGAGGTATGACCATCGATCACAGTGATCTTGCGGTGGTCACGGTTATTCAGACGGAGGGATAAGGTGGGACTGAACGGGTTGAACTCATAACACTCAATGCCGTATGACCGAAGCGCCGCAGAATAGCCGGCCGGCAGCGTTCGGATGCTTCCCATATCATCGTAGATGATCTTGATCTCAACTCCCTGTTTTGCTTTTTTCTTAAGCACATCTAATATACTGTTCCAGAATATACCATTGTGAATGATAAAATACTCCATAAAGATAAAGTGTTCCGCCTTTTTCAGTTCTTCCAACAGGGTGGCATAGAGCTCTTCTCCGGAGGAAAAATACGTCACAGAGGTATTCTTATGAACCGGATATTTTGCAAGGTTGTAGATATAGTTTGCCTGTGGCGCAGCGTGTTTGCTGATCTCCTCAATCTCCTCCAGAACATCCGGATCCTGAACAAAATGGGTCTTGGATTCTTCGACCGCTGCACGGACGCTGTTGCGGAAGTTCTGTCTGGTCCGGTTGACAGACAGCAGAAGGTAAAAGAGTCCGCCAAAGATGGGAATGAGAAGAATCGTAATACTCCATGCAAGCTTGTAGGCCGGATTGATTGGGCGATTGATCACATATAACACCACCAGAAGACTGATGAAGGTGAGGACAGCCTGAATACGGATATATTGCTCGCGAAGCCGCAGATAGGCATACAAAATAAAACCAAGCTGTAAAAGGACAAGGACGATGACCCAGATCAGCTTGTCGGTAAACATGACATAGTCACCGCGTTTTCGTTCGTTATCAATTACATGTTGCTTCCGCATCAGAATATGCCTCCTGTTATCGTATATTCGAATCATGTGTGGATACCCTCTCTGCCGCATGGCTTTTGGGGCAGCACATTATGGCTGCCACCTTCCCGCTGCTCCGCATGGGAGTACCAGTCCGTTGTCGGATACGGGAAGGCCGATCTCGTCGGATACAACCCGACCGCCATATTTTGCCGCCACTTCAGTCGAGATCAGATAGGTAAGTACAGCCGGAGCCAGACCGGTGGTATAGGAATTCACCAGAAAGAACAATGGGTTGTCACTCAACAACTGTGCGCACAGGGCAATGAAAGGATGAATTTTTTCCTCTATTTTCCAGATTTCTCCCTTTGGCCCTCTGCCATAGGATGGTGGATCCATGATAATGGCATCATAGTGGTTGCCGCGTCGGATTTCCCGCTCTACGAATTTGACACAGTCATCCACGAGCCAGCGGATGGGAGCATCTGCAAGTCCGGAGGCTTCCGCATTTTCCTTTGCCCATCCGACCATTCCCTTTGAGGCATCCACGTGGGTAACGGAGGCTCCTGCCTTTGCTGCCGCACAGGTGGCCCCGCCCGTATAGGCAAACAGGTTTAAAACCCTGACGGGCCGGCCGGCGCCGGCAATCAGTTCGGAAAACCAGTCCCAGTTGACTGCCTGTTCCGGAAACAGTCCGGTATGCTTAAAGCTGAAGGGTTTTAAATGAAAGGTCAGCTCCCGATAGTGAATGGACCATTGTTCCGGCAGATCGAAGAATTCCCATTCCCCGCCGCCCTTCTTGCTGCGGTGGTAGTGGGCATTTAGCTTTTTCCATGCAGGATTTGTCTTTGGTGTGTTCCAAAGCACCTGTGGATCCGGCCGCAGCAGGATGTACCTGCCCCAGCGCTCTAATTTCTCTCCACCCGACGTATCGATCACCTCATACTCATTCCAGTTATCTGCTATCCACATAGTATACTCCTAAATCTTATATCCGTACACGGAAATATTACTGTCCGGTGTACTACATTATTACATTTTCCAGATAACCGTCACTATTCACAGTCGATGTCATCGCAATCATGAACAGTAACAGATAGTCTCAAATATACAGCAGTTCCGGAAAATCGTCAATACAGGAGGAATGTTTTTTTGATTGCGTATTGGATATGAATTTGTTAGAATGGAGTTGATTGAGGAGGACGAATCCATGTTAGATACAGTGGAGCAGAAACAGATTACGGATGTATTGGCAGATCTGCCGGACAAAGTGGTTTTAAGCAATTTGGCGGACAAGGCATATCCGTACAAAAAGACCGTGATCAAGAAGATACTCTTAAAAGGAAAGGAAGCGTATCAGATTGAGCGTTTTACAGAAAAACAGGCATTTCATGAAAATGTGAAAACCGATGCGTTGGCAGAGGTGGTATTGGAGCAGTTTCCGTTGATATATTGCCAGTTAAATATCTTTGGTACGCAAAAACAGTGGGACTATAAGATGACCAAGAAAGGGAAGCTGCTTTCCAATGTTCATGGGTCAAAGAATGTGATATCCGAACAGAGGATGGAGATAGCAGCCTTGGCTGATGCAGCGGATGATATCGTGAATAGCAGGAGAATTATGGTGGATGGTTCGAAGGTGGCAACGCATAACCGGAAGAAGCATTATTTGTTGAAAGAGGGCACCGTGATCCCGCCGTTAGTCGATCTTGGCATTTTTACAAAGGATGGAAAAGTGGTTCGCACCATGTATGACAAATACAAACAGATCAATCGTTTTCTGGAACTCGTAGAGGATGTGGTCAAGGAGGATCCGGGAAAGGAGATGCATATCATCGATTTTGGCTGCGGGAAATCCTATCTTACCTTTATCCTCTATTATTATCTGGTAGAGGTAAAGGGATATCGGGTGCATATGACAGGTCTGGATTTGAAAGAAGCAGTCATCCGGAAGTGTAATGAGACAGCCCGCAAATATCACTATGAGAATCTGAATTTTGAACTGGGGGACATCAATGGTTATCAGACGCAGGGGCCGGTGGATATGGTGATTACACTGCATGCCTGTGACACGGCAACCGATTATGCTCTTTATAATGCGATCACGTGGAAGGCCGGGATCATTCTGTCGGTGCCGTGCTGCCAGCATGAGATCAATGCGCAGATCCATACCGGGGAGTTATCGCT
>JAFVCQ010000059.1 GCA_017479085.1 Lachnospiraceae bacterium | reverse complement strand
TTTCCCATTCCGGGCACGCTGCACAGCATAACTTCACACTAGGCTCGAAACAACCTCGCCAAGTGTTCAGGTATCGCGCTTAGCTGCAGACGTAACGGTACTAAATTCGCAGCTTGGGCTGCTCATTAAGGACCGACGTCCACAGATAGCCCTGCATTGTGAAACATATACCATACCCGGTAGCTGTTTACTGGCTAATTCTTAACTTAATGACATGGAGGAATATGGGGAGCTGTTTATGGAAGACATGACAGCTCCTTTTGAGAAGAAAGGCGGTAATGAAAAATGAAACGGATAAGAAAAATAAGCCGAAATATTAAAAAACAATGCATGGGAATGATGCTTGGAGCGATATTGGCACTATCCGGCTGTGGGAGCGGAGCTATACAGGAGCCGACAGAGGTTGTATCGGAGGAGACGACTGAGGCAGAGCAGGAGAGCGTACAGGTGATGGAGCTGGAGCTGCCGGATAACCGGGTAGATGATAACAACCGGATGTATTATGAGGTGTTTGTGTATTCCTTTGCAGACAGCGACGGAGATGGGATTGGGGATTTGAAAGGGTTGACGGAGCGGCTGGATTATATTGAGGATCTGGGCTGTAATGGAATCTGGCTGATGCCGGTCAACGCCTCGACGACCTATCACAAGTATGATGTGACGGATTATTATGCCATTGATCCGGAATATGGCACATTGGAGGATTTTCAGGCTTTTTTGAAGGAATGTGAGGAGCGTCACATCAAGGTTATCATGGATCTGGTGGTGAATCACAGCTCGTCGAAGCATCCGTGGTTCACAGAGGCGGCCGAATATCTGAGAGCGCTGTCTCCGGAACAGGAGCCGGACCTGACGGAGTGTCCATACGTGGATTACTACCATTTTGTAAAGGGGGAAGCAGATCTTTCCGGCTATGTGAAGCTGGAAGGAAGTGATTATTACTATGAGGCACAGTTCTGGGATGGCATGCCGGATCTGAATCTGGGCAGTGAGGCACTGCGGACCGAGCTTGAGAAGGTCATGTCCTACTGGCTGGATATGGGAGTTGGCGGCTTCCGGCTGGATGCGGTGAAAGAGTATTATACCGGACATCCGGATGAGAGTGTAGAGGTCATCTCATGGATTGTGGATTACTGTAAAAGCGTGAAGGAGGATGCCTATATAGTGGGTGAGGCATGGGACAGTCAAAATGCCATTGAACACTACTATGAAAGCGGGATCGACAGTCTGTTTAATTTTCCGTTTGCGCAGAGCGATGGCATCATTGCAAAAAGTATTCGGAGTGCGGGAGATGGAAAAGCGGGCAGAGCACTGGCAGAGGATATTGTGGATTATCACACCATGATTCGGGATATCAATGAACAGGCAAGCGATGCACCGTTTTTGAGTAACCATGATGTAGGCAGGGCATCGGGTTTTCTTGGGCCGGATTTGGAGAAGGTCAAATTTGGAAATGCGGTTAACATCCTGATGGGCGGAAATGCATTTTTGTATTATGGAGAGGAACTGGGCATGGTCGGAAGTGTGAAAGGCGCTCCCGGGAAGGATGAGAACAAGCGTGCCCCGATGTACTGGAATGATAATGGGGATGACGGGATGACAGCGGGACCTCCGGACATGGATGAGGTGGTTCACCGATTCGAGTCATACGAACAACAGAAGGAGGATAATGAATCCATCTATCACTACATTCGCAACATCATCCGGATTCGCAATGCCTATCCGCAGATTGGACGCGGAATCGAAACGGTTGCACAGGAAATAGAGGATGGAGATATCGTTGCGCTTTGGAAGGAGTATGATGGAGAATCGGTTCTGCTGCTGATGAATAACAGCGATCAGGAAAAAGCGGTTTCGATTCCGGAGCGGGATGGACGCAAACTGGAGCTGGGGGCAGGACTTGGCATTTCCGGAGAGGAGCTGACGGTTGAAGATGGAACCCTGACGCTTACACCGTTTGGAGTTGCAGTCCTTAAGTAGAGATCAGGGGGGATCCTGCCTGTTTTTTGATACAGCAGATATATATTGTATACAATCCTGTATTTTTGCAAATGCTGATATTTACTAAGTTTGTGATATATTTTGATTTTTGTATGACTCGATTTTTGTATTAAAAAAAGTACAAAATAAAGACAATTTTTCGTTGACGTGTATACAATATAAAACTATAATAAGGTCATAGGGATTTCACCACTCAGCATCAAGGTGGAATCAAGAATTTTATTAATAAGGAGGACAATTTATAATGAGATCAGAGTGGAATGGTTTCGCAGGGGGTAACTGGGAGAAATTTATCGACGTTCGTGACTTTATTCAGAAGAATTACACACCGTATGAAGGTGATGATACGTTTTTAAGTGGACCGACCCAGAACACCAAGGACTTATGGGAACAGGTTATGGACTTGACAAAGAAGGAGAGAGAAGCAGGCGGTGTGCTGGATATGGACACCAAGGTTGTTTCTACTTTGACTTCACATGGCCCGGGATATCTGGATAAGGACAAAGAGACCATTGTAGGATTCCAGACAGACAAGCCGTTCAAGAGAGGTATGAATGTATACGGTGGACTTCGTATGGCTATGAAGGCATGCGAGGACAATGGCTACAAGGTAGATGATGAGATCGTGGATTTCTTCTCGAAGCACAGAAAGACACACAACGAGGGTGTGTTCGATGTGTATGATGCAGAGATCAGAAGATGCCGTACCAATCATATCATTACCGGTCTTCCGGATGCTTACGGACGTGGACGTATCATCGGTGATTACAGAAGAGTTGCTCTGTATGGTACCGACCGCCTGGTTCAGGATAAGCAGGCGCAGAAGGAATCCTTTGGAACTGTATATACGGATGATGTGATCCGTGGCAAGGAGGAGATCTCCGAGCAGATTAAGGCTCTGAAGGAGTTGACAAAGATGGCAGAGTCTTACGGCTTCGATATCTCCCAGCCGGCTAAGAATGTACAGGAAGCAATTCAGTGGACTTATTTTGGATATTTAGGAGCTGTTAAGGAGCAGAACGGTGCTGCAATGTCACTTGGACGTACCTCTACCTTCTTAGACATCTATGCAGAGAGAGATCTGGCTGCCGGAACCTTTACAGAGGAGCAGATTCAGGAGTTCGTTGATCACTTCATCATGAAGTTAAGATGTGTGAAGTTCGCTCGTACACCGGAGTACAATTCCATTTTTGCAGGCGATCCGGTTTGGGTAACTGAGTCATTAGGTGGTATGGGTGTAGATGGACGTACCTTGGTTTCCAAGATGTCCTTCCGTTATCTGAATACACTGAACAACTTAGGTACTTCTCCAGAGCCGAACTTAACGGTATTGTGGTCAACCAAGGCACCGCTTGGATGGATGCAGTTCTGTGCAAAGATGTCCATCAAGTCATCTTGTATTCAGTATGAGAATGATGATTTAATGAGACCGCTTCATGGTGATGACTATGGTATTGCATGTTGCGTATCTTCTATGGTAATCGGTAAGGAGATGCAGTTCTTCGGAGCTCGTGCAAACCTTGCAAAATGTTTATTGTACGCAATCAACGGTGGTGTAGACGAGTGTACCGGCGTACAGGTTGGTCCGAAGTATCGTCCGGTTGAGGGTGATGTACTGGACTATGATGATGTAATGGCTAAGTTTGATGATATGATGGAATGGCTGGCTACGGTATATGTGAGTGCTCTGAACATCATTCACTACATGCATGACAAGTATGCGTATGAGAGAATTCAGATGGCTTTGCATGACAGAGATGTGAAGAGATATTTTGCAACCGGTGTTGCAGGACTTTCCGTAGTAGCAGACTCGTTATCTGCCATCAAGTATGCGAAGGTTAAGCCGGTTCGTAACGAGCAGGGTGTGGTTGTCAGCTATGAGACAGAGGGAGATTTCCCTAAGTATGGTAACAATGATGACCGTGTAGACAGCATCGCAACCAGCATCGTAACAACCTTTATGGATAAGATTAGAAAGCATCACGTATATCGCAACGGTGTTCCGACACAGTCCATCCTTACCATTACTTCAAACGTAACCTATGGTAAGAACACAGGTGATACTCCTTGTGGAAGAAAGCATGGCGAGCCATTTGCTCCGGGTGCAAATCCGCTTCACAAGAGAGATACGCACGGTGCAGTCGCATCTTTGGCATCGGTTGCTAAGATCCCGTTCAGAGATGCTCAGGATGGTATTTCCAATACCTTCTCTATTATTCCGGGTGCACTGGGTAAAGAGGATCAGGTATTTGCAGGAGATATTGATATCGACTTAAGCAAATAAGATACAGGAAGTATAATGCATAGGAATCACCTGTGCGGCAGACAATAGAATCGGATACCTGTCTATCAGGTATTTGATTCTGCATGCGGGTAACACATGTTTTTCAAGTGATGAGGTAGAATTATGGCAGACAAGAATCAGGTAGATGATATTGTTTCAATGTTAGACAATATGATGGGAAGCGGTCACGGACACGTGAATGTATCCGTAGACGATTCCATGGAAGCGGGTCAGAAGTCCGAAGTCACAATGGGCTGTACCGACTGTGCAAAGGGGGATTTGGCTTGCAGCGTTCCCACTTTGATGGAGGGTATGGACGAAGAGTTACACAAAGATTGATTTGTCACAGAATATGTGGTGAACAGAATATATTAGAAATGAATGATCATGAAGGAGGATATTACAATGGCAAATTCACAGCAGGTTGATAATTTAGTAAATATGTTAGATGGTTATGTATCAGAGGGTGGTTATCATCTGAATGTTAATGTATTGAATCGTGACACGTTATTAGATGCACAGAAGCATCCGGAGAATTATCCACAGTTGACAATTCGTGTATCCGGTTATGCAGTTAACTTCATTAAGTTGACTCCGGAACAGCAGGCAGACGTTATTTCCAGAACATTCCATGAGCAGATGTAATCTCTGCGGGGGAGCAATCGGAGATACCATAGTTTGTCTTTGATGGCGATATCAGAATAACATTTAACAAAGGAGGCGGAAGCTTTTGGTGTGGCGGTGCATGGAATTCTATGACGATGCGCCGGATGGAATGTATATCAGTACACCGGGTTTCTGCCTCTTTCATAAGCAATGTCATTTCGTTAATCCGGACGCTGCCGGATATGGTATATGTGTACGGGCTATGACATTGTTTTCATAAGGAGTTAATTTATGATTGGACATATTCATTCGATTGAAACGTGTGGAACGGTCGATGGTCCGGGAATGCGTTTTGTTGTGTTCTTCAAGGGCTGTCCAATGCGCTGCCTGTACTGTCACAATCCGGACACATGGGATCCGTCTGGCGGCGAGGAGAAGACGGTAGAGGAATTGTTACAGCAGTACGATTCCATGAAGTCATTCTATGCCAATGGCGGGATCACGGCTACCGGCGGGGAACCACTGATGCAGATTGACTTTCTGACGGAACTGTTTGAAGCAGCCAAGGCAAAGGGAATTCATACCTGCTTAGACACATCCGGTGTGATCTTCCATCGGGATAATCCGGAATTACTGGCCAAGTTTGAACGACTGGCCAAGGTGACAGATCTGGTCATGCTTGATATCAAGCATATTGATCCGGAAGAGCATCTGAAGCTCTGCAAGCAGCCGAACGATAATATTTTGGACTTTGCAACCTTTTTGGACGAGCATGGAATTGATATCTGGATTCGTCATGTGATCGTCAAGGATATTACACTGGTAGATGAATATCTGGATCGACTCGGTTATTTCATCGGCGGGCTCAAACATCTCAAAGCACTGGACTGTCTTCCGTATCACAGTATGGGTGTAGTCAAGTACGAGAAGCTGGGAATGGATTATCCGCTAAAAGGAATGGAGGCACTTCCAAAGGAGGATGCGATCCATGCGCGGGAGGTCATCCTCAAGGCGGCCAAACGCCGCAGACAGGACGATGAAGCCGGTAAGTAGACCTGTTTACTATTCACGCTTGTTCTGGCGGTCGCTGTGAGGAGTGCTTTACTGCGAAAATTACCCTTTGTTCGGGGAAAATATGGTTAGCTGGTAAAAAAACTTGCTATCTATTGTGATTTGTTTTATAATATGGTTATTGAGGGATTTTCCCGATAACTATGACACATATATTAAAGGAGGATGATATTATGGCATTTGTGATTGGAGATAACTGTGTGTCTTGTGGTGCTTGTGCTGGCTGCTGTCCAGTTGGAGCAATTTCAGAGGGGGATGGCAAATTTGAGATTGATGCAGGCGCATGCATTTCCTGCGGTTCCTGTGCCGGAACCTGTCCGGCTGGTGCAATCTCTGAGGAATAAGATTCAGACATCATAGAACGCATTGAATAAGGGTGTTTCCGGATTGGGAACACCCTTATTCTGTGTCATTTTCTGAAATGCCTGAAGCTCTCCGGACATCCTATGTTTCACTTCTTCTTCCAGATCATCAGCGGAATCAGAATCACCACACCGGTAAGTACGATGGTACCTCCGGGCTTCAGATTCAGATAGTATGACAGAAATAATCCCACGATCGTGAACAGCAATCCAAATAGTACAGAATACAGGACAGTTTTTTTGTAGCTGTTGGCAACCTGCATGGCACATGTGACAGGAATCACCATCAGAGAGGATACGATCAGTGCACCAACGCTTCGGGCGGCAACGGATACCGTGATCGCAGTCAGAAGTGTGATCACGAAATTGATTCGCTTTACCGGCACTCCGGCCAGAATAGCGCCCTGTTCATCGAAGGTGATAAACATTAATTCCTTATAGAGCAGTATAAAGGCTGCCACGACGATTACGGTTACGATCAATGCCAGAATCACCTCGGTATCCGTGATGGCTACGATGCTTCCGAATAAGAAGCTGTTAAAGGCAGCTCCGTCCTCCACATATCCGGAAAGAATACTGGCAAGTCCGATCCCGACCGACATGATGATGGAAATGGAAATCTCTGCATAGCGGGGAAGGGCTTTTCGGATTCCCTCAATGCTGAAGGCAGCCAGAATACAGACGATGACTGCACCAACAATTGGATGAATTCCCAGAATCAATCCCAGTGCGACACCGGCCAATGAGGTATGGGACAGGGCATCTCCGATCATGGACAATCTTTTTAGAACCACGATCACACCGATTAGCGGAATAATGATGGCAAGCAGGATTCCCACTAAAAAGGCTCTCTGCATAAATCCATATTGAATGATGTCTAGCATGGTGCGTCCTCCTCTTTTGATTCGTGGTGGCTGTTCGTCTGTGGTTCACCGGAAACCGTCTCAGCCGGCTGTGTCCTTGAAGAACGTGTTCCCTTATAGGAGGCATCATAGGGAGCCTCTTTTTCCGGAACCTCCACTGGTGTGGCTGTATAATTCGTCTTGCCCGAAGTATGCCGGGTGCCATATCGTTTTGGTTTGGAAATCCGCATTTTGTCATTGAGTACCTCGTCGCACAGGATGGAAGAGGGATCTAAGTGGACAGAGCCATTGCTGACATGATAGAACCGGTTTGTATATCGGGCAACCTGCTCCATGTTATGTGTCACCATGACAAGGGTCATCCCATATTCCAGATTCAGCTTTGCCAATAGCCGGTAAAGCTTGTCCCCGGCCTCCCTGTCGATTCCCGTCAGCGGTTCGTCCAACACCAGAAGCTTTGGCTGTCCGATCAGGGCACGGGCGATCATGACCCGCTGCTGCTGCCCGCCGGAGAGTTCAGACAGCATACGGGAACGGTATTCCTGCATACCGACCAGCTCCAATGCGTCTGCAACCATGTGGCGGTGCCGTTTTTTGGGAAGATGAAACATACCAATCTCCCGGTAGAGGCCGGTCAGTACAACCTCCTCTACATTGGCAGGGAAATTATGAACTGCCTGAAATCCGACCTGGGGTACATACCCGATCGAATCGGTAGCAACCGTCACCTCGCCCTGTACCGGAGTCAGTTGTCCCAGAATCAATTTCATCAGTGTACTCTTTCCGGCACCGTTGGCTCCGATAATACCTACATATTCCTGTTCTTCCACCGTAAGATTCACGTTTGTTAAAACATTGTCTTTGCCATATCCAAAACTCATATTCTGAATCGTAATGATTGGATTTCCCATAGTTTCTTTCCTGCTTTGAATGAATATAATTTGCACATCACTGGCTAATCCCTAACTAAATGACATTGGTTCCGTGGCCGATTATATATGTGACCCGACCGATTCTGCGAGAGCCTTCAGTTCGTCCATGTCTGCCTCTCCCGGCTGCCATTGCACATTCACGGTATCTCCGGTGTATCGTGGAATCAGGTGCAGATGAAAATGAAACACCGTCTGGCCGGCGATCGTTCCGTTGTTCTGTACAAGATTCATCCCCTCACAGTTCAGTTCCGCTTTCAGGCCTCTGGCAACCTTCGTGGCCAGTGTAAACAGGGATGCGGCGCTTGTCCCATCCAGATCAAAAATAGTATCATAATGCTGCTTGGGAATGATCAGGCAATGTCCCCTGCTTGCCGGGTTAATATCAAAAAACACACGAAAATCATCATTTTCATAAAGGGTAGTAGATGGAATCTCCCCTGCTGCAATTTTACAAAATAAACAATCGTCTTTTCTCATTTCTATCTTACCTCCTGATTCTGTATTGCTGTACATTGGTCTGTCAGAATATATTTGGGGTTGAAATACCCTGAACGTGGTCACATTCCGGATTGTCAAAGAATACCAGAAACTTTTTCTACAAGTTTAGCATAGATACCCTTAAAATACAAGACGCAATTTGTCTGTGTAAAAATTTGAGGTAATGGGTGGTTACTTGACAATCCACATAGAACCTTATATAATCTGAACAGGAATATGCAGGAAATGGAGGTGTGCCGGATGGAACAGAAACGCAGGATTCTTGCAACAGCTATGACCGTGCTGTTTTTGATCTTTGTTGTATTTGCGTATCCGTTTGTTGCGGAGAAGGCACATCATGACTGTACCGGAGAGAACTGTCCGGTATGTATGGAGCTGGAAGCGGTGGCGCAGGCTGTTTCCGGTTTGAAACTACTTCCTGTCATACTGTCTGTATGGTTTCTTTTGGGTGTGTTCACACCTGTTTGCACAGAACACATGGGATCGGTCTGTGTAAAGAATACCCTGATTACACTAAAAGTAGAACTTCTGGATTAAAGGCATCCGGCTTTTGGTTGATGCGGCCGGAGGTGCGATAGAGGAGGGAGCAACGTATCTGTCCGCCACGGAACAGAATCTGAACATTTTAAAGCGTGTGCTGCATGACATGAATGCAGCAGGTGGTAAATAGAACAAAACAGAATAAAGGAGGAGAGAAGAAAATGGCATATATAACAGCCAAAGAGCTGTCGGTGGGGTATGCCGGTACCGCAGTGGCAGAGCATCTTCATTTTGAAGTGAATCAGGGCGATTACCTCTGTATTGTCGGAGAAAATGGTGCTGGTAAGAGCACACTGATGAAAACACTTCTGCATCTGATCGAGCCGTTAGCGGGCGATCTGGAATATGGGGATGGTATGCAACGGGATTCGATCGGCTATCTCCCCCAGCTGACTCTGGTACAGCGGGATTTTCCGGCTTCGGTATGGGAGGTTGTGCTGTCCGGGAATCTTGCCCGATGCGGGCACAGACCATTTTATGGAAAGCAGGAAAAGCACAATGCCAAAGAACAGATGGAAAAGCTGGGGATATGGGAGCTTCGTGGAACCTGTTACCGGAACCTGTCCGGCGGCCAGCAGCAGAGGGTGCTCCTTGCAAGAGCCCTGTGCGCAGCCACCAGACTGCTCCTGCTGGATGAACCGGTAAGCGGTCTGGATCCGCGGGTGACGGCAGAGCTGTATCAGATGATACAGGAATTGAATCACGGTGGAATTACAATTTTGATGGTGTCGCATGACATACAAGCTGCTCTGCGGTATGCGTCTCATATTTTACATCTGGGAAAGGCCCGGCAGTTCTTCGGAACAAAGGACGCATATCTGTCCAGCGATGCATGGCGCATGTTTGCGGGAACGGGAGGTGTTTTGCATGAGTGATCTGGTCGAAAAGCTGCAATTTTATCTGGAGTATCCGTTCGTGCGGTATGCTCTGATCGTGGGAACCCTGATCGCACTCTGTTCGTCCCTGCTGGGGGTCACACTGGTGCTGAAACGCTACTCCTTTATCGGCGACGGTCTGTCCCATGTAGCGTTTGGCGCAATGGCGGTGGCGAGTGTTTGCAATCTGACCAATGATACCCTGATCGTAATGCCTGTGACATTGATCGCAGCAGTCCTTCTGCTTAGATCGGGACAGAGTACACGGATAAATGGAGATGCAGCACTCGCGATGCTCTCGGTTGGCTCACTGGCAATGGGATATCTGATCCTGAATCTGTTTTCCACGTCGGCCAACCTGTCCGGAGATGTGTGCAGCACATTGTTTGGCTCCACCTCCATTCTGACCCTCACGAAGACAGTGGTATATCTGTGTATCGCGTTATCCATCCTTGTGATCACGGTGTTTGTGCTGTTCTATAACCGGATTTTTGCGGTGACCTTTGATGAGAATTTTACAAGGGCGATTGGGGTAAAGGCAGATCGATACAACCTGCTCATTGCCTTGGTGATCGCTGTCATCATTGTGCTGGGGATGAATCTGGTGGGTTCGTTGTTGCTCTCTGCCCTTGTTATTTTTCCGGCACTCTCTGCCATGCGGCTGTTGAATCACTTCAAGGGTGTTGTGCTTTGCTCGGCAGTGTTGTCTGTCTGCTGTGCTCTGGCGGGGATGCTGGTATCGATTCTGTTTTCGACACCGGTGGGTTCCACCATTGTGGCGGCAGATATGCTGGTGTTTTTTGTGTGTAGTATAATTGGAAGAATCAGGAGGTAAGGAGAATGTTGAGAGGCATGAAGGAAATGTTGGCGCTGTGCTGTGTGCTGGCACTGTGCGGTTGTGGCAGTGCCGGCAGGGGAACGGGAAGTAACCGGGTAGAGGATACGATTCAGAAGCAGATCGATGCAGCAGAGACGGACTTTGCAGCGGATGCGCCGGATGCATCAGAGGATAGCAGTACACGCAGCGATGAAATGACCCAATCGGAGACGGAGGAAGACAGTACATCGGAGAAGGAGATCACGCAGGACAATCTGACAGAGGTGTCTGAGAGTGTGACGAATCCACAGGAGAACGGAACGGAGCCGGAGCAGCAGGAAGGCTTTGCTGTGGATGTAGATTTGACACAGATGAACAGTGATATGGTCTATTCCACGGTCTATCAGATGATGAATGAGCCGGAGTCCTATGCGGGTAAAACAGTCAAAATGGAAGGCAAGTATTACGCAACATGGTATGAGCCTACCGAACAGTATTATTACTATGTCATGATTGCAGATGCGGCCGCCTGTTGTTCACAGGGACTCGAATTTGTCTGGGAGGATGGAACCCATGACAAGGATGAGTATCCGGAGGATGGCAAGGAGCTTACCGTGGTCGGTATATTCGATACGTATGATGAGGAGGTGGATGGAAAGACATATACTTACTGCCATCTCAAACAGGCAGAGATCCTGGATGAAAGTACTTTTGTAAATCCTTGAAAATCGGGGGAGCTCCAAGATTACCACGAATTTCCGAAGGTGGGAAACGGAGCTTCCATTTACATATTATTCATGGAGGTCTGACCCCGAGGTCATGACCTCTAATATGTGGATAATGCTTTTTTGTGTTTTTGGTGATAATGCCCGAAACAGGGAAATGTAGTGGTATTCGGATGGGGTAAGGTCAAATTCCACCATCGTTTTTTGACTCTGATCTTTGCCGGAGTATACAAATACAGAGTCAAAACCTGTATTTTCAATCAAATAGTCCACAGAAACATGAAAATATTGAGAAAGCTGAATCAGGGTGCCGATATCCGGTTGTGCCTTGTCATGCTCATATTTGTGAATCGCCTGTTGTGAAATCCCCAGAGCATCGGCTAATTTTTGTTGACTTATATTTCGATCCATTCTTAAAGCTTTTAATCGTTTCAAAATAATTCCTCCAAGTTATGTGATAATTTAATTTTAATTACTATACAATTCTTATGCCAAAACCATAAAGTAGTAATTGAAAACAACTATTAGTTGTGATAGAATATGACTATAGTGCGAGCCGGGAAGTCAGCGCAGTTTCCCCCGGTGAGCGGAAGACATTCTGCAAAACTTTGATAAGCTGGTTTTACAGATGATATGGTGTAATATTGAAGAAAAACCGCACAGATTCCGTGAATGCCACATGCCAGCGGCAGATCCGGCATTCCGGCAGAAGGGCGGCAATTCATAAAAAAGAAACAAGGAGGTCTTACTATGAAGACAAAAAAACAGCGTTCCATGGCGGCTGTTCTGGTAACTGCACTCCTCTTAGGCACTTTGTCCATTCCGGGCGGTACGGTATCCCATGCGGCATCCAAGCTAAAAGTAACTGCACCAAAGACCGTTGCTGTCAACCAGACGGTCACGATCAAAACGAACGTAACGGCAAAATTCAAATCCGGCAACAAGAAGATCGCTACCGTTTCCTCAAAGGGTGTGGTAAAGGGGAAAAAGGCGGGAAAGGTGAAGATCACCGTCACATCCAAGAGCAACAAAGATCAAAAGAAAACGGTAACCATTACGGTACAGAACAAGCTTGTGATCACAGAGCCGGCGAATGCAAAAGCAGCTTTAAAGGTGGACGAGACAGTGAAGATCAAGACCAATCTGTCTTCCAGGTTTTCTTCCTCTAATGACAGTGTCGCACAGGTTTCTTCGAATGGAACCGTGACTGCAAAATCAAAAGGAACTGCAACGATTACGGTGACAGCTAAGAAGTATAAGAATCTGGTGAAAAAGGTGACCGTCACGGTAGAGGAACAGACAGAAGCGACAACGCAAGTACCAACAACGGAAAAGCCGACAAGCGAAGTACCAACAACCGAAAATTCAACGACAGAAAACAAAACGTCAGAGCAGCCTGAAACGGAAAAACCAACATCAGAAGATAAAATCACAGAAAAGCCAACAAGTGAGCAACTCACAACAGAAGACACATCAGGTGAAGAAATAATTATAATAAGTGAAGAACCAACTTCAGAGGAACCAACGACAGAAAAACCAACGACAGAGAGACCAACAACAGAAAAGCCAACGGAAAAGCCGACAACGGAAAAGCCGACAACAGAAAAGCCAACGACAGAGAAGCCAACAACAGAAAAGCCAACGACGGAGAAGCCGACAACGGAAAAGCCAACGACGGAGACACCAACGACGGAGACACCAACTTCAGAGGAACCAACAGAAGAGAAAACAGTAGTAGGTATTGAAGCTAACTATGGCAATAACAAAGTTCCATATATGGCTGTAGACTACTTATTTACTAGTAGAGATGTAACTATAAATCTATTATACGATGACGGAACGAAGGAAGAACTCACAATTGACAAATCCAGCTTGGCAAATGTAGTAAAGAAAAAAGTAGAAGAGGTAGACTATGGAGCAATTGTGACTTATATGGTCTTTTACAATCAATTCTCATGTAGTATGACTATTGAATATATATATACTGATGATATATATCCAATAGGTATCAATGTATATTCTACAGGTAAAATAAAAAAAGTAGGGGATACAGATTTAGCTTCAGATGAATATAAAGTTCTTGTAACATATTCAGATGGAACTGCAGAATATGTTGACAATTCGAATTGTAGATATGCATATATTCAAGAAACAGAAGAAAAAGGATATGATTATTTAATCATATATGATTGCTATTTTACAGATTCAAATGGTAATGAATTATATGTTGGAAAAAGCATATATTTTTCTTTGCCATATGAATGATAAAGTGATGTGTAGTTTTACGTTAATATGTATCGGCTTCGTTATTTCCTGTAATAGCAACTATTAATCCCGAGAATGAGTGTTCACAATAAATGTGAATCAGTCCATAGATTGCAAGTATGATTCCGGTGCATGCACCCATCATACCATCATCTGTATTTATCAGCCCCCTTTTCGTTTTATGAAAAAGGGGGCTTTTTTCCCGCATTGTCTTTCTTCACTCTTTCCGCCATTTCATTGCAGTATTCTATACTCGCGGACGAAATTGATTACCGATTTAAAATCGTCCACCGCGGTATATACAGTTAAACTAAGCATTTGCCTTCGGCAAATACTAAGGTTAACTAGTATAACATACACCAAATTATCCCAAATTCAACCTGTCAATACCGCTCAGCACAGCCTTCCCTGTCCGTTTGCCATCTCCTCGATAACAGACTCATTGGCTAAAACATTGCTATTTTCCCCATTTGTTTCTTTAGCTGTTCAAGCGCCCTTGTTTTTACCAATGTCATTAAGTTAAGGATAGCATCCGGTTTGGCTAAATGAAATAATTGTTTATAAAGTCTTTTTTAATCCAAACTGGACATACAAGCTGTCTCTAAATGCAGGATCAGTAGTAGCTTTCAGAACATCATCATTTCTGCCAAGTGAAAGCAGCTTATTTATAAGGGCTGCAAGAAGATTTTCGCCTTCCTGTCTGCCTTCCTGTCTGCCTTCCTGTCTGCCACGCTGTTCGCCGATTTTTATGCCACGCTGTTCGCCGATTTTTATGCCTTCCTCCCTGAACATCTGCATTGTTTCTTCTTCGTTATACTCATTAATCCACATACCTATCGTCTCCGTTCCACTCCGGTCCGCGCTGAACAAACGTCCACTGGACGTTTAGCGCCCTCCGCTCTGTGTGCCATTCACTGTTCTTTGAGATTCATTGGCTAAAACATTGCTATTTTCCCCATCTGTTTCTTTAGTTGTTCAAGTTCCTGTTGCAATCTTAATAATTGCTCATCCTTGCTTTTCAGTTGTTCACTCAGCTCAGCGATCTTCTGGTCTTTCTCTTCAAATTCTTCCTTAAACAAATCTCTGAATGCACCCATTCCATTCATCTCCTTCATCCACTTTTTGTCCTGATTTAATCTGGATACCAGATCCAAAATCGTTCTGACACGTATCCTGCCCGGCTCGTCCTTCACTTCACCTGCCCTGTGTGCCAGATATCTTGCGTCTTCTAATGTAAGCTGGCCGGTCAGTGATCTCAGCCATACATACTTCTGATCAAGCTCTCTTGTGACAATGATCTGCATGTCCATATGGTCTCTTTTTTTCACATGGTATATGCCGGATTCATATTCCATAATCTCGAATCCCCAGTCCTCAAATTGTTCCATCAGCCTGACCGGCTTTCCCTCCCGTACAAAGGAAAGAGTCACTTCCTCCACGGATGAGACCTCTGCCTGATAAGCCGTGTATAAATAGGCATAGCCCATACTCCGGTAGTACACCTCTGTATCCAGCGCCTGACCGGGTGACCGGTATTCCACGAGATTATGCCGCCGGAATATCTTTCCCAGTCCGCTTTCCAGCTCGGTATCGGCATTCTTCTTTACGACCAGAAGATCGATCCGGTTCGGCAGGGAATTCAGATTGTACTCTCTCATGCATTCAATCTGATCCAGGTTCCGCTCCAGTTCTTCGGTCATTGCCTCGCAGAATGCCGGATGATACTGTTTTCTCAGCTCCTCGTCTTCCGTATTCCTGTCTTTGGCCCGTTGTTCTTCCGGGTTCCTCTTTTCCTTCTTTGGCTGTCCCTGTTCCATGCAATTCCTCCTTTTTTGCAGGAGAGATCTGATATAGAGAGAAACAAAGCCATTGTCAGTCTCTCTGAAATCTCCCGCTCTTATTGTAAAAAAATGATGATATAAAAGCACTTGAGATTTCAGATGACTCGTTTGATTTTCCCAGATTTCCTAATATTTATTCTATACACTTCTACTCTTAAATATCTATATGAAATGTCGTATGCTTTGAAAAAATTTTACCATGGACAGTACAGAAACGCAAGAGAAAAAGCAGATACTAATTACAAGTTACTGGATTTATGATATACTTGTCTTGTTTGGAGTAGATGAAGGAGATTCAGGGAAAATCACAACCCTGAGAAATTCATACAAAGATGACAGGGGACTATGGGTATATTTTGGCAATTATCCACAGTCTAATGTCATGGGAAAGGAAATGGAGGATATATGAATAAGAGAAGAATATCTGTAATTTTTATGATGATCGGGTTATTGGTTTCCCCGATCGAAACATCTGTTGCCGCAACAAGGAATTCCGTAGAGGTTCCTTCGCAGGAAGAGATACGGGAATATATCAGGTCGAGTGGAGCTTATCTGAATCAGAAAGTTACCTATTCAGAAAATCCTTCGACGACAAGTCCGTATTCCGCAGGGAAATTGTCGAACGATACCTATGACAATGCGCTTGGAATGGTAAAGAATATCCGTTATATCGCAGGCTTATCAACCGATATAGAATGGGATGATACCTACAATGAACGTGCTCAGGCGGCATCGCTTGTATGTGCAGTCAATCAGGCACTTAGTCATACACCGGCACAGCCGGTGGGAATGGAGGATGCATTATATAATCTGGGTTATTCCGGTGCATCAAGCAGTAATATAGCTATGGGATATTCGACATTAAATAGCGCCATTCTGACCGGATGGATGAATGATAGTGATTCATCGAATAGAGACCGCCTCGGACATAGGAGATGGATCCTGAATCCGGCTATGAAGAAAACAGGGTTCGGAATGGTTGGAAGGTACAGTGCAATGCATGTGATTGGCGGAAGCGTATCGACGGGAAATGTAACGGTTATGTGGCCGGCACAGCAGATGCCATTCGAATATTTTTATGGTGGTACATGGAGTGTTTCTACAGGAAATACAGAAACAATGGAAGATATTTCCGTGAAGCTGGTACGTGTGAGTGATCAGAGAACATGGAACTTCAGCCAAAGTGAGAATGAAGGTGACGACAATTCAGGATATTTTAATGTAAATAACGATGGATATGGAAGCAGGGGATGTATCATATTCAAACCGAATAATATAGAATATCATGCAGGAGATGTTTATAACGTTTCCATCTCCGGTTCCTCGATCGGCGAGATTACATATTCGACAGAGTTTTTTCCGTTATATCCGGTCGAAGCCATTACATTGAATGATACGACGCTTTTGATGGAGGAAGATTCTCAAACATCCCTGTCTGCGACAATTGTTCCGAAAGAAGCTACGGTGAGACACGTATCGTGGGATAGCAGCGATCCTGCTGTCGTAAGGGTAGATGATATGGGCAGAGTGACTGCTTTGAAAGAGGGTAAGGCGGATATCATTGCTAAGGCAACAGATGGCAGTGGTGTTACCACCAAATGTGAAGTAACGGTCACTCCGAAACAATTATGTGGAGATAATGCAAAGTATGAATTTAATTCTGCTAGCGGAGAGCTGCGGATTTATGGAACAGGCAGGATGTATGATTATACGCAAACAAATGGGGATGATCCTGTTCCGTGGAAGGATATATTAACGGAGATAAAGAGTGTAAGAATAGAATCGGGAATTACTGATATAGGTCAGTATGCATTTTTCAATTGTAACAATTTGTCATCGGCAACTCTGCCGGATTCTTTGGAGAGCATAGGAAGTCATGCTTTTGATAGCAATGTTAATTTGAAAGAAATGACGTTTCCGGAATCGTTAAAGGTGATCGATTCGTATGCGTTTCAGGGTTGTAATATGGAACAGCTTATCATACCTGCTGATACCACGATAAAATATGGGGCATTCCATGATAATGCATCATTGGAGACACTGAAGGTTGGCGGGAATTGTATATTATGCAGAGCGGCATTTGGAAAATGTACATCGTTGACAAGGGTAGCGCTTGGTGAGGGAAGTGTGTATGATGATGAGGGATTGGTCACACCGGGACCTTTCTATGGATGTACGAACTTGAAATACATGAAGCTGCCGAACAGCTGGGTGTTGTATGATTCGGAAAAGAATTATAATTATGTTTTACAGTTTAAGGATTGTGAGGCGCTTGTCAATATTACATTGAGTAATGATAATCCCAATTATAAGGTGATTGATCATGTGATCTATTCTCTGGACGGGCAAAAATTGATATATTATCCCAGAGGATTGACAGCAGAGTCATATACGATCCTGAGTTCAACAAGAGAAATATTAAACTATGCATTTTATGGACAGACATATCTAAAATATGTTGAAATTCCGGCTTCCGTCAATCAGATCGGTGATACAGCTTTTGAGGGTATATCAGAATTACAGATAGAGTATCTGGAGAATCAGGAGGATGTCTGGACTGGCAATACCGATACGACATGGTACAAGGAGAATGTCACTTCATTTGATATCAGTACACCGGAGGAGCTGGCGGGGATAGTGCGCTTATTACAGCAAAACAAGTCATTTGAGAATAAACGAATTAATCTGACGAAAGATATTTTCATGAATGAAAAGGCTGGTGACAAGCGTAATGAATGGATATTAGACGGAACGGAATGTGCATTCCAGGGTGTCTTCAATGGAAACGGACATACCATATATAATATGTACGTTCCGGCAGCATGCAAGGGGGGTCTCTTTGCTCAGATCGGAGAACGTGGTATTGTCAAAGCGATTACGATGAAGCATGGAATCTTTGAATACGGTGGTGCCATAGCCAACCAAAACAGTGGTGGGATATCATTTTGTCATAATGATTCCGATGTAAGTTCTAATTCTTTAGGCTATGTTGGTGGCATAACGAATCGGAATGAGGGATATATATACGGATGCGGTAATTATGGAACGGTATATTCACAGTCTGCTTCTGTAGGTGGAATTGTGGGTATCAATACGAGGAATACCGCATGTGTCAGCGAATCGCGCAATCTGGGTGATGTGTTTTCTACCTATATAGTTTCGGGAATCGTGGGAAGTAATTATGCATGGATCTATAATTGTTATAATAGAGGAAAGCTGTGCGGCGAACGAAGCCTGTATGGAATTACCTATAATCTGGGTCAAACAGCATCGGTGTTCAACTGCTACTCCGTGGGTAATTATGATGCGGATATAGATGCATTATGGTTCAAAGATGCGATAAGTGAGGCTGAAACAGTTGAAAATTGCTATTATGCTTCCCCGGAAATCGAGAGTGAATACGGAGAAGAGATCACGCAGAGTGAATTGAAGAAAAACAGTATGCCTGCAAAATTAAATCAGGCAATTTCTGGCGGCTTCTATGCTGATGCATGGCAGGTTGACACGAAGCAATTAAATGACGGATTTCCTGTTACGACAGCAGAGATTTATGAGTCAAAACAACAATATAAGAGCAAACCGGAGGTGTGGTTTCCGTCAACGGATAAGAGTGTTGATTTGTATGATGGAGAAATAGAGGTTTCTTATAGTCATTATTTTGACCAGTCTGAAGCCCGCGTTTACATAGAAAATACGAAGCTTGCTGATATTTCTTATAGTTCGGGAGAGGAAAGTGTTATAACAATTAAGCCAAAGGCGGTTGGAGAAAGTAACATATGTGTTGCTTATGATGAGACCGGTGATACACAGGCCGTCATTCGCAAGTTTGCAATTTCGGTTTCGCATGAACATGTGTTGAATCATATCGAGGCAAGGGAGGCAACTGCTTCGGGGGAAGGAAATATGGAATACTGGCATTGCGATAAATGTGGAAAGTATTATAGCGATGCAAATGCAGTTACAGAGATTAGTCAGGCGGAAACTGTAATTGCGAAAGAAGAAGTGCCATCAACACAGGCGGCCACAGAAGGCGGTAGTACAGAAGGTGATAGCAGTACAGGAGACGGTCAATATCCGATTGAGGAGGCAAAACCGATAGATTATATACAGGTTACACCGGGAAAAGAGGGAACAGGTGATGATGACGAGGATGCTTCCTATACAGCGAATCCATCAAAATCAACAAACAAAGAGAATATATCCGTGACAACAGATAAAGCCTCCGATTCATCCAATGATTCGCTTGAAAAGTTGAAGACCCCGGATACCCCGACCAAATTCAATATTGCCAACAAGAGAACTTATAAGATTTCCAAGAAAGTAAAGATAAAGGATTCGGATGGAATCAAGACGATCAGATTGAATGGAAAATTGATCAAACATAAAAAAGGCAAGAAGTCATGTTCGTTCAAGCTTTCATCTTATAAGAAGTATTTGAAGAAAAAGAACAAATGGAATAAGCTTGTGGTAACCGATATGAATGGAATAAGAAAAACGATAAAGTTTAAAATGAAGTGAAGATAAAGAAAAGCAGAGAGGACATTGTGATATACAGGAAATTACAGAAAACAACACAAGCGATTAATCTGCCGGACTATAGATTCCCGGCAGATTGGTTAGCATCCTCCGCTCTGTGTGCCATTCACTGTTCTTTGAGATTCATTGGCTAAAACATTGCTATTTTCCCCATCTGTTTCTTTAGTTGTTCAAGTTCCTGTTGCAATCTTAATAATTGCTCATCCTTGCTTTTCAGTTGTTCACTTTGGCTTTGTAGTTGTTCACTCAGCTCAGCGATCTTCTGGTCTTTCTCTTCAAATTCTTCCTTAAACAAATCTCTGAATGCACCCATTCCATTCATCTCCTTCATCCACTTTTTGTCCTGATTTAATCT
>JAFVCQ010000004.1 GCA_017479085.1 Lachnospiraceae bacterium | reverse complement strand
ACCTGCGCATTTGAAGTCCGGAGTCTTGATGTCCTCAAGGCTGACTACCCCTTCCTCTCCTTTCAGGCTGAAGATTCCAAGAAGGAGACCTGTCACTCCGGCATCTTTTTCTTCCTGAATGCTCTGATTTCTCATATGAACAGCCGCCACGCAGTCCTTCGGAAGTGCCTGCACCTGATACGAGCTTTCCGCAAAGATGGAATCCTTCTTAAGCCTTGCAAGGCGGGTGATCAGACTGCTTAAGTCTGTATCAATCCGGATTGCGCTGTCACCGTTCCAATCTACCGGATCCTTCTCAAACAGAGCCGGCAGGTGGCTACATCCCTTTTCCTGTCCGGCATATACCATCGCTGCCCCTTTCTGGAAAAAGAGAAATGCAGTCCAGTTCTCCAGTGCCCGTTCCTCCGGTATGAGAAAGTGTGCTCTTAACCGGTCATGATTTTCCAAAAAGCGCAGCTTCACATAGTTATCCGGATAGATACACTCTTGCAGATTAAGATGTGTCACATATTCGTCCAGGGAATTCTCTCCGGTCAGATATCCGTAGAATAACGGGTAGCTGTCATATTCATAACTCAGATCAAATGCCTGAAAGATCTCGGAATCGGAGCTGCTGGCAATCCCCTGACATCGATTTGCACGAATAAACCGGTTATCCACCGACTCTGCAAGCCAGATGCAGCCCGGACGTACCTGTTCCAGCTCCTCTCTTGCCGCAAGCCAGAATTCTATCGGTACCATCGAAGCCACATCACAGCGGAATCCATCTACATATTCCGCCCACATTTTCAGCGTCTCTATCTGATAATCCCACAGTTCTCTATGACGGTAATCCAGATCAATAATATCGCTCCAATCGCCTATCCGGTTGCCAAAGGAACCATCCGGCTTATGATAGAACCATTCGGGATGATTCGCAGCCAGCCAGGAATCCGGAGAAGTATGATTATACACCACATCAATGATACACTTCATTCCCTTTGCATGAATCGCATCCACCAGTCTTACAAAATCCTCCATCGTACCAAACTCCGGATTGATCTCTCTGTAATTACGGATTGCATACGGAGAACCCATTGTTCCCTTTCGTTTCTTCTCGCCAATCGGATGAATCGGCATCAGCCATATGATATCGGTACCCAGATCCCGAATACGGTCGATATCTCTTCGAACCCCCTCAAAGGTTCCCTCTTCGCTATAATTTCTCACATACACAGAATAGATCATCTGATTGCGCAGCATCTTTGATGTTGTCTTTGCCATACCATATCCTCCCTTTCCGCCTTGCAGCGTTCGCTTCCACCAACACTGTTACCGCAGCTTCTATCTGCGGTTATAATTGATCAGGCAACCCTTTAAAATGATCTCTCTTTCGTCATCCGTCAGATCTCCCAGATGGAAGGTCAGCTCTTTCATGTCCTTGTTGACCACATATGCCTTGATATCGTCATTTTTCTCTTTGACTGCCTTAGCAATATTGGGAACGAAGATATAATCATCCACCTCAAAGTCATAATCCTCCGGCATCAAAAACGGAAGCATACCCCAGTTGATCAGATTCGAGCGATACCGCTTCGTTGCGTATTCTTTTGCCACATTGGCCCAGCCTCCTAAGACCTTCTGGCAGGAAGCTGCCTGTTCACGAGCAGAGCCATCTCCCGGCTTCACTGCAAAGATCGTGGAACCAACACCGGTATTGTCACGTCCGGCCTCCGGGAACGTCTCCTTAATCTTATGCATGATCTCCTTCATCTCAGGATCGGCTTCCCCCATACACTTACCTTCTTCCCTTACCTTCTCTACTGCCTGAATCGCCTTCGCTCTTCCCACATATTCCGGATCCTTGCGGGACAGGGTAAATTCTGCAAGCCCTAATGGATTGGAACGGTAAGACGATGTCTCTCCGGAAGGAATCAATTCATCCGTTGTCGTTACCGGATCATGGATGACGGATGCAACCTTCAACACCAGATGATCGGTTAACGCTACCATAGAAGGCCAGTCCTTGATATTTGGTCCAAACTTGATCTCCACACTTGGATCTGCCTTACCCACTCCATTATATACACGATTCTCATAAATCGATTGATCAAAATAATATTTCGGATTACTATACTGCGCATCCACATCGGTTGCTGCGGTCAGATATCCCTTATTGGCAGCAGTTGCCGCAATAGAGCGCGCATCCATCAATGCCACAGAAGAAATCTGTCCATTCTGTACCTTGGAGCCCTCACGGTTCGGGAAGTTTCTGGTGGAATGACGAATGGAGAATGCATTGTTTGCCGGAGTATCCCCTGCGCCAAAGCAAGGTCCACAGAAGGCTGTCTTAACAATCGCACCGGTTGCGATCAGATCTGCCAATTTGCCATTCTTAGCCAGTTCCATATAAATTGGGGTGGAAGCCGGATAGACACTTAAAGTAAACTCATCTGCACCGATACTTGCTCCCTTTAAGATATCTGCTGCCGCACAGATATTCTCGAACCCGCCACCTGCACAGCCTGCAATAATTCCCTGATCTACATACAGCCTGCCATCGCGCACTTTATCCTTCAGAGTGAAGTCCACCTTGCCATCCAGACTGACCAGTGCACGCTTCTCACAGTCTTCCAGAATATCCGTCAGATTTGCATTCAACTCCTCAATCGTATAAGTATTGCTTGGATGGAATGGCATTGCGATCATTGGTTTTACCTTTCCAAGATCTACATAAACGACTCCGTCATAGTAAGCCACTGCTCCCGGATTCAGTTCCTTATAGCTCTCAACTCTTCCGTGAATATCATAGAACTCCTTCACCTTGCTGTCAGTTTTCCAGATGGAAGACAGACAGGTTGTCTCCGTTGTCATTACATCGATTCCAATTCTGTAATCTGCACTTAAGCTGTCAACACCCGGTCCCACGAACTCCATTACCTTGTTCTTCACATAACCATTGGCAAACACTTCACCGATAATAGCCAGCGCAACGTCCTGCGGACCCACACCCGCCTCCGGCTTTCCATCCAGATAGATTGCCACTACTTCCGGCATCTTCACATCATAGGTCTGGGATAGAAGCTGCTTTACCAGTTCTCCCCCGCCCTCTCCTATGGCCATGGTTCCAAGTGCCCCATATCTTGTATGGGAGTCAGAGCCTAAAATCATTGCCCCGCACTCTGCCAGCATCTCTCTTGCATACTGGTGAATGACGGCCTGATGCGGTGGAACATAGACCCCGCCATATTTCTTCGCACAGGAAAGGCCAAACATGTGATCATCCTCATTAATCGTTCCACCTACTGCACATAAAGAGTTGTGACAGTTTGTCAGAACATAAGGAATCGGAAATTCTTCCAGTCCTGATGCTCTTGCTGTCTGAATGATTCCAACAAATGTAATATCATGGGAAGTCAGCTTATCAAACTTGATCTGCAGCTTGTCCATATGATCAGAGGTATTATGTGCCTTCAAAATACTGTACGCAATCGTATTTGCAGCCGCCTCCTCCTTAGACACAACGCTTCCCGTCCTGTTTTTTAAAATCTCTTCCTGATCTGCGCCATCTGCAATTATCTCTGTGCCATTTACCAGATAAGCGCCACCTTCGTATAACTTAACCATGCCTTCATCCTCCTTCTTCTCTCCTCCTGCAAACAACCAGTATACTGTCACGTGATCTCAAGTCAACAGTACGCTAAGACAGATCCAATGATCATAACCCAGTGCAGGATATTTGATTCCATATATACATATGCTCAACCGAAAACTATTGTAGCATAACACCAATCACTTTTCAAATCATTTACCCATACTCTTAAAAAAACAAAGTGCGGGCATATCTCCGAAGTGGAAACCGGATATCACACCAGATCATAAATGAAAACCCTGCACTTCACAAAATCTGATCGCTCACCTCATCCGGTGTAATTCCCAGATAAAGGCACAACTCTATAAATTCGTCTGCCCGCAATTCCTTTCCCTCTTCCACAAAATGTTGCAGGTTAATACCTGTATCCTGTTCCATCCTCCTTGCTGAGATCCTATGCTCCCGAATATACTCCAATAAATACCTTTCTACCTTCATAAAAAACCTTCTTTCTATTCTATTTATAATAGATTTTTGTAATTATTTCATTATTATATTCTATTATCCATAGAATATCAATTAATTTTTTCTGAATTTAACAGTATTTTATTGACACTCAATTATCGTTACTATAATATAATATCAAAAAATGTCGAATCGTTACGAATGGAACCACAACAAACCCAATGTATCCTGTCACAATGACTACAATGAGGGTTCTTAATATGGAGTGAATTATGAAAAATACGAATCTCGGAAGAATGTTGCGATATTACAGAAAAGCAAATATGTATTCTGTCAAGCAGGTCGTGGAAAAGCTTAGCAGAGAGTATGATACCAATATCTCCCCGAAGACATTGTATAGCTGGGAGAATTCTCAGAATCAGCCTTCTGCAGATTTGCTTTTGATGCTCTGCAGGATATATAAGATCAATAATATATTAGAAGCGCTCGGATATGACGGAGCCCCGGAACAGGCTCCGCTGATCCTGACACCCGAAGAACGGGAGATCATCTTAAAGTACCGTTCCCGGAAATATTTTAATTCTGCGATTCGAAAATTATTAGACATTGAAGACTGAGGAAGAGCTTATTCTTCAGGCACCGGTTTCCAATCCTCACGCAGAGGTATTGTGGAACGGTTCATTCAGCATGTCACACCCCTCCAACACAAACCTTCCATTCTCAATGATCGTGACCTCGGTTCCATCCGCATGAATACTTACGATAGAAGCAATCTCGTCATATGGGATGGTAATATCCGTATGACAATTAAAATATGCTTTTGACTCATCCTCTTTACGCAGCAGGGAACACTCATTGTCCTTTGCCACGATCTCCTTTCCATCCGGATTATACAGACGGGTCTCCTCACTGTGGCTGTAACAGGTATCACCCACCGCAAAATGCGGTCCCATCTTCTCCACGATCAGAATCGGCAGCTTGTAAACGATATGATACGCATTAGCCATGACATATGCGGTTGTATTCGTCCCAATTGCAAATTCACCAATCGGCAATGTATCTCTGTTAAACAGAACATTTTCTTTAATATAATTCTTGTTTTCTTCCTCTGTATCAAAATTATCACATGTATAATCCGTAACCTTTCCATTCTCAAAGGTCAACCGGATATTCTTGTACTTCAGATCATTCAGATACACCTCTGACACATTCAAAATTCCGTTTGTTCCGGTCAGCTTCGGGGAGGTAAATACCTCTCCAACCGGTATATTCACATCGGCCGTACAGTTTTCAAAATTCGTCTCTTTTTCCGGATTCTCCAGATCATGCATCATCACCAGCATATCGGTACAGTTATCTCCTGCTCCAAGTACCCTGACACACTCTGCCTGATCCAGCTCATTGATCAGAATCTGCTGTACCTGCTTATAGGCCTCATTATCCAGCGTGTTGACCTCAACGATCTTAGAAAAGATCTCCTCGAACTGTTCTCCGATCTCCGGTACCGGATAAGCGATGATCGTAAAACTGTAATCCTTCTGCGGGATGAATTCATTTACGATTCTGGCACTCTCCGCCGCTGCTTCCACAGACAATTCCTGCTGCTTGCGATTCAGTCGCAGACTCTCCTCCTTATTGACCGGTTCAAACGGATTCTCACCGAATACCTCTATGACTGCCGGACCTGCATAAGTCTTTGCCAGCTCTCTCCGGCTCTCATATGCATTCCGCAGCACGGCTGTCCTGCGCTCCACAAAGGCCCTATCCAAAAACAGTGCATCATCCCCCCTGTGATCGTATTCATACTGTTTATTCGGAGAAGTGCCCGCATAACCCGGTTTCATCGTCTGTCTCCGATTCACCCTTGCGATCGGAGCACGATAAATCACCGGAACCAGTCCCATGTTCTCAAACTGAAGGATTGCCGCCCGCACCATCCTCTCCTGCCCGATTGCATAACGGATATTCACTGTCTTTTTCTTTGAGAGATCAATTCCCGCAATCCGGAAGCCCTCCTCATAGCCATGCGTATACGTATATGCCATAGCCTCAATCTCTTCCTCCGGCATACGGTTCAGAAAATCTGCCAGACGTATCTCATTTTCACCAATATATTCTCCATACCGGAACAGATAGCGCAGATCGTCAAGATTACTGTTCATAATGATATCCGTTGCAAAATCCAGTTCCGGATCCAACAGCTCTCTTACCCGGTAATCCAAAGTCTGATCCGCATAATCACTGACAAAATAATATAGGATCTCCTTTAGCTCCTTCTGTGTCGGAATCCCATCCTCAAACAGGCAGAGTATCTCCACAAACAGCTCTGCATGGATCGTCAGATCAAACAGGCGCTGCTCCGCTGCATATATGATATCTCCCCGCAGCTCTGTGTACAAAAAACAGAGCAGGGCTCCAAGCTCTTCCCCAAGCTGCCTGACGGCATAGGAGGGGTTGGCATAGCTTTTGTCATAGGCCTCCTCACCGGGTAAAATATCGCGGTAAAGGCTTTGATTATAGGCCCTCTGCTCCTCAAAGGTACCTGTCTGCATATCTCCCGTATCTACATGCTGTCTCAGGGCATCCATCTCCTGTAAAAAACCTGCTGTTCTCACAAAATAATCCTTATATGGCTCCTGTATATTCGTTTCTCCCTTTCCCAAAAGAGTGATTCGCTCCATCGCCAGTTCATATCGTTCCCTTACACTTTCATTGATTTCCTCAAATAATTCACTATAACGCACTGTTCTTCCTCTTTTCTTTTTTTGCTGCGAACAATAAGCCTACTTAAGATTCCCCTTCTGTTGATTCTTCTCCACCAGAGATTTCACGTACTCCCACAGAGTCTCCGAACCCAGATGGGTATCCGCATTCCGTTCCAGAACCTGTGATGCCGCAATTCCACGCTCCCTCCATGACTTCCCTCCGGTGATATCATTTAACAGAATAGGCTGTATCCGGTCAAGAGCATTCGCAAATCTCGCCTCCGGTGTCTGTCCTGCCTCAAATTCCTCCCACAGCTCCCGCTGCTCCTTCGCCTGATCCTCCGGCAGAATCCGGAAGATCCGGTCTGCCGCCTTCTCCTCTCTCTGCCGCTTTGTCGCATTGCCCTCCACATCATACGCATACGTATCTCCCGCATCGATCTCCACTGCATCATGGAGCAGCACCATCTTCATCACATGCAGCACATCCACGGGCTCATTGGCATATTCGCTGAGCAGCATCGCCATCAGGGCAAGATGCCATGAATGCTCGGAATCATTCTCACGCCGGCTTCCATCCGCCACATAGGTCTGTCTTTTAATATATTTTAATTTGTCCAGCTCCAATACAAATTCCAACTGCCTTGCCAGACGTTCTTCTCCTATTCTATCCGCATTCTCCATTTTTATCCTCCTCTTTGCATTCTTACATCCAACCGTAAATATACAATATGATCGCAGCGAGGAACGGAAGTGCATTCAGAATCCCTGCAATTCGCTTCATCAGCAGACCGCCATCCTGTGATTTCCATGCACTGACCGTAAACGCAATTCCCACCAGCGCAAGAAGCAGACTCCCAATTCCAAGCAATCCTACTGCAGCCGGTCCCTTCCCGCCATACAGATAAGAAACCAAAAGCGCTCCTAACAGACAACAGATGGAGAGTCCCGACAACACACAGGCTATGATCGCATCCATACTTACACTCTTGACACTGTATGCGCTCTCTTTCATAGCTCCATCCTCGCCTCCCTTCTTCTGTTAATCAGCAATAACAGATAATACACCCAAAAACCTAACAAGCCTCCCAGCGTATTGAGCAGCAGATCGTCCACATCAAAGACTCCCACCTTCGCCACAAGCTGCAGCAGCTCCACACACAGGCTGAAGGAAAATGTATATAAGATCACCTGAAACCACCGCACTCTTCGATTGATCACCCATCGAATCAGAGCGCCAAAAGGCATAAATGCCGCAACGTTCCCTCCCAGATTGATCACTACACTCATAAAATCAATATACTTTCGATATTTGACAAATCGTATGATTTCCTGAAACGGAACCAGATTATAACGGTAATCCCGATATCCCTCTATTCTCCCAAACCCATCACTCAACAGCAAAAAATACACCAATACAATCATATATAATACAAAACATATTCTCGATATCATTCTTATTATTTTTCTCTTTTTCATGTTACAAACCTGTCTTTTATTCTATATACCTGATTTTACCATAAATACAGACACGAAAAAAGACTTTGTAAACAATTTATTTCTACAAAGTCTTTTATTGCTACTGCACGTCGGCTGTTTCCCCAATCGGGATTGGATCTGTAACGGACAGTACCAGATGATCGTCTCCTGCCTGTGCCACATACACCTCAGTTCCATTCTCAAATTGATTAAGCGGTACCCTCAGAATCGTATAGGAGCCAAATGTGGTCTCCACCGATTTTCCATCCACATACACGACGGAAAACGGATTAAATCCATTTCCATAAAGCCAGACCTCATCACCGATAATCTCATAACTCTTCAATGTGATATCCCGGATTCCCATGCTGCTCTCCATGACCGGAAACGGATTCTCCCCATCATATGCATAGTGATTGCCATACAGCGTATCATATTCCAAAACCTCAAGCTTACTCAGATAATCCGCCTGATCGTCACGATCCCTATAACGATTATGAAACTGCTGCATCAAGCCTCCCGGCAGATTCAGCCGGTCAAAAATATAGGTACTTGCCTGATAGGCAGTCATATCCCTTTTTTCTACCTGCAATCCAAAGTTATCCCACATCACCCATTCGGTCTGATATAACGTAATACCATCCAGATCGGACTCCTCCAGATTCAGGCTTGGCAAATGATCGCCATACATAAACAGAACCGTCGGTTCCTCCAGCTTCTCCAGCTTTGTCACCAGATCCCTGATCATGTTATCCGTTTCCTTACACATATTGATATAATAGCGCCATGCAGCCTGCTTCTCCTTATCACCTGCGTACTGACCCGTAAAATAACAATCAATATCCGTCATGGTTTTGGTAAACTTCTTCGGATAACGCCCATGCGCCTGTACCGTTATCGTGGTAATGTAATCCCGTCCCTCAGTCTGCCGCATCCGTTCGACCATCAGATCATCCAACACATCATCCTTCGCCCAGCCCCTCGGTGTGTAATTCAGATTATACATATGCTCCATACCGGAAAAGCTGTCAAATCCCAGATGAAAATAATCCACATGCCGCTCATAAAAGGTTGCATCATTGTTATGAAAGCCTGCAGTTGCATATCCCAGTCGTTTCAGATCATATGCCATGCTGTCACAGGTCACACTCCGCATGATCGTCTTAAAAGGATATTCTCCGGCTCCAAAGAACTGGGTGCTCATTCCCGTCTGCACCTCAAACTCTGTGTTTGCCGTTCCCGCACCCACCGCCGGAACCGTAAACAGTCCGGATGAGTATCTCCGTTTCAGTCTGGCCAGTGTCGGCATGGGATTCTCGGACGCATAAAACCCTTTCATGTATTTTGTGTCAAAGATCGATTCCAGTTGGATGACAATAATATTCGGATACTCCGTCGTTGCAGGTTCATTTTTATAATACGCAGGGGATTCGCTGCTTTCCTCTGTCTGTTCCCCGGTCGCAGCTTCCCCGGTCAGATTCGCCTCATCCTGTGACACCTCGCTGTCTTTTGCACGTTCCTCTGTACCTTCGGACTCTGCTGTCTGTGTATCGCCGGTTTCTGTGCCTTCTGCCTCCTGCATATTGGATACTGCTTCCTCTGCCTGTGTCAGCAGAACTACTTCACTCTTATCGTATTCCAGACCCGCTACGATCTCCTTTACCAATTCCTCACTATAATTTTTCGGTTTGCTAATTCCGGTATCTATAATGCTGTTGGAAAAACAATATGCGAACCCGTAATCGTTATAAGCATATGCCAGATTTCCAAAATTATCCGAAACCGTGCGTGTGTTGACTGCCACTCTGGTCAGTGTCACAATCAGCACAGCACAGACGCAGACATACGCAGAGGCCCGAAACGGATTCCGTTTATTCTTCGACTTAGGCAGACGGATATAGAGATAAATCAATAACAGGATCACCAGTATAATCCCGATCACACTGAGTACCATCTGCCACTTGGTCATATATTTGTCCAGCATGGTCATCACATTGCGTATCATCAGAATGTCAATCGCCGAAAACGGTGTCGTCCGGAACGACAATACAATATAATTCGCAAATGCCGATATGATCCAAATTACGCTTACAAAAATAGTCGCAAATACCTTTCGTTTTGCAAACTGCACCAGAGACAGCGTTACAAAAATGATAAACGCATTATAAAGAAATACGATTGGAGATTTGCCCACAAAAGCGATCGCCTTGCCCACGGAATGCCGGCTCAGAATCTCCAACACAAAATTCAGGATACACGCCAGCAGCAGATGCCCGATGATCGGGATGCGGATCACCCGGAGCACCGCTTTCACTCCCTTCGTCTGTCTCAGTTTGCGAAAAGGAGTCCCCATCACATGCAATCCCTTCCGAATACCGGCCCCCACCATAAGAAACTTCTCTTTTATATTCCGAAATAAATTCTTCATATTGATTACCTTTTCTTTTTTATATATTTTTACAAAAGAAAGCATAGGAAGCAAATTACTTACTATCATAAACTCTGATTCCTATGCTACTATACCATTCTTTTAAAAAAAAGCAAGTCTATTCACAATTTCTTAAGAAATTACACGCACTGTGACTGCGCGAACTGGCTGTTATACAGCTTCGCATAGAACCCTCCCTTTTGTAACAGGCTCTCATGGTCGCCCTGTTCGATGATATCACCGTCCTTCATGACTAAGATCACATCGGCCTCACGGATGGTCGACAGACGATGCGCCACAACAAAGCTGGTTCTCCCCTTCATCAGTCTGGCAAAGGCATTCTGCACCTGAAGCTCGGTTCGGGTATCAATGGAGGAGGTTGCCTCGTCTAAGATCAGCATCGGGGGCACTTCTAACATCACCCTTGCAATACAGAGGAGCTGCTTCTGTCCCTGTGACAGACTCCCGCCATCCTCTCCAATCACCGTGTCATATCCCTCCGGCATACGCTTGATAAAGCTGTGGGCATGACAAGCCTTTGCCGCCTCTATGATCTCCTCCCTTGAAGCCTCCGGACGTCCATAGGCAATATTCTGTGCGATCGTACCGGATTTCAGCCATGTTTCCTGTAACACCATTCCATAATTGCCCCGCAGACTGTCCCGGGTGATCTTGTAAATACTGGTTCCATTGATGCAGATACTGCCATTGTCTATATCATAAAAACGCATCAAAAGATTGATCAGTGTGGATTTTCCACAGCCGGTAGGCCCCACAATGGCAATCCGCTGGCCCTTTTTTACCCGCAGATTCAGATCCTTTATAAGGGGCTTTTCCCTGTCATAGGAAAACACCACATGGTCTATGGAAATGGTGCTGTTTTTGCGGATGGCCTCTCTGGTCAGCACAAGGCTGTCTGGTTCATCTGCCGGTTCCGGCGATTCGTCTAACAGGTCAAACACTCTCGCTGCACAGGCAATGGCATTTTGTAATTCCGTGATCACACCGGAAATCTCATTAAAGGGCTTCGTATACTGATTGGCATAGCTCAAAAAACAGGAAAGCTGCCCTACCGTAATGCCGCCACTCACAGCGGTCAGTGCCCCCACGATCCCGACTCCGGTGTAGACCAGCCCGTTTACAAACCGTGTAGCAGGGTTTGTAATGGATGAAAAGAAGATCGCACGCATACTGTATGTACTTAAATCCTCATTGATCAGGTCAAACCGGCGGATGGCATTGTCCTCATATCCGAAGGCCTGCACAAGCTTCTGGTTGCCAATCATTTCATCTACCAGAGAGGTCATCTCCCCTCTGCTCTCCGACTGCAGGCGGAACATATCATAGGTCTTCTTTGCGATCTGTCCGGCAACCACCAGGGAAACCGGTGTGATACACACGACCACTACTGTGATTCTTAGATTCACGGACAGCATGAACAACAACGTTCCCAAAATCGTAATGCCTCCGGTAAACAACTGGGTAAAGCCCATCAACAATCCTTCCGAGAACTGATCCACGTCATTGATCACTCTGGACACCACCTCGCCGTACTGCCGGTTATCCATATACCGCAGGGGAAGTACATTCAACCGTTCAAATACCTGTATCCGGATATCCCGCACGACCTGATAGGTAATACGGTTGTTACAGAGACTCATACACCACTGTGCAACCGCTGTGATCAACACGACCACTGCGAACCGCAGCAGCAGCGGTCGGAGTCCTTCAAAATCCACACAGCCCTGGTCTACGATTCGATCAATTGCATCTCCTGTCACGATCGGTGCGTACAATGTCAGTCCGACCGTCAATACAGCCAACACCAGAGAAAGCCATACATAGGCCTGATAAGGGCGAATAAATGTAAGTACCCTCTTTATGGTCTGCTTTTCGTTTTTTTGTTTATCCATTTTTTCTTCTCCTTCTGCTGCGCCTGCCACTCTTTCCCTTGCGTTGGACCCTGTTCTGTCTGCCTGTCTCCTGCTCTTTTTCTCCTTCATCCGGATACCTCTGCTCCGTCTTATGTATATTGTGTTCTCCCGATTTTCCGACTGTGTCATCCGTCTGTGACCGTACAATTTCCCGATAGACATTGCAGCTTTTCATCAGTTCCTCATGCGTTCCAAGTCCGGCCATTCCACCATCCTCCAACACAAGAATCTGATCTGCCTGCCGGATAGAGGAAGCGCGCTGGGATACAACGAACACCGTCATATTCCCTGTCTCCTCACTCAGTGCCTGTCTTAACTTTGCATCCGTTGCAAAATCCAGCGCAGACGCCGAATCGTCCAGAATCAGGATCTCCGGCTCCCGAACCAATGCCCTTGCGATCGTCAACCGCTGTCTTTGCCCGCCGGACAGGTTCTTTCCTCCCTGCAGGAGCATCTCGTCCATGCCATCCTTTGTGCCGGCAATGACATCCTCTGCCTGCGCAATCCGAACCGCCCGTTTGAGCTCTGCCTCAGTGGCCTCCTCTTTTCCCAGTCTGAGATTCGCTGCAATCGTTCCATGAAACAGGACCGCCCTCTGTGGGACGACACCAATCCGGTCCCTCAGTTGATGAAACGAATATCCCCTCACATTCACACCATCTACCAGAACCTCTCCCTCTGTGGCATCATAAAAACGGGGAATCAGATTGACCAGAGTGGATTTCCCAGACCCTGTTCCACCGATAATACCGATCATCTGCCCTCTCTTTGCGGTAAAGGAAATATGCCTGAGTGCCGGTTCCTTTGCATCCTGATAGGTAAAGCTGACATCCCGGAATTCCACCTTATCCTGTACAGGCCGCAGATCCACACCGGTTGGGTGCTCCACAATCGAGGACGACATGGCAAATACCTCTGCCACGCGCCTGCTGCTGGCTGCCGCCTTTGTCAGCAAAATGATCAGATTGGCAAGCTTCACCAGCTCCACCAGAATCTGTGACATATAATTGACCAGAGCGATTACATCTCCCTGAGTCAGTCTTCCGGTATGAACCCGTATGCCCCCGATCCGGATAATAGCGATAATCGCTGCATTCACGATCACATAGGTGACCGGATTCATCCATGCCGAGCATGTTCCGACAAAAAGCTGCTGTCCCATCAGTCGTTCACTTTCGTTCCGAAACTGCTGTTTCTCGTCCTCCTGTCTGCAAAAAGCACGAATCACTCTGGCACCCGCCAGATTCTCCCTTGTAGTCTGTGTCACACGGTCTAATGCCACCTGCACCTTCTGATAGAGTGGGATGGAATAGAGCATGATGCCAAATACCACAACCGAAAGCAGCGGAATCGCTACCACAAAAACCAGTGCTGCTTTCACATCCACCGTAAATGCCATGCCCATAGCGCCCACTATAATAAAAGGAGAGCGCAAAAACAGCCGCAGAAACATATTGACTCCGGACTGAAGCTGGTTAATATCACTGGTCATTCTTGTAATCAGAGTAGAGGTTCCCGCCTGATCCAGTTCCCTATAAGAAAGGGAATTGATGTGGTGGAACAGATCCCTTCTCACGCTCTTTCCAAAGCCGACCGATGCCTTTGCCGCAAAATACTGCGCCGTAATGGAACAGACCAGTCCGACGACTCCTAGCAGAATCAAAATCCCGCCCATCTTTATAATGTACCCGTCATCTCTCTGCCGGATACCGGTATCTACGATCGCTGCCATAACCAGTGGGACAAACAGCTCAAAGCTTGCCTCCAACATTTTGAACAGCGGCGCAATGATACTCTCCTTTTTATATTCTTTTAGATAATCCCTGATTCGAAACATTGTAAACTCCTATCCATTTCTTCACCGATACTCTTTCCCTTCCATTATGAGGTATCGCTCACGAACTGTCATTCGCCTGCCCTTGAAGCTACCGCACAAAAGTGATGACAAAGCATGCAGACTTCCCCTCCTCACTCTTTACGTGAATGGTTCCTCCCATTCCATTAACAATGGACTTCGTAAGTGATAGTCCAATTCCCACACTGTTGGGATTCACCTCCTGATGGACTCTGTAAAATCGCTTGAATATGTTCGGCAGCTCCTGCTCCGGAATCCCACATCCCTCATCCCTGACATAGATACGGGTATACACCTTCGTCTGCTCTGCCTCAACCCAGATTCGTCTGCCCTCCTCCGAATAGTCCGAGGCATTTTTTAAGAGATTGATGATCGCCTCTGTCAGCCACTCTCCGTCACATACCAGCCGAAGTTCACTGT
>JAFVCQ010000058.1 GCA_017479085.1 Lachnospiraceae bacterium | reverse complement strand
GAAACTTCTGGATGGAATAAAGGCTGTTGACCCGTCAGTTGTGCTGATCGATGTCACAGCCGGCGGAGCGGCGGATCTGTCATCCTATGACCGCATCGGCTTTGCATCCGGCATATACTACAGTTCCTTCGCCAAGCAGATCATTTCCTTCGCTGAAGAGCATCTGCCTGAAGGGATGCCGGTATTCTACATTTACACCCATGGCGCGCCGGGCGGAAATTTCCTGAAAGCGATGCGTGCAGTCGCTGAAAAGAAGCATTGCCGTGAGCTCGGCGAATACCGCTGTCAGGGCTATGATACCTTCGGCCCGTTCAAGCTGGTCGGCGGCATAGCCAAGGGACATCCGACCGCGGAAGAGCTCAAGGGTGCTGTGGACTTTTATTGCGGACTGTGAAACATATAGGATGTCAGACCCTAATACAAGAGTGTTAAGAGGATGCAATGCTTTTGTAATGGGGTCAGACCA
The DNA here is from genome assembly GCA_017479085.1 of Lachnospiraceae bacterium. Taxonomy (GTDB): domain Bacteria; phylum Bacillota; class Clostridia; order Lachnospirales; family Lachnospiraceae; genus CAG-590. The sequence continues at coordinate 1,253 of JAFVCQ010000058.1, read as the reverse complement.
TTACGGGGAGAAGGGCTGATGTATCTGATTCCATATGCCTATTGGCAGAACCATAGAGCATAAGGTGAGGAGCCGTGGAGAGACAGAATGAATTGTATCAATCAATGTTGATAGGTATTCATGAAAAAGCAGAAAACTATTGAAAAATCAAGGAGTTAGTGTTATCTTACTAATGGTTAGCGAAATCTAACTACCTTTAGTGTACTTTTTACGGAGCAGGATTCGATGGATTTCGGGCCTGCTCTTTTCGCTTATGGAGGATCAGAATGAAGCGGACAGTGAGGTTATCTCTTGGAATGAGTTTTATTATGCTGGCGCTGGTACTGATTGCACCTCATCTGGCATCTCCGAAGCTGGTGCTGCGATTCCTCCCGAAGGATGTCTACGAGGCCGGCAAGGATCATCCCTCTCCGTCCCTGCCGAAGCGGCTGCTGTGTCATCTGCTGCTGGCAATGGCTGCAGCATATATGGTCTGGGCTTATAAGGATGTAGCAGAAGGCATTAAGAGAGACCGGCTTTCTTTTGGCGAAGCATATGAACGTTTGCTGGCGTTCCTGCTTGTGGAAAAGGCATTTGATATTGTCTGCCTGGATCAGATCCTGTGTATGAGCACGGACTATTACCAGCGCTGCTATCCGGAAACCCGGGGATGCAGCGGATGGAAGAACCGGGCATGGAACAATAAGAACCAGGCAGTGAGACTGGTACTGTATCCGATCTTGTGTGCCATCCAGGCATATCTGTTTACAAAAAGGGGAAGCAGGAAATGAATGTCATCGTATCTCTTATGGCGGCAGGTGCCATAAAGAATTTTTCAAAAGAGGAATTCAGACGGATTCGAAAAGAAGCTGATGCCCATTATCGGAGACTGGTTTCAGAAAACAAGGATGCTCCGAAAGCATTGAAGCAGCATACAGGAATGAATATCTTCCCTGCAATTGCTGTATATAAGACCCTTGTCCGGCACGGGATGGAAAAGGAAGCGGCAACAGATGTGGTCCGGCAGTTCTTTGTCAAAATCTGCGGGATTATGTTCAAGCCGGTTTCCTGGTACCAACATATCGGCGGCAATTATCACAGATATCCTGCGGGTATGGTGAAAAACTCTCTTAGAGACTTCAGTCCGGATGCAGGATTTGAATACAGGATGCCGGAGAAGGTGAATCCTGCAGTTGCCAGGTTCGATATTGTCTCCTGTCCTTACTATGCCATGTGCAGGAAGTACCACTGCATAGAATTGAATCCTGCCTTCT
>JAFVCQ010000057.1 GCA_017479085.1 Lachnospiraceae bacterium | reverse complement strand
CGAATTTAGTACCGTTACGTCTGCAGCTAAGCGCGATACCTGAACACTTGGCGAGGTTGTTTCGAGCCTAGTGTGAAGTTATGCTGTGCAGCGTGCCCGGAATGGGAAACATATACCATACCCAGTAGCGTCCGGCTTAACGAAATGACATTGCCATATTCCACATCTATTCATTTGCAGTCTTGCTTGCATACTGTCGTCTTTTTTTCTTGCTCTCATAGAGCATGGCATCTGCCTCGTTCAACATGTGCTTCAGCTCCAGCTTATCATCCCATGAAAAGATCGCATATCCAATCGACACCTCTACATAATAAGGCTTATCCGAAGTCTCATTGAACAGTTTACTACGGATCTTAATCCGATTCTGGATCTCCTCGCCCATGTTCTCATCATGCACCACTGCCACCGCAGCAAACTCGTCGCCTCCAATTCGTCCAATCACATCCGTTGCCCGCAGACAATCCTGCAGATACTTTCCGGTCTGGCGAATCGCAAAATCACCCTCCTTATGTCCAAATTCATCATTGATCTGCTTTAAATGATCCAGATCGGCATAGATGCACAAAAGATAATCATGCCTTGCTCCCTCCACCAGCACCATAGCATTCTCCATAAACCCACGACGATTATACAGACCGGTAAGCTCATCCTTCTCCGATATCATATTCAAAAGGTCGTTCTTACTCTTCAATGCATTCATGGCAAGCTCCAGCTCTGCCTGAATCTTTCTCTGTTTCCGCATCAGATCGATAAACTGGAATGCGCTTCCGATGTGCAGACTGACACTGTACATACTTGTGATGTTATCCGCTGTCATCTCACAGACCAGAATTCCATACATATACTTTCCGGCAAACAGCGTATAGACCGCCATATCCCTGTATCCATCCCACGAGATGATATCTGCCAGACCATTGCCCCGATCCAGCGTTACACCATCCACGTTCCGGGTGATCTCGCCATTCTCAATCTTTGCAGTCAACTGCAATGCATCCGGGCACCTCCAATCCTGTATGCTCTGATTGATCCTCTGTTCCGGAAGCAGGAACAGATATGCATTGTTCACCTTCATGAAACGCAGTCGTTCCATCAGACACTCCTGCATCTGCTCTTCCTCATCGATATTGGCAATCATATCACGCGTAATAAACGGTGTCGTCCATATATTTCTCTGTAAATTGTCCGTACGATTATTCGTATCAATCACTGTGTTATTCTGTATGTAATCCAGCATATGCAGCAGCAAGCCGGAAATTGCTCCTTTCCGTGTCGCATCGGTGCCGGCAAGGATCACACTCGTCATATACCTGTACAACCCGATGGACAACCGGTTGATCTGAAGCTTACCGGAACCCATCAGCTTATTCAGAGCTTCCTCAATGAATGGTACATCATACTCTCTGTCCTCCCCGCCGAGATATACATCCAGCGTATGGAGAAAGATACTGTACAGGATATCATGCAGTTCGGTATCCTCTGAGATACTCAGCTTATACAGGAAGGCCTTTTCCAGAATGGCATCGCTAAACGTTCTCGCTGTCTCTTCCTTCGATTGATTTGCCACAATCGTTTCAAAGGTCTCCTGAATCCCCTTCTCACTTCCACAGGACTCCCGATGCTTGAAATATACCGGTACCTTTGCCGACTCCCGGTTACCGGTCTCATACAGCTCAATCGCCTTGCGCATAGCCACATAGCCCAGATCATACGAATTCTGTTCGATCGTGGTGAGCGTTGGAACCGCTGATCTTGCCTCCGGAATATCATCAAAACCCGTAATCGCTACATCGACACCCGGTATCAGTCCCCGTTTCCTGCATTCCTCATATCCGGCTAAGGCCATCGTATCATTCGCACAGACCACACCATCTACACCCGGATTGTTGTCCAACAGACGACCAAATAATGGAGCGGAGTTGGCCGAATAATCTCCAAACTCTACCATCGTATCCGTCACTTCCATGCCATATTCCTTCATGGCCTGACAATACGCCTCATAGCGTTCGGTGGCATCGCGGTTGTTCTCCATCGGCCCACCCATATACGCAATCTTCTTACAGCCATGCACACGGATCAGATGATCGATACACTTCCTTATCCCATCTCCATTATCGGTCATTACGTTGGTAAAATTCTGATATTCGTCTCCCACCACGATAATCGGGATATCCAGATCCTCAAACCGTCGGAAGAACTCGTCCTTGCTCTCATCCATATACAGGTAAAACGTAGAATATACCATAAGCAAAACATCCAGCTTGCCCATTTTTGCATAATCAAATACCGTATTAAACTGGAACAAATACTTCTGCTCCTTGTTTCCTCCTTTATAATAGTAAACCTCATCAAAGCAATTGGCATGTGCACCCATGAAAAAAAGTGTCTGTACATCACATTCTGCAGCCCGGTGTACCACACCATTCAGCAAATCGTCCGAATGGGCTGCACAGATGTTCCCAATCAATACTCCCACTGTCATTTTCTTATCCTTCATTTCCTGCCCTCCTCTGACATTCCCAACATCGCATTTCTTTAATCAAGAATCAAAGTCAGTACCACCAGCTCTGCCGGGGGAAGCGACAATGTTTCCATACAAAAGAAAGAATGAATCCTTCTATCTGCGAATGTCAGACTTTTCTTTTTGCTCTTTATAGAATGTATACTTCTCTACTCTTTCAACATTCTATCTTATACTATATTTATGTGTTTTTCAACAAATTTTCAAAATTTTTTTGTATATTTTTCTATTTACTTTCTATATGCTCCTGTATCCAGTTGAGAATCCACGATTCTCCCTTCACGGTTGTCTCTGTGTCATCCTGCTGTCCGGCGGTGAACAATGCCTCATATTCCTCCGGCGACAGTATCTCCTTCAACTGTTCCTTTCCCTTTGCAGAGACCACGGCCGTAGAGCCATCGATAAAGCAGAGCGGCGGATATACCACGCACCACCAATTCTGTCCCTTTGCCTCACCAATATCAATGCGCAGTGCCTGATACTCTCCTGCCGGAAATGTCAGATCTCCATAGGTCTTAGCCGGAAATTCCTCCTCTGTCAGATAGACCTTCACCTCATAATCGTATCCCTGTTCCACAATTGTGCTCACTGCCACTGTATAGATATTCTGAAGGTTTGCCACAATCATTTTCCGGCTCTCATCCACATTATGACAGGTGGACAACAGTGGCTCTAGCATGGTCACTACATCCTCCTTGACTGCCAGCTTCAATTCCTGATCCTCCTTCGAATCACTGTTTGCCCGCACATGAAACCGCAGAATACCGGAATAAGGCGCTCCCTCGCCAATTCCACCATCCTCTCCCTCCATGGCCAGCACGTCACCTGCTGTTGCGGAATTCCCCGATTTCCCCGACATCAGATATTGGAGCATCTCGTTTGACAGCTCAATCTCTTCGCCATCCTCAATCCGCTCAAACGCTTCCGCTACCTGATCCCCCAACGTATAATTTTTGCCCGATAGCAGGGTATCTCCCTCCGATGACGCATATGCCTCCGCTACGGTATTAAAGCTGTCCAGCACCGCAAACATGGTCTGTAAGGCTCCTCCATCCTTATGCTGATGATAGTAGGAAAGGATCGATACCAACACCCCCCCCCATAATTCCAATTATCACTGCTGCAAATATGTCCCGAATTACTTTCATATACACCCCTTCTTTCCTTTCATATTTGTATATAGGACAGTATTTCCATCCAATTTGAATTTATTCAGGTTATGCATCCTTTTCCCTTAATGCAAAAGTTATTCGAAAAAAGACTATACAAATATCTGCTTTCTGGTAGAATAGATATATTAGTTAACCTTAATGATTGCCGAAGGCACACCAAAGGCGTCCTTTTGGAAACATTTCGTTTAACTGCATATACCGCGGCAAAATTTTACAATCGGCAGCATAGTCGTTTCGTTCGCGAGTATAATAGAATCTAGATTGAGGAGGATTTGAACATGGAGTATTTATGGAAAGACCGGAAGCGCACCTTTTTGGGGCTGCCCTTATCCTTTACAAAGTATGCCCTGTCGGAGGAACGTCTGTTTATTGAGCAGGGGTTTTTGAGCAAGCGGGAGGACGAGATCCGATTATACCGTATTATGGATGTCTCCCTTGTACGCTCTTTTGGACAGCGGATTGTGGGAGTGGGAACCATTCACTGCTGCTCTGCCGACAAGACGATGGGAGATTTTGATATTGTGAGCATTAAGAAGCCAAAAGAAGTAAAAGAACAGCTCTCCCAGCTTGTGGAAGCACAGCGGGATGCTAAGCGTGTAACCAATCGGGAATATATGGCTGATCACCATGACGACCATGATGATTTGGACGAGATGGACTGAAAAAACTCCCCGCATACACATGCGGGGAGTTTTGCTCTGTTCTGCAGTTCATTATCCCTTGACAGCTCCAGACATTCCATCTGTATAATAGCGTTGCATAATCACGAACAGGATCGAGATCGGTATGGAAACCAGCACGGCACCGGCAGCAAACCGCGTGTACCACTGGTAAATGTTCTCTTTCTGTAACATATTCCACAAGCCAATAGCGACTGTATAATATTTGGCATCAGAACCAATGATAACCTTTGCCATGATAAAGTCGATCCACGGTGCCATAAATGACGTCAGTATCGTATATACCACGATCGGCTTCGAAAGCGGCAATGTAATTCTTGTGAACACCTGCCACTTCGTGGCCCCGTCAATGAACGCTGCCTCATCCAGCGCCTTCGGGATCGTGTCAAAGAAACCCTTTGCAACATAGAAGTTCAAGATTCCGGAACCACCGGAATACAGTAAGACCAGTGCCACCATCTTCAACGGTCCCTCGGTCAGACCAAAGCCCTTGATGATATAGTACACAGCGATCATGGACATGAATCCAGGGAACATACCTAGGATCAGTGCAATGTTCAGTAATGTCTGTCTTCCCTTAAATCTCAATCTGGACATCGTAAATGCGATCGATACCAGATAGAACGTGGAAAGCACACAGGAGAAGATTGCCACGATAAAGGTATTCCCGAACCATCTCGGAAAGTTAAAGATCGCTGTATCGGTAAACAAGGTTGTGTAATTCGAAATCGTCAGCGCATCCGGAAAGAACGTTGTGGAGTACGAACCTTTTCCTGCCCGGAATGAGGTCATGATCACCCAAAAGATTGGAAATACCCAAATCACAGCGAGGATTCCGAGGATAACATGAACAACTGTATTGGTCGCTTTTCTCTTTGCAGACATCTCGTTTTGAGGTAATCCGGCTAATTCGTTTTGATTCTCCATCATTGAAATTCCTCCTCATTCTTGTATGATCCGGTATTCCGATATGCGATCAGCGAGAATGTTGCTGAAATAATAAATACCAAAATACCAATGACTGCACCATAGTTATAATCCTTCAAATCGATGGTCAGCTTATACAGCCATGTAACCAGCAAATCCGTCTTACCGGCAGTACCGTTATGATACTCCATGGCAGCCGGTGCACCGGCGGTCAACAGATAGATTACGTTAAAGTTGTTGATATTACCGATAAAGGATGTGATCAAATACGGTGTCATGACAAACAACATATAAGGCATTGTGATCTTAACAAAAATGGTTACCGCATTCGCACCATCAATTCTTGCCGCCTCGTACAGCTCGGCCGGAATGTTCTTCAGAATACCGGTCGTCTGCAGCATCGTATATGGAATACCAATCCACAGGTTCACTACAATGACCGTTACCCGCGCCCATGTCGCATCGGTCCAGAACGGAAGTCCGGTCTGGATAAAGCCCATATTCTTCAATAATACATTAATCGCTCCCTCCGGCTGTAACATCGTTCTCATAACCAGCAGGGAAACAAACTGTGGAATTGCAATGGATAAGACAAAGATAAATCTCCAAAAGCTCTTTGCCTTCGTGTCACGTCGGTTAATCACCATAGCCAGAATCATTCCAAGCACAAAGTTGAGAACCGTTGCAAAGACTGCCCAGATCAACGTCCACCCTAAGATATGCCAGAATGCATAGGCCAGGCTGCTTCCGCTATTGAAGATCTCTGCAAAATTCTTGAATCCAACCCAGTCAAACAATTGTCCCGGTGGCTGATGATCCCGGTCAAAATTCGTAAATGCCATACTGATCATGAAAACCAGTGGCAGGATCGTAAACAGAATCACACAGGTAATTGGCAATGCCAACAAAGTCTTATGTATATTCTGATCAAACAATGCGCGGATATCATCCACGAACGTCGGAACATATTTCTTGTTCTCTGTCAAAAGCTGTGCCTGATATGCCGACTTCAAAGAAGACCGCCACAGAGCATACACCGCCAGAATCACAAAAATCGTTACCAGACCATACAACAGGCATAACATGGAATTATCACCCTGTGTATACTCATATACCTGCTTTGCCTCGTTGAATACCTTATCTCCGGTGCTGGTTCCCAAAGTGAAAAAGTCACCCAGGAATCCAAACCCCTTCGTCACCATATATACAACGAATGCAATCTCCAATGCCAGATAAATCAGGCCTTTAATGACCTGGAGTTTCGCTATATTACCGGCTCCAAAGATTATCGCACTACATTTTGTAGCCCCATCGCCATATTTCAGTGCATTTTTAACGGTTATTTCATTCTTTGCTACACCATTTACAGCACCTTTTCCTGCCATTCCAATCAAACTCCTTCCCGTTTTCTCATTTTGTCTTAAAAATCTTTACCCTGGATGATAATCTCGTGTTAGATGATATCTGTCCATATCGGATATGGACACATATCATCCAACATCGATGATTCTCACGTTCTTCACAAGAATAGATTACTCTTCTACACACACATCGATACTATCGCTGCATCCTGCAGCGATAGTATCGACATCAAAAAGACTTATCTTCCAGGTAAAAATCAGGAAATTCCCAGAACAATAAATATCATGTTCCTGTATCCGGGATACCCGGTTCTGATTACTGGCCTAAGATACCCTTAACCATAGCCTGAGTCTTCTCCTCTGCATTGTCTGCTGTTACATCACCCTGAACAAGCTCCTTACCCATTGTCTCGGCCGGTGTCCAGTAGCTTCCCATAGCAGTCAGCATCGGCTGAACAACAGATGCATTGTCGATCTCGTTTGCCTGTGCAGTTGCAACAACATCGCTCTTAACTGCATCGCTTGCAGCTACGGTATTGTTGGTCGGAATGATACCTCTTGCATCGAAACGGATCTGCTGGCATTCCTCGCTACCCAGATAAGCAGCCAGTGCTACTGCAACCTCCGGATCCGTACACTGCGGATTCACACCGATTGCCTTACTACCTGCAAATGACTTTAACTGTCCCTCTGTTCCATTCACGGTAACGGTCGGAATCTGGGTTGCCGCAAAATTATCACCTAATGCTTCCTGAATTGCTGCTGCATCCCATGAGCCAGAACAGTAAGCACCTAACTTACCATCCTTGAACTTGGCAATACTGCTTCCATCTTTCTCGTTTGAGAACTTCGGATTTGCTGCAAGCTCTACCAGATACTTGGTCATTGCTACACCGTTCTCATCATCAAATGTACATCCACCATTCTCGTCTGTTCCATCACCGAATAAGGTTCCACCTGCTCCATAGTAGAATGCTGCGATATACCAGCTGTTGTCAAGTGGGAATGCAAAGTTGGCAACACCATCGCCCAGATCCTTCTCCATAATGGACTCTAAAGACTTCACATCGCTCTCGTCAAACTTGCTCTTGTCATAATACATAAACCATGTATTAGAGGTAAACGGAACACCATAGATTCCATCCTGATAGGTTACAGACTCAACCATTGTCTCAGACTGCTCTGACTTCAATGTATCAACTGTCGAACCACCTAACTCAGCTAATGCTCCGGCACTTACCAACTCCGGAATCTGGTCGTTTGCAAACATATAAACGTCTGCTGCTGTTGATACGTCCTTCGTAACAAGATTCTTTGCGTCACCCTCTGAACATACACCATATTCAAAAGTGATGTTCCACTCCGGATGCTCATCGTTAAACTTGTCGCACATATACTTCAGAATACCATCATCATAGCCATCTAATGGTGCCTGATCCTCCTGTGGACCCCATACAGTCAATGTAACATCCTTAGTCTCACCAGTTGCTGCACTGTCATCTGTGCTCGCATCATCACTGCTGCTGTCAGAATCTGCTGCTTCACTGCTCGGTGTGCTACTGTCAGTTGTAGATGTGTCCGTAGATCCTCCGCCACATCCTACCAAACCTGCAACCATTGCTGTTGCCAATGCGCCAGCTAAGAATTTCTTCAATCTCATTTTACCTTTTCCTCCTTTTTTAAACCACTAATCACTTTAGCGATAAATTTATTATATATTCCATCCTTACATTGGGTAAATATAAGATATCTTTGAAACATGTTGTTTTTTTTATCTGATATGTGGATATTTGTTCCTCTATACCACCTTGTTTTGATGAAATTCATTTCACTATCTACAAATCGATCTGATCTCCCTGATCCCGATAACGCTGTGGACTGACTCCAAAATACTCCCGAAAGCTCTGACAGAAATAGGACACATTGGAATACCCCACCGCATAACTGATCTGGACGATCTTGTGATGCGTCTCATCCAGCATCTCCTTTGCTTTTTCCATCCGGTAGTTCTTAATGAATTTACTCAGATTCTGTCCGGTCTCCTTTTTAAATACATGACTCAGATAGCTCGGTGCCATACACACCATATCAGCCAGATGATCTACGCTGATCTCCTTGTCATAATTCTCATAAATATACTTCTTAACCGATTCGATCTCCTTGTGAACGATCTGCGGATAACTCTCAAATTCCTTCCCCAGTCGTTCTATGCTGTGATTCACAACCTCCCGAATCATGGAAAACTCAGTGGCATTATATAACCTCTCTATCTCCCGTTCCAGAGACTGTCCCTTACCACTCGGAAGATTCTCATAAAAGTCCTTCAACAGATTCGAAAACACAAACTTGATATAAATCTGTGAGAAACTATTATTCTGGCCATACTTGTCACACATGACCTCAAAATGCTGCCTGAGACTGTCAATGTCTTTCATTTTGATGTCCTGTTTCATCTGTTTCACCAGTGCGTCATCATCCATCTGCGCCGGCATTCCGCCATCCACTCTCTCAGATGCCATGAAAATACGATATTCCGTCTCAAAGAACTTGCGCTCCATGCATTCCTCCAGTACCTCAAAGCAGCGCCCAATCTCCTGCGCCGGATGCTCCATGCACCCGCCAATGGCAGCAAAACATCGCTCATTATACCGCTTCTTCACAGCGTCCACCAGATCCTCAGCGATTTTCGTGTAATCCCATTCCCTGCGCTCCTCCAAAAACAGAATACTCTGCTGCTCATTCAGATTCAGGTATTTGCAGTCCTCCTGCAGCACACCTGTAAGAATCGGTTCGATCTCTGTTCCCATGCGTCCGAAGAAATCATCATTGACCTCTAACAGGATCATTCTCTGATACCGGTTGATCTCCTCCGCATCAAAATAATCCCTTCTCTTCTTCTCCACCTCTTCCGCCTTTGCGCCATTGACGAGACTGTAAAGAATATGTTCCTTCATAAATGTGTCAGTCTCTGCCTCGCGGTTCTTCGAAAGCATCTGCTCATCCAGTTCCCGGATCAAAGAGCGGATCGTGGCTGCAAGCTCCTCCGGTTTTACCGGTTTCAGAAGATAATCCCTCACACCCAGCTTCATCGCTTCTTTGGCATACTCAAACCTGCCGCATCCGCTGAATATAATGCTCTTCATCTCGGGATATCTCGGACAGACCTGTTTTAAAAGCTCCATCCCGTCAACCACCGGCATGCGGATATCGGTAAGCAGAATATCCACCCGATTCTGTTCCAGACAGGCAGAGGCCTCCCTCCCATTCGAGGCCTCCTGAATCTCCAGCTCGATTCCTGCCCGTTTCAGCATCTGCCTGATCCCATCACGCTCGATTTTCTCATCATCCACAATCAGTATACGATACATGCTCTACCCGCCTTCTCGATCTCAATCTGCGCTCCTTCTCTATGTCAGCTCACACAGAATCGCCTCATATGGGCGCAGCTTCAGCACATCAAGCGGATTCCCACAATCCTCATAATTAGAGAGCAGTATCTCGCAGGATGGGAGACCGGCTCCAGGCTGCCGTCCCAATATTCCGGCAAGCTCTGTCTGCACCGAGATCTGAGGCTCCCTGTCGTAGAAGTTACAGATCACCAACAGGGCCTGATCGTTATATGTTCTGACATACGCAAACACGTCCGGATGCTCTGCAAGAAGCAGATGATAGTCTCCCTCCACAAAGATCTCCTTTTGCTTGCGCAGCGCAATCAGTTTTTTATAGTAATAAAAGATGGAATACTCATCCTCTAATGCATCCTCCACATTAATTGTAGCATAATTCGGATTAATTGCAAACCACGGTTTCCCGGTGGTAAAGCCTGCATGTTCCTTGCTGCTCCACTGCATTGGTGTCCTCGCATTGTCACGGCTCTTGGCATATATGCTTCGCATCAGCTCCGCACTGTCCGCTCCCTGTCCTATCTTTTCCTTGTACATATTGAGGGTTTCAATATCCTCATAGTCATCAATGGATGGAAGCTGAATGTTGGTCATTCCAATTTCTTCTCCCTGATAAATGTACGGGGTTCCCTGCATGCCATGCAGCAGCGTCGCCAGCATCTTGGCACTCTCTACCCGGTACGCACCGTCATTGCCATACCGCGAAACAATTCTTGGGAGATCGTGGTTATTCCAAAACAGTGTGTTCCAGCCATCCCCATGAAATGCATTCTGCCATTTGGTAAATACCCTCTTCAGGTCGGCAAGCTCCATCTTCTTCAGGCACCATTTTCCCTCGCCCGGCACCTCATCCAATGTCACATGCTCAAACTGAAAGACCATGGATAATTCTCCCCGTTTGGGATCGGTGTACAGTCTGGCCTTCTCCTCATCTGCGCCCCAGCACTCTCCCACTGTCATCAGATCCCCTCTGGAAAATGCCTGCTCGTACATCTCATGAACATAGTCATGCAGCTTCGGCCCGTTGATGATGATCTCGCGATCCGGCTCTTTGCCGATATTCTCAATCACATCCAGACGGAAGCCTCCCACACCCTTGTCAATCCAGAAATTCAGGATATCGATGATCTCCTGCCGCACCTTGGGATTGGCATAGTTGAGATCCGGCTGCTTTTTGCTGAAGACATGCAGATAATAGGAATCCGTGTCCTCCTGATACTCCCATGCACTGCCCGAAAATAAAGAAGTCAGACCGTTCGGTACCGTTCCATCCACATTGTCCCGAAAGATATAATAATCCCGATACGGATTCTCCCGGCTCTTCTTTGCCTCTTCAAACCATTTGTGTTCATCGGAGGTATGATTCGCCACAATATCGACAATAATACGAATCCCCCGCTTTCCGGCCTCTGCGATCAGGCACTCCATATCCTCCATTGTACCAAATTCATCCATAATATCCCGATAGTCACTGATATCGTATCCATTGTCATCATTGGGCGATTTAAAAACCGGACTCATCCAAATCGCATCCACGCCCAACAGCTTCAGATAATCCAGCTTTTGGGTAATGCCCTTCAGATCCCCAATTCCATCTCCATCACTATCCCGAAAACTCCGTGGGTAGATCTGATACACTACACTGTTTTTCCACCAATTTTCCATATTTTTCCTCCTGCCTGTCTCATGCCATCCCCATTCCGGCAGAGCCTGTTCCTTCTATAAATATTATAGAAAACAGGAACCCGCCGCAAAGCTTCTTACACGATCACCTCGCAACAGGTTCCTATTTGTAGACTTATCAATCTATATTCCTATTATAAATTCCAGATATCCTTATTGTATTCTGCAATCGTACGATCGGATGAGAAGAAGCCTGCCTTTGCAATGTTCACCAGCATCTTCTTTGCCCATGCAGTCCGATCCTCATAATCTGCATATGCTTTCTCCTTCGCAGCAATATAATCCTCCATATCCGGGAAGGTCATAAACCAGTCCTTATTAAGCAGTTCATTGTACAGACGCTCCAGGCTCTCCTTATGGCCAATCTCTAACAGCTTGTCACCTACGATGAAGTCAACCGCTGCCTTGATCACCGGACTCTTCTCATAGTAGTCTCTTGACCGGTAATCACCACGCTCATACCGCGCAATGACCGTCTCACTCTGCTCACCAAAGATATAGATGTTGTCATCCCCAACCAGCTCATGAATCTCTACGTTCGCACCATCCTCTGTACCAAGTGTGACCGCACCATTCAGCATGAACTTCATGTTACCGGTTCCACTTGCCTCCTTTGATGCCAGAGAGATCTGCTCTGAGATATCGCAGGCCGGAATTACCACCTCTGCCTTTGTCACATTGTAATTCTCGATCATGACAATCTGCAGGTATGGCTTTACCTCCTCATCCTTCTCAATGAGCTCCTGCATACACAGGATCAGATGAATGATATCCTTCGCAATCGTATAAGCAGGAGCCGCCTTTGCGCCAAAGATCATAACAATCGGAGTAGACGGTTTCTTGCCTGCCTTAATCTCTAAATACTTATGGATCGCATACAGGATATTCAACTGCTGACGCTTATACTCATGCAGACGTTTTACCTGAATATCAAAGATACCCTCTGTGCTGATCGTGACATCCTGTGTATCCTTCAGGAAATCTGCCAATACCTTCTTGTTCTGGTTCTTGATCGTAAGCAGTCTGTCTAATACCTCTGCATCCTCTTTCTTCTCTAACAGCTTCTTCAGATTCTCTGCATCCTTCTTATAGTCCTCACCGATCTGCTCATCTAACAGATTCGTCAACTCCGGATTGCAGTGCAGCAGCCATCTCCGGAACGTGATACCATTCGTCTTATTGTTAAATTTGTCCGGATAGATATCATAAAACTGCTTAAGCTCTGTGTTCTTCAGAATCTCTGTGTGCAGGTAAGCCACACCATTTACACTGAATCCGTAATGGATATCCATATTGGCCATATGTACACGGTTCTCTCCGTCAATAATCGCAAGGGAAGGATCACTGTACTCTGCTTTCTTGATGGCATCTAACACACGGATGATCGGTACAATGGCCGGTGCAACCGTCTCTAAATAGTGCATTGGCCACTTCTCGAGTGCCTCTGCCAGAATGGTATGATTGGTATATGCACATGTCTTCTCAACGATGGATATCGCCTCTTTGATGTCGATTCCCTCTGCCATCAACAGGCGAATCAGTTCCGGAATGACCATGGACGGATGCGTATCGTTGATCTGAACCACTGCGTAATCTGCCAGATCATGCAGATTCGAACCTCTGTCCTTTGCCTCCTTCAGGATCAACTGTGCACCACAGCTTACCATAAAATACTGCTGGTATACGCGCAGAAGTCTTCCCTCCTCGGTGCTGTCATCCGGATACAGGAACAGGGTCAGATTCCGTTTTACGTCGGATTTATCAAATTCGATTCCGTCTGTCACAATTCCCTCGTCTACTTCCTCCACATCAAACAGGTGAAGCTTATTCACACGGTTGTTGTAACCGATTACATCCATATCATACAATACAGACTTCATGGCAAAATCACCAAACTGTACGGTAAAGGCATCGCTCTGCTTTCTCAGCCAGCTCTTCTCCGTGATCCACGGATTCTCCTCCTCTTTCTGGAGATTCTTGACAAATTCCTGTTTGAACAGGCCCAGATGGTAATTCAATCCCACACCGTCACCATGCAGACCCAGCGTTGCAATGGAATCTAAGAAACAGGCTGCCAGACGTCCCAGACCACCGTTCCCCAGTGAAGGCTCATTCTCAATCTCCTCAATCTCTGCCAGACGAACATCTACCTCCGCCAGCTCCTTCTTTACATCCTCATAGATGCCCAGATTGATCAGGTTGTTGCCCAGAAGCTTTCCAATCAGGAATTCAGCCGAGATATAGTAAAGTTTCTTCTTGCCATCCTTGCAGGTTGTCAATTTCTCATCGGACATCTCCTTACATACGTCCAGTAACAGGAAATAAATCTCCTCTTTTGTTAATTCCTTCAGTTCCTTACCGTAAGTCTTGGTTGCTTTTTCTTTTAACATATCCTCAGTCCCTTCCATATAATTTTGTTAAATTGTTCAGCCATTTGATCTGTTTCTTTGTAAACTCATTCTTCTTAAGACGCCATCTCCAGTTCTCTCCAATGGTCGAAGGCAGGTTCATTCTCGCCTCATTCCCCTTCTCCAACACATCCTGCATCTGGAAAATCACCGTATTGGCTACACTTCTATACGTCATTAAGAAGATCTGATGAATCAGCTCCTCTTTGCTGCTGCTATCTGTATACTCAAGCGCATATGCAATGTCTTTTTTCTTCATATGATCAAAATATCCGCGAAGGGTCTCATTGTCATGGGTTCCTCCATAGACAATACAATTCCTCGGATACATATGTGGCAGATAAGGATGCCGGTTATTCCCGTCAAAGGCAAACTCCAGAATCCGCATCCCCGGATATCCGGCCTTCTCCAACAGCTCATCCACCTGCGGAATCGTCACACCCAGATCCTCTGCGATGATCTTCGTCTCACCTCTGACCTCATCGAGCGCCTTGGTCAGCTTCTCGCCCGGCCCCCATTCAAACGTACCGTTCTTCGCACTGTCATCTGCCGGTATCGTATAATACCGTACCACTCCGATAAAGTGATCGATTCTCACCACGTCATACAGCCTGGCTGCGCCTGCCATTCTGCGCTTCCACCATGCAAAATCCTCCTGCTCCATCGCCTTCCAGTCGTATAACGGATTGCCCCACTTCTGGCCCTCGTCCGAAAACGCATCCGGCGGACAACCTGCAACCCGTACCGGCTTCCGATCCTCATCCAGCTCGAACAGTTGCGGATTCACCCATACATCCGCACTGTCCAACGCCACATAGATCGGCATATCTCCAATGATCTCCACATCCTGCTTGTTGGCATATTCCTTCAGAAGGATCCACTGCTCAAAGAACTTATACTGTAAAAATATGTAAAAACCAACCTCGTCCCGCAGTTGTTTCTCGTACTTTGCAACCGCCTCCGGCTCTCTGAGCCGGATATCCTCGTCCCACTTCAGCCATTCCTGATGCCCGAAATGTGCCTTGCAGGCCATGAACAGAGCATAATCCTCCAGCCAGTCTTCGTTCTCTTTCACAAATTCACGATACTTCTTCAACCGCTTGTGCGTGCTCCGCTTATAAGCCAGATGCAGAATCCGGTAACGGTTATCCCAAAGCGCCTCATAACTGATCCGATCCTCTTCTCTGCCCCAGTTGACCTTCGTCACTTCACTCTTTTCCAAAAGCCCCTCATCGATCAGCACATCCAGATCGATAAAATACGGGTTCCCCGCAAACGCAGAAAAAGACTGATACGGACTGTCCCCATAACTGGTGGAGCCAAGCGGCAGCACCTGCCAATACTTCTGCCCCGCCTCATGCAGCTGATCTACAAAACGGTATGCCGCCTTGCCAAAGGTACCGATCCCATACGGTGACGGCAGGCTGGATACCGGAAGCAGGATTCCGGCTGCTCTCTTTAATTGCGTATCCTCCAACATCATTAACCTCTCTTTTCTCTTATAATCGTGTTACAATACTTCCATGTTACCAACTGCTACCCTAAAAATATATATAAGAAATTTGCGATATATGTTAAATTTCTTCAATCATTTTACAGCGTATCACAGCATTTGATCAATCATTGCAAGGACGGCTTCCCCTAACTCCTTCGACAATCTGTCAGCATCCTCTAAGGAGGTTCCCTTCACTCCATAGTAGAACTTCACCTTCGGCTCGGTTCCCGACGGCCGCACACAGAGCCACGCATCCTCTGTCAGATCATAATACAGCACATTGGAGCTTGGAAGACCGGTGGCGGTCACTTCTCCTGTCGCCAGATTCTGAATGGTATCCGCCCTGTAATCCCTTGCCGATGTCACTTCATAACGGCCAATCTTTGCCGGCGGATTCTTACGCAAGGTATCCATGATCGACTGGATCTTCTCAAGTCCCTCGATGCCCTTGAGGGAAATGGACTGGATCGCATCTATGCAATACCCATACTTCTCATACAGATCCAGCATTGCATCCCAGAGGGTCTTGCCCTGACTCTTGTAATAGGCCGCTGCCTCACACAGAGCCATAGTCGCCACAATCGCATCCTTATCTCTTGCATGCGTACCGATCAGGCAGCCATAACTCTCCTCAAAGCCGAAGAGATACGTTCCCTTACCGGTGGTCTCAAAATTCAGGATCTGCTGTCCAATATACTTAAAGCCTGTCAATACCTCGATCAACCGGATATGATATGCTTTGGCAATCTCGTCTGCCAGATTCGAGGTCACGATCGTCTTGATCAGGGCACCATCCGGCGGAAGGGATCCATCTAACGCTTGCTTCTGGCTGATCTCATACTCTGCCAGCAGACAACCGGACATGTTGCCGGTCAGTGTGATGTACTCGCCGGACTTCGCATCCTTCACATAGACACCCAGACGGTCTGCGTCCGGATCGGTTGCCAGCACCAGATCCGCATCCTTCTCGTTCGCCAGCTTCAGAGCGAGTGCAAAGGCCTCCTCTGCCTCCGGATTCGGGTAGCTGACCGTTGGAAATTCTCCATCCGGCAGTTCCTGCTCCGGCACCACATATACATTCGAAAACCCGATCTCCCTGAGTATCCGTCTGGCCGGAAGGTTCCCGGTTCCATGCAGCGGTGTATATACGATCTTGATATCCTTGCCATATGTATCGATACAATCCTGATGCAGCACCAGCTTCTTCAGCTCTGCAATGTAAGCATCATCCACCTCTGCGCCGATGCTCACATAGAGTCCCTCCTTCACGGCGGTCTCCTTATCCATCGTCTTACAGGTGGACAGATCCGTTATCGCTCTTACCTCATCCATAATACCGGTGTCATGCGGCGGTGTGATCTGCGCTCCATCCTCCCAGTACACCTTATATCCATTATATTCCGGCGGATTATGGCTTGCTGTTACATTGATTCCTGCAATGCAGCCCAGATGCCGGACCGCAAATGACAACTCAGGGGTCGGGCGCAGGGACTCAAAGCGATATGCCTTAATTCCATTCGCTGCAAGACACAACGCCACCTCATCCGCAAACTCAGGTGACATTCTTCTCGAATCATAGGCGATCGCCACGCCCTTACTCTGCCCGCCCTGCTTCCTGATATAGTTGGCAAGTCCCTGGGTCGCACGTCGTACCACATATATGTTCATGCGATTCACACCGGCACCTATGATACCGCGAAGTCCTGCTGTTCCAAATTCCAGATCCGCATAAAAGCGTTCCTTCTTCTCTGCCTCATCCTCTGCGATTGCTGCAAGCTCCTTCCTTGTGTCCTCATCAAAATATGGATTCCGCATCCACTCCTCATAAATCTGCTTATAGTCCATGTGAAACTCCCTTCGTTGTATATTTATATCAAATGATCTTCCCAATCATTCACTGTCAATCAAACTGGAAATCGAGATCAGCTCCTCATATTGAAGGTCCGAATCCTGTCCGTCATCGGTGAGTGTGACCGTATAACTCTTCGACAGATAGCCCGTCTGACTAAGTGTTATTATATGACTTCCCGTTACTTTTGTAAAGGAAATCGGAGCAATTCCCAAAAATTCGCCGTCAAAATACACACTTGCGCCGACCGGAGCCGATACCGTGACCTTGTTATTCGTCTTCGTTCCCTCCGTCGCCGTCACATCCTTTGTATCCGTTCCTTCCGTGGTCGTCTCCTCTGTCTGTTCTTCTGCGACCGTATCCTCACTCGCGGTCTTCTCTGTCGTTTTGCCCGTCTTCTCTGTGCCGGTCGTTGTCTGGTTCCCGCTCTCCTGCGTCGTGCTTCCGGTCTGGCTTAAGGTGTATTCCTTGACCTTATAGGCATAGTTCACCTGAAAGGATGCGCTGTATGCGTCATACCCGTCTGCCGTAATATAGATCTTATGCTTACCGTAGACCATATTAATCGCGCCCTCCGTATTGACGCGCTTTCCATCAATATAGACTGCGGCATCAGCCGGTGTCACCCGGAACAGGACAGAGCCTGTCTTCTTCGGCTCTACTGCGAGATCTGCAAGGGAAATGTTCACCTCCTGATCCCGAAGCACCTCTACCTTCTTCATGCCCACATCATCACCCTTTTCGATGCGGAGCATATATTCCCCCTCCCGCACCGTCAGCAGCATATCCTCCGTCACCGGAACAATCACATCATATCCGATCTCCACCATGCCGCCGATATAGGAGGCATAATCAGATAACCGGACATAACCATGCCCTAACTCCACATACACAGAGCACACCGAATCGTTATACAGCCACAATGTCACCTGATCCTCCGGGCAAATCTCATTGGTTCCGATCTCTGCACGTTCCGAAAATGCACAAAGCGACTGACCCATGTGATAGGAAATGTCATTTACCCAGATCAATTGCTGTACATGATCCATCTTCACTCCCGACACATGCTCCAGACACTGCACCTTATCCGTCCCGCTTATATAGAGAGAAAGCAGCTTGTCCCGGTTCGCATCATAGACCGCATCCACAATACAGCCCGGCGTGATCTGGCCGATCGGGAGCAATTCTCCAAACCGGTCCCGCACATCCACACCGCCATTATAATGCAATACCACCTCCGTATCATAGGCCACCGCCCGGAGTGTGATCTTCTCATTGACTTCATCCAGATGTGTGACAATCGCAAACAGCGACTGTTCCTCTGCCGGTATGACTTCCTCCGTATCCGTCCATGTAACCTCCGTCTTTCCGCATCCGGTCACACCACTCCACAGGCAAAGCATCCACACCGACAGACAAAGCCATCTGATTCCCGTTTCTTTTCTGTTCATTCTCCTTTGCACCTTCCTCATCTGTCCCATCACTCTATTATACTCAATATTCACCAAAATGAAAAGCATAATATTCAGACAGCATTTTCTTTTTTTCATTTTCCTGCTGAATGACCATCTCCAGCTTCTCCACATATTTCGGTGACAAAAATGCCTTATTGGCATTGTAATAGCCATTGGCGATCTTCCAGAATTTTTCAGGATAGGAAAATAAGATATACATATATTCATAATCCGCTTTTGACAGTGCGATCTGTTTCTCATAGGTTTCAAAGATTACTTTCAAAAGCTCAAATTCAAAGTGATTCTTCTCCATTGCCTTTCTGGCAAACTGATAGAGATCATTCAATTGATTCCCCTTGGAAAACCGTTCAAAATGTACAATCGCAGTCTGAGCTTCCCCCAAAATAACATTGTGATGGTTGTAGGCGCCGTGACAGATTCCGTAATGACTCTGAAAGACCTGATTCGCCGGACTGCCCTGCTGCCCGCTCTGAAGCTCCAGAAGCATACGGGCGCACTCCATTCCCTGTTCATAATAATGCGGAAAGACCTGTAAAAACAGATTCTCGAATGTATTCTTCCGCTTCACCCTGTTTATGAACCTCTGAATCTTTTTTAACTCTCTGTTATGCCTCCAAAAGGTCTGCTCCATCTCCTTGTCAGCGTCCACCTCCGCTGCCGTATTTCTGTGCGATTCTGCTGTCTGCTCCGCAGCCGCCTCCTGCTCCCGCAGAATCTCTTCCAGCGCACCCGGACTGAGCTCATAGACATATGCGATCCGTTCCAGCTCCTCCCCATCCGCAACCGCCTTTCGAATCTCCTCAATCCGTCTGCACTCCTTTTCCTTCTGCTCCCTCTGCCACGCCTCCTTAAAATGGAGCGCCACCTCTTTTCCTTCTATGTGAAAGGATGCCATCGCCTCAACTGCACGCACAATATCTCTCCGGTCATGCATATCACATTCATTTCCCTCAAAATGCTTTTTCAGCACATATGGCTGTCTGTACTTATCACAGGTGAGAAGCATTCCCTCCCTGTTCGGAATCAGATCATCCAGATTCGTACAACCCCGCTCCCGAAATAATCGCTTTAAGATATATTCCTGCTCCAGTCGGGTCACACTGCCACGAAATGGTTCGAGCATGCGCAGTCCCTCCGTAGTGGTCAGAATCGTCGCACCTCTTCCCTTCCTTGTGCTCAGAATTTCCATCTCATATTGTTCATACACCTCGGCCAGTTTTTCGGACATTAAAACATCCCCTCCTTTACTCTTTCATCTTATGAAGGGGATGTCGATTTCATTCTTAATATTTTTTGTAATCGGTTATTTATCACTCATTCCGGTATGCCCCCGCTCTTTGGCAAGCTTCAGCAGGATATCCTTTTGATTGTTGTCCGGACATTCCAGCACACAGTCTAACAGGTAGTGAAGTACCTGTCCCAGATCCCTTCCCGGCTGCATACCGCTAGCGATCAGATCCTTCCCGCTGACTGCCAGATCCCTCAGCGTGAGACACTGCTTCTGCTGCATGATCTGTTCATAAAAGATCTGAAGACGATCCAGATTATGAAGCTTTGTCTCACGCATATATGCACTCTGGGCAAGGATATCCGCACGTTTGAGCTTTGCATAATCCTCAAACAGATCGGCCCCCATCCTGCTGAGGGATCTGCGAAAGGAGCGGAGTGAGGGACCTTCCCCCATACCATAGTCGTGCCACAGCACCAGACGCCTGACCCGGTCGATCGTGGCATTGTCAAATTTTAATCGCTGCAGAACCGTCTCCGCAATCTCCACCCCCTTTTCACTGTGACCGTAAAAATGATCCCCTTTTTCATCCGTGGTTTTTGTGACCGGCTTTGCCACATCGTGCAGAAGAGCTGCCCACCTTAAGCTCTTTGTCGGTGGCACCTCCTGTATCACCCGCAGGGTGTGTTCTCCCACATTATACATGTGGTGCTTATTGTTCTGTGGAGTCTGCATCATCCGGTCAAATTCCGGCAGCACGACCGCAGTCACCCCCAGCTCATAAGCTGTTCTAAGGCGCTCCGGATGAGCCGACAGCAGCAGCTTCGTAAGCTCCACCTGAATCCGCTCTGCACTGATATCCCCCAGGAAAACAGCCTGCCTCCGAATCGCCTCTTTCGTCCTCCCGTCAATGGAAAAATCCAACTGTGCCGCAAACCGCACAGCCCGCAGAATACGCAGGGCATCCTCATCAAACCGCTCCGACGGTTCCCCGACACACCGGATGCGGCGACATTCCAGATCCCGCATCCCCTCAAAATGATCGATGATTCCCTCCTCATCATTGTATGCCATGGCATTGATGGTAAAATCACGGCGTTTCATATCCTCGATCAGACTTGCGGTGAACGACACAGACGACGGTCTTCTGTGATCCTCGTATTTGCCATCTACCCGATAGGTCGTGACCTCATAGCCCTCTGGTCCATACATGACCGTCACCGTTCCGTGTGCAATTCCGGTATCGATCGTTCTGGGAAATAGCGCTTTCACCTCCTCCGGTCTGGCCGAGGTGGTGATGTCCCAGTCATCCGGCTCCCTGCCCAGAACCGCATCCCGCACACAGCCTCCCACAATATAAGCCTCGTATCCCGCCTCCTGTAAGGTGTGGATGATCCGGTTCGCATGAACCGGAATATTGATATCTACCATATCCGTCTCCCCCTTTTGCCCGTACTCCTATATACCACCCAATCCGTCAAAAAATCCAGTGGAAACCAACAAATTCCTCCACTGGATCTTTCCTTCTTCTACAAACATTTATACTCGCGAACGAAATTGATTACCGATTTACAATCCCTGCCCCGGTATATGCAGTTATACTAGTATATACCGCAGAGACGTGATATCGTAACAAAAACATAACATTATATGATCAAAAAGTCAATCCGAAAAGTGTTACAGCTGTGTATTGGCAAACAAAGAGCCAACCACACAGGTCAATGTCATTTAGTTAAGCCGGACGCTACCGGGTATGGTATATGTTTCCCACCTACATGGTCTTGCGAATCTCGGTTCCCGCTGCCCATCTTGACAGCGGTCTCTTATACACAAGTCGTCGGAGCAGACTGCTCAGCACTCCACCGGCAATGACAAGCACCAGTCCCAGAAGCATGACCTCCTCTATGCGGAATACACCAAAAATATATCGTTCCCACCAAAAATTGCCCAGCGTTTGAACCTCAAGCACAACGACAAGGCAAATCACTGCCACACCAAATAATTTATAGACAATCCCCATGTACAGCTGCAGACAGAAAATAAAACAGATCAGATACAGCAGGTACCAGCCGTAT
>JAFVCQ010000003.1 GCA_017479085.1 Lachnospiraceae bacterium | reverse complement strand
GTCCTTAATGAGCAGCCCAAGCTGCGAATTTAGTACCGTTACGTCTGGCAGCTAAGCGCCAGCGTGCCCGGAATGGGAAACATATACCATACCCGGTAGCGTCCGGCTTAACTAAATGACATTGGCATAACCATGCTCTCCCCTTATACGGTCTCCGGTGCAAGTCCATGTCGGTAGATCTGCTTTACGATCTCTGCCAGCTCTGTTTCCTGAATTCGGATATCCTGTACCTCTGTCAGTTCCATAACCGCACTCATAACCTGAGGAACCTGAAGTCTGTGCTTGTCAAAGGTGACGGACAGGGTATTCTGATCCCATTCCATTCTGCATTCCTCCGGCAGAACCCCCAGCTTTCCGGCAAGATCCAGTGTCTTAATGTTATCCGGTTTCTTCACCTCCATAGACACCCTTCTTCCGGTTCCATAGGCATCCTTCAAAGCCTCCAGTGATCCATCGTATATCTTTCTGCCCTCATCGATAATGATAATCCGACTGCAAAGCTCCTCAATATCTCCGATATCATGGGTCGTCAGAATGACCGTTGTCCGGTATGCTTCATTGATCTCCCGGATTGCCCTGCGGATATTGTCCTTAACCACCAGATCCAGTCCTATGGTCGGCTCATCCAGATACAGCACCTTCGGGTTATGTAACAGTGCTGCTCCCAGATCTGCCCGCATACGCTGCCCCAAAGACAATGTGCGAACCGGACGGTCAAAAAAATCAGAAAGCTCCAGTACATCAGTCAGAAATTCCATCCGCTCCCGATAGTCTGTATCGGAGACATTATAGATTTCCTTCAGGATCGTAAACGATTCACTGAGTGGCAGATCCCACCAGAGCTGAGTCCTCTGTCCGAATACCACTCCGATATTCCGGGCATTTTCCTTTCTCTGTTTACCCGGATTCACATCATTGACCAGACATTCTCCGGCAGTCGGTGTCAATATCCCCGTCATCATCTTGATGGTTGTGGACTTTCCCGCGCCATTGCTTCCTATATAGCCAACAATCTCTCCATCACGGATGGTAAAGGAGATATCGTCCACTGCTCTCTTCACTATTTTCTCATTGGAAAATAAACCCTTGATCGCACCCTTTAATCCCGGGTACTTTTTCGGAGAAATAAAATCCTTACTGATATGTTTTACTTCTATCATAATATCCTCCCCTTCTGATCTGATATGGAAATTATGGCAATTTGATATCCTGTCTCAAGCAGACAGGCCCTTACCGCCCGGTTAATCCGGCCACACTGTCCACCGGTACCGACACCACCACACCCTGTGCCTCACTCTGTACCCCGCATTGTTCATTGATCGCTTCCATGATAGCCGCCTTCTCTGTCTTCGATGTCAGAATCACAACAATCTCCCGTTCCTGTTGTATCGTGACACCCCAAAACTGCAATGCCTCCTCACCCGCAACCCGTCTACAATGAAAGACTGTGCCACCCTTAGCCCCGACGGAGCCGGCGGCCGACATCACATCCTCACTAAATCCCTGATTCACAAACGCCACAATCATTGAATATTCACACATCGTATCTATCTCCCTTCCCTCCGCAGTATCCGTAGTATCCACATTCTCAGGATGCAGTCCGTCGATCAATTTGATCAAGCCTGCATTCCCGCCAGTTAATACAATGGTAAAGGCCACCCCACTGTTCGGGTTATGCAGCTTCAACGCATTTTTCAGCTTTACAAGCATTGCTCTGGCAAAATCACCGGGCATAACACTGATCAGCACCACCTTATCTACTCCACCCAGTCCAAGCATATCCATAATCCGACTGGAAGCCGTTCCCTGTGCATAGAACTGATACTGTATCGGAACCCCCTCCGCCTCCAATAGGCTGGCCGCCTTCGCTGCCAATTTGGGTATTGTGATCAGACACAACACCCTGTAATCTGAATGCTTATGAAATAGTATCATCCTGTTTCTCCTCCTCAAATTCGTACATGTCATTCAGTGTAGTATCCGGTTGCTTCTCCGACTCCAATTGTTTTTCTGCCTTTCTCTGTCGCATCTGATAAAGCAGTCCCATGATCTGTACTGCAATCAGCGGCGTCAGGGCAACCAATGCCACAACCCCAAATGCATCCGTCATAAGATTTCCCCCAAGTGCCTCACAGGCACCTATGCTGAGCGGCAGCAGAAAGGTGGTTGTCATAGGGCCACTGGCCACGCCACCCGAATCAAAGGCAATTCCCACAAACATTTTCGGAACCAGTCTGGATAGTACAAGTGCTGCCAGATATCCTGGGAGCAGAATCCATCTGATGGGAATTCCTGTCAGAACTCTTAACATGGCAAGCCCAATACTGATGGACACACCTCCGGACAGACAAAGATTCATAGAGCCTGCCGGAATCGCTCCATCCGTAGCAGCCGCCACCTGCCGGTTCAACACCTGAATCGCAGGCTCTGCCTTTACAATAAAATACCCGATCAAAACACCGATCGGTACCAGCACCCAGCGCTGCTCCAATAAAGCAAGCTCCTTTCCAAGAAAGGAACCAACCGGTGCAAAACCCACATGTACTCCGCACAAGAATAAAACCAACCCAATATATGTATAAGCAAAACCAATCAGAAGCTTAGTAATCTGACGCATTTTGAAATAGTGCGAAGACAACTGAAAGATAAGAAATACTCCAAATACCGGAATAAAAGAGATCCAGACATCATGCAGATAGATTGGCAGTCCCGTCAAAAATTCCCGTACCACATCCTGTGTGGTAACCACATCTGCAAGCTCTCCAATGGAATACACTGCCTCAGTCGGTTTGTAGAAGCAGCCCAGCACCAGCACCGCCAGCACCGGACCCACACTGGATAAGGCCACCAGACCAAAGCTGTCATTTGCCGCATTTTTATCACCGCGGACGGAGGATAGACCCATTCCGGTTGCCATAATGAAAGGAACGGTCATCGGACCGGTCGTCACACCTCCGGAATCAAAGGCCACAGCAATAAAATCCTTTGGCACCAGAAAGGAAAACACAATCAGCACAGCATACAAACCAATCAGAATATGAGACAGGTCAACCTGTAAATAAATCCTCAATACTGCAAGTGCCAAAAAGAATCCAACACCCACCGCTACGGTCCATATCAAAACACGGTTTGGTATGGAGGGAACCTGATCCGCAAGTACCTGTAAATCCGGTTCTGACATTGTAATGATGATTCCCATAAAAAACATGATGAGCAGCATCACGCTGAGTCTCGGTTTTTTAGAAATCGTCACACCAATTCCCTCTCCCAGCGGCGTCATTGCAATCTCCGCACCCAGTTGAAAAAAGCCCATACCTATGATCAACATGACTGCACCGGCAAGGAACATGACAAGGATCCCCACCTCAATTGGAACCAGAAGCACACCGATTGCAAACACGATGATCGTGATTGGCAAAACGGCAGAAAGAGATTCCACAATCTTTTCTTTTAATTTTTGATTCATACATTTCCCCTTTCCTTAGAACCTGTAGAAAAATAACGTGTACAGATCCCAATGTCATTTAGTTAAGCCGGACGCTACCGAATATGGTATATGTTTCACATATCCAGTAGCTGTTCACTGGCTAATCCCTAACTAAATGACATTGGTACAGCTCCTTAATAGATTCGAAATCCCAGATCCTCCAGAAAGTTAGATAATTTCCCATATCCATAATCCTTATAATTAAAGTCCGGAAATGCCGCATGCAGCTTTTTCCCAAAGGCTGCCAGTTCATGCAGACCCACCACCTTATCCGAAAATTGTTCCAACAAAAAGCGGCACACATCCTCTAACAGCGTATCCTCCGCTGTCTCTTTCTCTGCTGTCTTCTTACCGGCTCTCACATAGGTGTGCTTTCCATCCTGATATACCTCAAATTTGGTTTCCTGATCGATCAATTCCCAAATTGTCTTATATCCATAGTCTTTCTCGTTAAAACCCGGATATCGGAGTTGCAGCCGGCTCTTGATTCCGCCCAGATCTGCATAGCGACCGGCATTTTCATCCTGCTGCACCAGTTCATTCAATGCCATCTTGATGTTCTTAATCGGCTCCACCTTTTTATTCTGGCCATTTTCCTCATTTGCTGTCTTCTTATCTGCCCCAGACGTTTCATTCTTCTTAACCGCCTTCTTCGTATCTGTCTTAGGCATTTCATTCTTCTTAGCTGTTGTCTTCTTATCTGTCTTAGCCGACTCATTCTTCTTCTGTTCAGCCTTTTTGTTTTTAACCGCCCTGCTCTCCGTCTTCTGTCCACTTTCCTTTTCCAGCCTTTCTTCTATCTGATCGAAATCCAGATATACATCACACACCTTGCCCAAACGTTTGGAGGCATCTGCTTTGCCAATTCCGATCACCGTTTTACTATCCTCCCGAATCCGCTTTACCAGATTCGTGAAATCTCCATCCGACGTTACAATACAGAATGTATTAATGTCCTTCTTCTGATACAACAGATCCATCGCATCGATCACAAGTGCAATATCTGAGGCGTTCTTTCCTGCACTCGTGGTCAACTGCTGTTTCTGTTCCATCTCATACTGAATCGCTTTCAGATTCCAGCCCTTCACGTTATTATTGTTAATAAAATCTCCATATATTCTTGCACTTATGATGATACCCTGTTTTTCCAGATAATGCATAATACAATCTGCATATCTGGCACTTGTATTCTCCGCATCAATCAGTAATACAATTTTTTTATCTTCCATAGCTCCATCCTTATTCTGATATATTCTTTGTCCGGACCTCCTCTCACCTCTATCGGACCTTCACGGATTTGACCGAGGTAAAGCTTCCATATAATTTTTTACTGCCCTTTGTCTTATACGGACGAACCTTCTCATAAAAGGTTCCCGATGACAGTTTTTTACTATAAGAGGTCTTGTTCTGCTTGTTAATGGATATCATCTTCTTATAGGTACCGTTTTTACTGGTGCTATAATAAATCTCATATCCATCTGCCTCCGTATTCTTCTTCCATTTTACTTTGACCTTCTTGCCGCCGGATACCGTAAACCCTTTCAGCTTGGACGGTCCTACCGTCACCTTACAGGTCAGCTTCTTCACCTTGCTGCTTCCAACAAAAGACGCAGTAATCGTAGTTGTACCATATGTTTTTCCCTTTACCACACCTCTCTGGGTAACCGTAGCCACATTCTTGTCAGCAGATTTCCATGTCACATTCCGATATACATTGGATGCCTTGGTCTTTAAGGACAATTTCTCGGAAGCTCCCTTCGAGGTTCCCAGACTGGTAGTACTCAGCTTGAAGCCGGATTTCACCGTAGTGCGGTCTGTATATACCTTAATCCTTGCATTTGCCTCCAGTTCCTTGCCCAGATCATACCACTTTCCCCCAACCTTCACAAAGGACTGGTTCTTATCTGTATTGGCAACGAAATTGATCCATGCATTACGAAGTGTGGAATCGATTCCCATATAAGCATTCGATCCGGAAACCTCTGTCAGCTTGACCAGAACTGAGAATTTCTCTCCCGCAGTCAGCGACACCGCTTTCGGCAGCTCGATCGTCTGATAGCCTGCATCTGTCAGACTGCCCTTTACAGAGGACGAGAACACCTTTGTTCCGCTGGTCGGCTTGCCCGCACTGGTCAGTCCGGTATACACCTGTATCTCATATCTGCTATTGGTAGAAAGAGTGTACACTCCTACCGCCTTGATCTCCTCGTTATAGCCATTTGCTCCCTTTGCCGTAAATACATTTGCATACCACTCTCCCTGATTGTAGCTGTATGCCGGATTGGCAGATCCGTCATGCTGATAGTTATTATCATACTGTTCTTCCTTTGTCACCGCCTCAAATGCCATCATCTCTGACAGTGAGGCATCCTCATACGATACATAGTTATATCCGGCATCGCCAAACTCCGTACCATAGCTGTTCTTGATGATCCACGCGCCATTTCTGGATGGTTTGGTCACAAATTTGTCTCTTGAATAGGTATCATCCCATCCCACCAGAGTCACCGCATGATTGCCGCTGTTATCATCATATGGATAATAGTAGGAGGCATTCTCTTCATTATAGCAGTGCGCCAGATCAAAATTAATACCCGTAGCAACCGCTCCATGATTCAGAATCGCCTGCTTAATCGTGGCAACGGACTGTGACAGCTTGTCGATATCGTACTCATATATGTATACATTGCGCACCGAATAATCTGCCTCATAACACAGATTATCTGCCGGTCTTGAGATATATGGCGACTTCTCCTCCGTCGTCACTCCGGCCCATGTTGCCAGCGCCAGTCCGGAACCCCACAGCGTTCCACCACCATTCAGATAGTTTCCCCTTAGATTCAGATTGTAATCCCCCTTTGTATAACCCAGACGATCTGTCTTGCGGTTATAGAAAAAATATGCAAATTGATTCTCAGACAGGTCAATATTCGAATCCGCTCTTCCGTTCTTAATCAGGTTACACTCGATCGCTGCAATAGAGGAAAATGCCCAGCAGGTTTCATTCTGTCCCTGATCCTTCACCGATGTCACCCATCCGGTTGTTCTTGCATCATAGGCAGATGGCAAAGCCGCCCCCCTCTGAACCAATGCATCGTCCGTATCGGCAACATGAATCTTCGCCGGCTCTAACCAATACTCTGACACCGGATATTCGCGGGTTGTCTCTACGGCAGCCACCTGCATCGGGACTTCTCCGCACACTCCTGTCCCCAGACTCACAAATCCGATCACGGCAGCTAACATGATTCTTTTCGTCCTTTTACTCCAACTAAAGAACTGTAATTTCTCTTTTTTCATCTCATTTCCTCCATCCTTTTCACTACATCCCCGACAACGAAACAGCTATGCTAAGCTCACCTGTCACCTTCGGACTCAGGCTCACTAAGATTCGCTGTATACATCCAGTTACCCAATTCATCTGCATCCTTTGGAAGTTGACTTCCGTAGTAAAATATAGTATACCATATCAGGTCTGATTTATGAATATGTTTTCAAAAAATAACAAAAAAGACTTTGCTGCGCTTTCAGGATTCAAACAGTCCCAATAATTCCTCCTTCGTCAATGCTGCCAATGAGATTCCCTCTGCTGAAATGATCTTATCCGCCAAATCCCTCTTCTCCTCCTGTAATTTGAGAATCCGCTCCTCTATGGTATCCTTTGCGATCAGCTTCATTACGGTCACCTTCTTATCCTGTCCAATCCGATGTGCGCGGTCGGTGGCCTGATTCTGGGCTGCCACGTTCCACCACGGATCATAATGCACCACCATGTCTGCTGCTGTCAGATTAAGCCCGGTGCCTCCTGCCTTCAATGAGATCAGAAAAACATCCGCCTTCCCCGCCTGAAACCGTTCCACCAGCTCCCGACGCTTCGCCTTTGTGGTGCTTCCTGTGAGGAGAAGAAAGGGTATTCCCTCCTCATCCAGCTCCCGTGCCAGAAGATCCAGCATGGAGGTAAATTGGGAAAACACCAGAATTCTGTGTCCTCCCTCCACTGCATTTTTCAACAATTCCATACAGGTTGCCAGCTTGGCAGAACCGGCCGTATAATCCTCATAAAGCAACATGGGATCACAGCAAATCTGTCTTAATCTGGTAATCTGCGCGAGAATCTGAAGCTTATGCTCCTGCAATTCTTTTCCCGACTGCTTTTTCAGCCCATCCACAATATTTTTTTCTGTGGCTCTGTATAATTTTTCCTGTTCCCTCTCCATTCGGGTATAGACTACCTCCTCAATCTTGTCCGGCAGTTCCTTCAACACATCTGTCTTCAATCGTCGCAGCAAGAAAGGAGCGATCATCGTATGCAGACGGTTCAGAGCTCTGAGCTCCTCCTGTGTTTTTTGCAGGATCTGTTCCTCAAAGTGCTCCTTAAAATATGGATAACTATACAGATAACCCGGCATCAGATACTCAAATATGCTCCACAGTTCACTGAGCCGGTTCTCAATCGGTGTACCGGTGAGTGCAAAACGGATCCGGCTTGCAATGGCCTTTACAGACTTTGCCGCCTGCGTGGACGGATTCTTAATATATTGTGCCTCGTCAATGATCTCACAGCCAAAGGCTCTGCCTCTGTACCACTCCACATCCCGTTTCAGCAGATCATAGGAGGTCACCAGCACATCATAATCCTGCCATTCCTCCAGCAGTTGTCGTCGTTCTTCCGCATTGCCCACCACCGGACACACCCGCATTGCAGGGGCAAATTTCTGAAATTCTGTTTCCCAGTTATAAACCAGAGAGGCCGGACATATCACCAGATGGGTTTCCCCTTTCAGTGAACACAAATACGTGATCATCTGCAGGGTCTTTCCCAACCCCATATCATCCGCCAGAATTCCACCAAATCCCATCTGACCCAGTGCACAGGCCCAACGATATCCGGTTATCTGATATTCCCGCAGATTGGCCCGGATTCCGTCCGGTATCTCATACTTTTTCTCCCGCTGCTCATCAAAATTCAGAATAAACTGCTGAAACTGCTCATTCTGAGAGGTCTGTATCTGACCCGCATTCTCTTTCATCAATGCATTCAGATAAAGGGAGCGATAGACCGGCAGCTCTGCCATTCCCTCTCTCAACTGCGACTTTGTCAAATGCAGATCTCTCTGCATGTCCGTGAGGACTGACAATCCTGCATCCGACAGATTGAGCAGCTCCCCACTCTTCAGCCGGTAATACTTGCGTTTCTGATGATAGGCGCCCAGAATCCCGTATAATTCCTCCTTCGACATTCCCTCCACATTCCAGGATACCTTCAAAAGATTCCCCTGAATGGATAGACCGGTCGTAACCCGGAGGGACGGCGCAATTCGTATCTGCCTGAATGCTTCCGACACATAGACCTCTGCAAAATTCCCCAGATCGTCGATTCCATGTTCCACTAAGGCTGCCAATCGGTCATCCTCCTTCGGAAGGAGATACTGCATATGATCCGTCGTCTTATCCGGAAAATACTGCTCTAAGATTGTCCGGATCTCGTATTCCGACCGCACATCCCGATAGGTTTCCTTGATTGCAGCGACATGGATCAGATTATGTTTTTTTTCACCATATCGTGCCTCTGCCCTGCATGTCACCTCTCCCTGTTCTGTCAGATCCAGATACAGCTCATAGCTCCCCTCTTCTATCTGATACTTTGTAAAATCAACGCCTTCCACCTGAACCTCCATGTATTGTACCAGACGTGGAAGCAGGCTGCTGCAAAAAGACGCATAATCCTTTTCACACAACCGAAACGCTTCTCTTGGTTTTAGAAAGGAATAATAGCTTGCTGACTTGCGTTCTGCCCGAAGCTTATTCACAGCCATCAGTTTTACGATCTCTCTCATATCCCGACAGAAGTCCTCACTGCACAGATAAATGCAGCCCTCCCACCATATGTAGAATCCCTGCACACCCTCTAACAGGATCACCTCCGGAACCGTAATCTTTGCCTCTTTTTCATTGCCCCGGATCCACAATGGCAATACCGGATCCTCCTGTTTGACCGGTGTCCACTCCTTCTCATTGGTAATGCAGTTCTTCACCCATAAGGAGTCTCCTGCGAACAGCAGTAACAGCTCCTCCAACATCGTCGCATCCAATTCCAGATACCTTTTTTCACTATTCGAAGACCAATAGGAATAACTCTGTCTCTGTGTTGGCGCTTTTAGCAAAAATGAGATCAGGGACAGGGAGGCTCTTGTAAACGCACTCTGGGTATGAACAAACTGCAGGTTCTTTCCATATTGAACAAAATTCTGTCTGCGTATATCCTCCACTAATTTTCCAATGTCCTTGACGATATACATTTTTCCCTTTCCAATGCGAAGCTCTATCTGTTCGACATTGGGTTCCAGATGCAGTGTCACCTCAATCGAAACCTCTCCCCCGCTCAACTCCTGACAGAATCTGTTCCTCTCCTGTAATGCCACACCGGATATGGCATCGAGAAGTTCTTTCGAACTCTCACGCATCACACTGGTTCCGGAATAAGAAAAGGTTCGTCCGGAGGATGAGGCCTTATTTGTCATACCCCGACTGACGACTCCCTGCTGTTCCAGCTCCTTCAAGTGAGAATTCCACTTTGTGTCAGATGCATGCCCCAATTGGCTCCATTCCCCCTGATTCTCTTCCTGTTCCCAATCCTCCGGGGCATCCGATAAAGGATAGGAATCCCCCACTGCACTTTCTTTCAGAAATGTCTGTATCTCATCCTCCCTGCAGGTATGATCAACCGCAAGCAGCATGGCGACCAGATGCTTACAAAGTCCCTTGTACTGCTCCTTTTCCGGACATTCACATGTCACACGCTCTGGCTGCAGGCTCCAATCCGCTTCCTTCCAACACAATCTTGCCTTTGTGTGATAGCAAAACTTTGTCCCTTCCTCCACATCTGCGCTGGCCGTCAAAGTCCGGTCCGCTGTCTTTTGCACAGCCAGCGACCGAACCTTATCCGCATTCCATAGTATCTCTCCTCTGTTATAGACAGAACGAAACGCACACATCATCTGAATGGATTTCTTTTTCAGTATTCCCATTGTTTCCTCCCTAAATGGAACAGAAGGAACCACAATGTGGTTCCTTCTATCCCATATCTTATCCTCTCATACACTGAACGGTCTGTTCAGCAAACTGTATATCATCTACTCATGCACTAGAACTTGAACAGCTCTGTCTGCTTATGAATATCATCGCTGATCTGCAACAACTCCTGCGATTCAGAAACCAGCACATCCAGAATATCGGTCACCTCATGCATACTTGCGCTTGTCTGTTCTGTGGATGCCGCATTCTCCTCAGAAATTGCAGCCAACTGCTCAATCGACTCATTGATGGCAACCTTCTGTTTGTTCAATTCCTCGATACTCTCAGAGATGCTATGGCTTGCGTCATCTACTATGGAAACCTCTTTCTCCAGATCGACAAATGCATGCAGGGTCTCAACCAGCTTTTCTTTCTGAAGACTGGAAATCTCGTCTACTTCCTTCATCATATCCACATTCTCTAACGAGTTTCTGGAAAGCTCTTCCACGATCGCATTGATCTGGGTTGCATTGTCGGAGGACTCCTGCGCCAGCTTCATAATCTCGCCTGCCACAACAGAGAAACCTTTCCCCGCCTCACCTGCACGAGCCGCCTCAATACTGGCATTCAGAGAAAGCAGATTCGTCTGCTCTGAGATCTCCTGAATCATCTGTACCACCTTGTTAATGTTGTCAGCCGATTCGTTCGTTTCCAATGTCTTCTGTGTCACAGCGATAATATTCTCATTCACCTTATCACTGATCTCCTTCAACTCACTCAGGATGCCCTTCACATACTCTGCAAAACGGGTCATGTTCTTAACAGAGGAATCCAAGCCCCGGATACTGCTGATATTGCCGTCAATACTCATTGACATATTCATGATCTGCTCTGCCTCTGAGGTTGCTTCCTGTGCCAGAATGGTATTGCCCTCTGCGATCTCACGTACAGCAACATTAATATTCTCCACGCTCTCCTGAATACTTGCAAACTTTGAGGAAAAATCCTGACTGTCAATCTTCAACTTCTCTGCATCCTCATTCAACCCCTTGATCAGATCCTTGAGTTCCTCCTGCAATTGGATAACCGAATGACGGATCTGGGAGATCTCATCATGACCGATCGTTCCCTCTTCCCTCAGATCAAAATCCAGATTACCGTCTGCCATCTTTGCGATCAGGGTTGTCTCTTCCTCAATTCCCTGAACCGTTTTTCTTGACATAATAATCGCCATGATCACACATGCGATCAGGAACGGAATCGCCCACAATATCTCCTTCACGGCATCCTGTGCCCCTCCCGGTCTTTGTGCAGTGATCACACAAAAGACCAGTGTCATGACAACTACCGGTGCAATGCTACAGATAAAAAATCTTGTCTTTACCTTCATGTCTTCTTTGCGTAGTTCTTCTTCCACTACGCACTCCTTTCTTCATTATTCAGGCATTCGCATTATGTAGTGAATGCATCGCAATGCCTATGGTTACTCTTACATAAAAAGCTATCTTACATTATAGCTTGAAATTATTGTTTTTTCAACCTAAAAACAAATAATTCGTGCAGAAAAAAAATATAAAAGTCTACCAATGTCATTTAGTTAAGCCGGACGCTGCCGGGTATGGTATATGTTCACTGTCTAATCCTTAACTAAATGGCATTGATAATGATAGGGGTTAAGCTTCGAGCAGCTTCTCCTGCCACTCACTTTCCTTAAAACCGACCAGAACCACCTGATCGGTCACAAGAATCGGACGTTTTACCAACATTCCATCCGAGGCCAGCAGTTCAAGCTGTTCCTCTTCACTCATCTGTGGCAATTGATCCTTCAGCTTCTTCTCCTTATACAGATTGCCACTTGTATTGAAGAATCTCTTAAGGGGGAGTCCGCTCTTTTCATACCATGCCCGAAGCTCCTCCACATTGGGATTCTCCTCCTTAATATGACGGTCTGTATACGTGATCTGCTGATCCTCCAGCCACTTTTTTGCCTTCTTACAGGTTGTACACTTTGGATATTCCAAAAATAACATAATCTGCCTCCTTTTTATACATATCAATTAAACGCTGTACTCACACAAGGAACGGTATCTCACCGATATCGCCTGACATAACAAGCATCGGTTCTGTCGCCCTCGTCACCCCAATTCGTTCCAATACCTCCTGTTTCTGTCGTTCCAGTTGTGTCCGCTCCAAAGCAAAGGTATTCAGATAGATACTGTCCAATCCGCATGCCACTGCTACTGCAATATCGCTCGCCATCTCATTACCTACCATCACACTCTCCTCCGGCCCTATCCTCTGCTCCGACAGAAGCTTGCGCATATACTCCGGCTGCGGTTTCTTCATACCTGCATCGGAGGAAATATAGACCGCATCCAAATACGGTAGAAGTCCTGTTATTTCCAATTCCGGCATGGTAAACGACCTCTGTGCATTGGAAAGCAGATAGATCCGTTTTCCCTCTGCCCTCAACTGCTCCAACACTTGTATCGTGTTGGGATAGAGTGCCATCCTCTTTCTGGAAGATACCCGAAACTGGCTTGCCATCCAGAAACACCATTCACTGTCCATCATACGCTTCAAAACCGTCTCCCGCTGCCGACGACCGTTCGTCCGCAGAACCTCTACCTCTTCTCCGTCAATCCGCGCCTCACAGGAATGCCGGTCAGGCGCCTCCAACAGCAGTCTTGCAAAGACCCGCTCCAGCCGGATCTCCGGATAAGCATAACCTGTCTGCTGCCGAAGCGCAGTCTCCTCCTCACCCACCATCTTCTGATATGCCGCTTTTAAATCCGACCCTTTCCACTCACAGCCATAACAGTTATAGATCTGTGCCATATATTCCCAAAGACTGCTCTGCTGTTCATCTGTCTCAATATCCAACAGCGTTCCATACAGATCAAAAATATAATTCCCATATTCCTTCATATTCCACTCCCCTCCTTCCCATTCCGGCATCACACGGCAGAATTATATCATATTTTTTCAGAAAAATCACCCCCCTTACTTCGCAGATACATAAATCAATGTCATTTAGTAAGATGTACGCTGCCGGCGTTCGGTTAAGTCATGAATTATTTTATAAAATGTATTGAATTAGAATAATAATAATGATATACTCTAGGAGAAAAGGAAAGCACCCACTCCAAAGTGGATGCTCCCGATACGATGCTAGCTCTTTTTCAAGAGCCGCCTCTCCCGTTTGCAGACAGGAGAGGCATTTTTATTTGTGCTTATTATTTCTCTTGTCGAGAAAGTTCAGCAACGCAATTAACAGCGAACCTAATGCGATCAGTGTATCCATCACACCCAGAACAACCATAAAGGTTTCAAAGACCGTCATACACGCCACCTCCCTTCCTATGTATTCCAGCTTTCACTGGTCAATTGGCTCGGGAGGCTACCACCCCGTCATGGACACTTTCCTTAGGCGATT
>JAFVCQ010000056.1 GCA_017479085.1 Lachnospiraceae bacterium | reverse complement strand
GCCTCCGGCATAATCGCAACCGTCATGGTCGAAGTGTGAATTCTTCCACCCGATTCTGTTTCCGGCACACGCTGCACCCTGTGTACGCCACTCTCATATTTCAAACGGGAAAATGCCCCCTTTCCATTGATCATAAAGGAACATTCCTTAAACCCGCCGATTCCGTTTTCATTCAGACTGATCAGCTCTGTTTTCCAATGCATCCGGTCCGCATACTTCTGATACATCCGAAATACCTCTGCGGCAAACAGTGCAGATTCATCCCCTCCTGCACCGGCGCGCAGTTCCACAACAACGTTCTTGTCGTCATTCGGATCCTTCGGTAACAACAGGATCTTTAACTCCTTCTCAATGCGCTCCACTGCCTCTTTGGAATCATTGAGTTCCTCCTTGGCAAGCTCCCGCATCTCCTCATCCTTTTCCTCCTCCAGCATGGCAAGACTGTCCTCAATCGCCTGCTTTGCCGCCAGATATTCTTTATATTTGTCGGCGATCGGGGCCAGATCACTCTGCTCCTTCATCAAAGCGGTATACTTCTCCTGATCATTCAGCACCGCCGGATCGCTCAACTGTTCTAACACGGACTCATAACGCGCTAATATATCGTCTAATTTATCAAACATATCATATTCCTCTCTTTCCATTCTGCCGGTATGAGCTTGGAGTGCTACAAATGCCCATACACCACCCGGTCAAGACCGGCATAATCCTTCAACACAGCAATCTCCGAAAATCCATACTGTTCCATCAGACCGGACACTGCATCTGCCTGATCATGACCGATTTCTAATATGAGCCATCCACCTGTCTCCAAATGCTCCGGTGCTGTATCGACAATCCTTCTGTAAAACTCCAGGCCATCCTCTCCGCCATCCAATGCCAATCTTGGTTCATAATCTCTGACCTCCGGCATCAGGGTATCCACGATCCGGCTCTCAATATAGGGCGGATTGCAGACGATCATGTGCATCCGTTCCCCAATATCCTGCAACAGGTCACTACACACTACAGAAGCCTCCACCTGATGCATATCCAGATTGCGTTCTGCAACCTCCAGTGCCTCCCTTGAGATATCGGCCAGAGTCAGATGCAGCTCTTTGTGATACCGTTTGAGAGAGATACCGATGCATCCGGAACCGCAGCATAGATCCAGCACCTTCCATTCTCCCGCATTCTGCGTCTTCTCGATCAAATGATCTGCAAATTCCACCAGTATCTCTGTATCACTTCTCGGAATCAACACATGCGGATTCACAAAAAAGGTATCCTCCATAAAATGGGTATATCCCAAAAGATATTGCAGCGGATAATGCGTACAGCGTTTCTCAATCCATTCCATGTATTGCCGCTCCTTCTCCTCCGGAACCTGTTCTTCTTCGTTCATCAGCATATACAGATAATTGCATCCAAGAACCTCCTCCAACAGCACCTTCCTCTCGTATTTGGCGTATTCATTTCCACTCTGTTCCAGCTTTTCCTTCCCGAGAAGCAATAATTCCCGAATGTTTGCCATAACTTAATCCTCAAAAAAACTTTTTTCAAATTCTGACAGATCTGCATCTTCTACTCCATCAGACTGTGCTTGCGGCGAATCATGCTTGTCCTGTTTCCTGGTCGTTCTCCGTTCCGGCTGCGATTCGACTTCAGCCTGTTCTTCGTCCTCACAGGCTTCCTCCTCCGGTTCATCCACGTCAACGGATTCTTTGGATGTATTCTCTTCGGGTGCGCCGATTCCCTGTGCCTCATTGACCGCTTTCACATATGGTTTGCCATATAAGACTGCCTCTACCGAAACAATGGCGACCTGCAGCATCTCCTCAGTCGGCTCTTTGGTCGTCAACTGCTGTACCCACATTCCCGGTTTACTAAGCACATTCCAGAATGCACTGTCATGCCGGCCGGCCATCCGGATACATTCATAAGAGAGACTTGCGACAACCGGAATCAACACCATGCGCAGCACAAACCGCATCCACATCTGCTGTGCCGTGATAAACATAAATACAAAAATACTGATGATCATGACAATGAACATAAAGCTGGTGCCACACCGCTTGTGATACCGGCTATGCTCTGCCACCTTCTGCGGGGTCAGCTCATCGCCCGCCTCATAACAATTGATCGTCTTATGCTCGGCTCCGTGATACATAAACACCCGCTTAATATCCTCCAATCTTGAAATCGCAACCACATAGAGAAGAAAGATTG
>JAFVCQ010000055.1 GCA_017479085.1 Lachnospiraceae bacterium | reverse complement strand
GGCAGACAAGCAGGTTATTTTATTGATTGATGAGATTGATAAGGCAGATCTGGAATTCCCCAATGACCTGTTATGGGAGCTTGATAAAATGGAGTTCTACATCCACGAGACAAAGGAGACCGTGCGGGCAAAGGAACGTCCGATCGTGATCATCACCTCCAATGCGGAGAAGGAGCTGCCGGATGCGTTCCTGCGGCGGTGCATTTTTCATTATATCACTTTTCCGGAACGGGAGCAGATGGCAGAGATCGTGCATTCCCATTTTGAAAATTTAGAGGAGAATGTGCTAAAAAATGCACTGGATACCTTCTACTGGATTCGTTCCGTCAGGGATATCCGGAAAAAGCCAAGCACCTCCGAATTGATCGACTGGATTCGGGCATTGCTCTTAGGCGGTGTGGATACAGAACGTCTGCGGGAAGAGCTTCCATTTCTCGGGGTACTTCTGAAAAAAGACGAAGACCTGGATGCAGTAAAGAAGGCAAAGCTGTATTAGAAAGACCGGATAAATAGGAGAAAACAATGTTTTTAGATTTTTTTTACACATTAAAAGCAAAAGGATTGGATATCTCCATGACCGAATGGCTGACATTGATGGAAGCACTGGATAAGGGACTTGTCGGCTCGAATTTTTCCAGCTTTTACTACATCAGCCGCATGATACTGGTCAAATCCGAATCCGATTATGACAAATTTGATATGGCTTTTGAAGAATATTTTCACGATATCCGGTCGGAGGATAAGCTGCCGGAGGATCTGCTGCAATGGCTGGACAAAGGCGATGAGATGGAGTTTGACAAACAGAACCGGGAATTGTATTCTTATCATCAGGAACGAAGTGCGGATGAAGTAAAACGTCTGTTTCGGGAACGCCTGTCGGAACAGAAATCCGAACACAACGGTGGCAATCACTGGATCGGAACGTCCGGTGGCTCTGCTTTTGGTCATCACGGAAGAAATGTAGGCGGTATCCGGGTTGGCGAACAGGGCGGCATGCAGAGTGCCTTTCAGGTGATGGGAGAGCATCGATATCAGGATTTTCGAAATGACCGGGTGTTGAATGTACGCCAATATCAGGTTGCGTTTCGCAGACTCCGACAATATTCCTCGAGACTGGATGTTCCTCGAACCGAACTGGATATTGACAGGACAATACAGAAGACCTGTGACAACGGAGGCTACCTGCAGCTTGCGTTTGACCGCCCACGGAAAAATACCGTCAAGCTGCTGCTGCTGTTTGACTGCGGTGGAACCATGATGCCATTTATGGAGCTTTGCAATGAGCTATTTCAGGCAGTGCACAAAGCGAATCATTTTAAGGATGTGCAGACCTACTATTTTCACAACTGTATTTATTCCAGAGTCTACAAAAATCCGGAGTGCGAATCCGGTGACTGGGTGGAGCTCGACTATCTGTTCCGGCATTACGACAAGGATTACAAGGTGATTATTGTGGGAGATGCGCAGATGGCTCCGGAAGAACTGCTGGATGTGAATGGCAATTACCGGGGACCGAATGACGGGCATTCCGGCTATGAATGGTGCCAGCTCTTAAACAGCAAATATAAAAAATGCGTCTGGATGAATCCGAGATATCATAAGGAGCTGACCAGACTGCACTGGATGGAATCCGAGGACAGGCTTTCCAAGCTGTTTCACATGTATACCTTATCGGTAGATGGACTGAAGGAGGCCATCACCTACCTGTTAAAAACCAAATAGCAATTAATCGATACAACGGAGGACAAACAATGAACTATAAGGATTTTAAAATAACAAAACATGGAAAAAAATGTTCGATTGGCAAATTTACAGAACAGTTATTTGCAATGGAGATCTTGACCGGATATGGCAATGTACCGGAATACCGTAAGATTTCCAAAGCAGAATTCAATACCTTCGATATCTGGAAGGATGATAAGGAAAAGATCAAGGATATTCTCAACCGTCCTGTTTTTTGCAGTGGATATGAGAATCAGACGGACTTTGACGAGAAGCAGATTAGTAAATAAACAATGGAGGTTATATGAGTACATTTCATGTAGAATTGAAAAAAGTCGTGGATGACAGCTATGACATAGAGGTCGGATTCGAACTGGAACAAAAGCTGATTCAGGATATTCAGAATGGACTGGTGGGGAACATACGAAAATTTGCTGTCATAACGGACAGTACCGTCAAGGATTTGTATGCAGCGAGGATTCTCAGGCGCTTGACAGAGGAAGGTTATCAGGCTGAACTGTTTGTCTTTCAGGCCGGAGAAACACAGAAAACAAGAAAGACAAAGGAAGAGATTGAGGATGCAATGCTGGAAAAGGGATTCCGGAGGGACTGCTGTATCATCGCTGTCGGCGGTGGAGTCGTAACAGATCTGGCAGGTTTTGTGGCAGGAACCTTCGGAAGGGGGGTTCCGTTTATCAACTATGCAACAACCCTGTTATCAGCAGCCGATGCGTCTGTGGGTGGAAAGACAGCAGTGGATACCCCTCTGGCAACGAATCTCATCGGCTTGTTTAACCAGCCGGAAAAGGTATATCTGGACATTGCTACATGGAATACTCTGCCGAGAAGGCAGATTTCCAGCGGACTGGCGGAGACGATCAAGCATGCGTGTCTGGCCAGCCGGGTTTTCTTTGACTATCTGGATGCTCACATGGAGGATATCTTTGCCAATGACCGGCAGGCATGTGAATATATTGCAGAAGAAAATTGCAGGATCAAATATAAAGTAGTCATGAAGGATGAGCGGGAGGCCGGTCTGCGGGAGATTCTGAATCTGGGACACACGGTCGGACGTGCCATTGAGACGGTCAGTGACTACCGCCTGCTGCATGGAGAGGCTGTATCCATCGGACTGGTCGCACAGATCAGGCTGGCTCAGAAGCTTGGATATGTAGACGAGGACGCGGTACAGGCATTGATCTCCCTCTTGAGAAAGGCAGAGCTTCCGGTATCGATACCGGATTACATAGACCGGGATGCTCTCGTCAAAAAACTGTATACCGATAAAAAGGTCAGAGACGGCAGATTACGATTTGTCGTTCAGAAACAAATCGGGGAAGTGGTAGAATTTGAGCCGGGTGTATTTGCCACTCCAATCGAGGAGAGTGTGGCAAGGGAAATCATTGAAGCAATCTGATCCGATGATTGGGATCAGGAATGGAGAGATACATGGAAGCAGAAGCAAACAAGCAAAAGGAGATTATGGAGCGTCTGAAGCTTCGGATTGCCGGGCGTTCGGAGAAATTGGGACGTCCGCTCACATATTGCAGTCTCTGTTTTGGGTGTCAGATGAATGCCAAGGACAGTGAGAAATTAGAAGGAATTTTGGAAACCATCGGCTATGTCCGCACAGACAGCGAGGATGCAGATTTTTTGATCATGAACACATGCACAGTAAGGGAAAATGCAAATCTCAGAGTCTACGGCAGACTGGGACAGCTCAAGAAATATAAAAAAAACAATCCCGATATGCTGATCGCCCTGTGTGGCTGCATGATGCAGGAAAGCCTTGTGGTGGAGAAGATCAAGCAGAGCTACCCTCATGTAGATATTATTTTTGGTACGCATAATGTATTCAAGCTGGCAGAGCTGATCGAGAAAAAATTGGATTCCAAAGGGATGGTCATTGATATCTGGGAGGGAACAGACGAGATTGTAGAGGATCTTCCAAGTGACCGGAAATACGACTTTAAATGCGGAGTCAATATCATGTATGGCTGCAATAATTTCTGCAGCTATTGTATTGTTCCCTATGTCCGTGGCCGGGAACGCTCCAGAAAACCGGAGGATATTCTTGCTGAGATCAAACAACTGGTAGCGGATGGCGTGGTAGAGATTATGCTGTTAGGGCAGAATGTGAATTCCTATGGCAAGACACTGGAGGAACCGATATCCTTTGCCCGTTTGTTAGAGCAGGTGGAAGAGGTGGAGGGCTTACAGAGAATCCGTTTTATGACCTCCCATCCCAAGGATTTATCGGATGAACTGATCAGGGTCATGGCAAGATCAAAGAAGATCTGTAATCATCTTCATCTGCCAATGCAGTCGGGAAGTACCAAAGTTCTTACGGATATGAACCGGCATTACACGAAAGAGGATTACCTGACTTTGGTGGATAAGATCCGAACAGCCATACCCGATATCTCCCTGACAACGGATATTATCGTGGGCTTTCCGACAGAGACAGAGAAAGATTTTGAGGACACACTGGATGTGGTAAAAAGGGTACGGTTTGATTCGGCTTTTACCTTTATCTATTCCAAACGCACCGGGACACCGGCGGCGAAGATGGAATTTCAGGCAACCGGGGAAGAGATTAAGGCGCGATTTGACCGTCTGCTGAAGGAAATCCAGAACATCGCAAAGGATACCTGTGGAAGGGATCAGGGAAAGATTATGGAGGTACTTGTGGAAGGTCTTGATGAGCAGGATGCGAGCCTGTTGACCGGACGTCTTTCCAACAATCTGCTCGTACATTTTCCGGGAGCTCCGGAACTGATTGGAAGCTTTCAGAGGGTAAAGCTGACGGAAGCGAAGGGGTTTTATTACATTGGCGAGCTGGTGAGTTGAACATCGTGTAAAGATTACAACTTCCCCGCTCAGACATTTTAGAAAGAGAGTATATCGTATATGACACCAATGATGCAGCAATACTGCAAGACAAAGGAAGAATATAAGGACTGCATTTTGTTTTACCGGTTAGGTGATTTTTATGAGATGTTCTTTGAGGATGCCCTTACGGCTTCGAAAGAATTGGAGATCACCCTGACCGGCAAGGACTGTGGCATGGAGGAACGGGCGCCGATGTGCGGTATTCCCTATCACGCCTATGAAAATTATCTGAATCGTCTGGTGGAAAAGGGCTATAAAGTGGCAATCTGTGAACAGGTGGAGGATCCCAAAACTGCGAAAGGGATCGTCAAACGTGAGGTGACTAAGATCGTCACACCGGGCACAAACATGAGTGCCGGAAGTCTGAACGAGACAAAAAATAATTACATTATGAGTATTTTTTATAAAAACCGGTACGGAATTTCTTTTGCAGATATCACGACAGGCGATTTCTACACAACAGAGGTGGATACGCTTTCTAAGGTGATGGATGAGATTTCCAAATTTGCTC
This sequence comes from Lachnospiraceae bacterium, assembly GCA_017479085.1. GTDB lineage: Bacteria > Bacillota > Clostridia > Lachnospirales > Lachnospiraceae > CAG-590. Next base: position 35,384 of record JAFVCQ010000055.1, on the reverse strand, counting down.
CGGTAGAAATTCTGGTCAATGAGGCAGTATCCTTGAAAGAGAATGAATCGATGGGAATCACGCTTGCGGGTCTGCGGGAAAAAGAACACACCATGATCAATGTCATGGAGGACTGGTATTATGATTATGAGATGAATGAACGTCTGGTCAGGGAACAGTTCCATATGGTGAATATAGAGGGATTGGGGCTTAAGGATTTTCCGGATGCTCTTTGCGCAGTCGGCTGTCTGCTCTATTATCTGAAGGATACCCAGAAGGGGGCAGTGGATCATATCAACCATATAAGCACCTACCATGTGGAGGATTATGTTGTATTGGACAGTGCATCCAGAAGGAATCTGGAATTGTGTGAAACCATGCGGGATAAGAACAAACGCGGTTCCCTGCTCTGGGTTCTGGACAGGACAAAAACAGCGATGGGCGCCAGAAGGCTTCGTTCCATGGTAGAACAGCCCTGTATCCGAAAGGACAGTATTGAGGCCAGACTGGATGTGATCGAGTCCCTGAACCGGTCCATGATCACACGAGATGAGTTGAGGGAATATCTGAATGCTGTCTATGATCTGGAACGTCTGATGACAAGGATCACATTAAAAACAGCAAATCCGAGAGATCTGATCGCTTTCAAGAACTCCATTTCCATTTTACCCCATGTAAAGACCATTCTGCGGGAGTTTACGGACGGATTGTTGGCAGAATACGAAACGGAACTGGATGAGCTGACGGATCTGTATCAGGCCATTGATGAAGCCATCGTGGAGGATCCCCCGATTCTGGTCAGGGAAGGCGGAATCATAAAGGACGGCTACCATGAGACCGTGGATATGTTAAAGCATGCAAAATCAGACGGAAAAGGCTGGCTCATTGATCTGGAGACAAGGGAACGGGAGGCCACCGGAATCAAGAATCTAAAGATCAAATTCAACAAGGTCTTCGGGTACTATTTTGATGTGACCAATTCCTTTCAGAATCTGGTACCCGAGCATTTCATACGGAAACAGACCCTTGCCAATTCTGAGCGATACTCCTCTGACGAATTGGAGGAGATTGCCGGAAAGATTCTGGGTGCGGAGGATCGTCTGTACGGTCTGGAATATGACCTGTTTGTGGAGCTTCGCAATACGATTGGTCAGGCAGTGGAGCGGGTGCAGAAGACCGCAAAGATCATAGCCGATCTGGATGCGCTTTCTTCGCTTGCCTATGTGGCCGAGAAGAACCGTTTTGTCCGTCCGTCCATCAATGAGGATGGCAGGATTCATATTACAGAGGGCAGGCATCCGGTGGTGGAAAAGGTGTTGAACGATGATTCCTTCATCACCAATGATACGCTGTTAGACAACGATCACAACCGGGTATCCATTATCACCGGCCCGAATATGGCGGGCAAATCCACCTATATGCGGCAGGTAGCCCTGATCGTACTGATGGCGCAGATTGGTTCCTATGTACCGGCTGCCTCTGCAGATATCGGTATTGTAGACCGCATCTTTACCAGAGTGGGCGCCTCGGATGATCTGGCATCGGGACAGAGTACCTTTATGGTGGAAATGAGCGAGGTTGCCAATATTCTGCGCAATGCGACATCGAACAGTCTGCTGATCTTAGATGAGATCGGGCGCGGAACCTCCACCTATGACGGACTTTCCATTGCATGGGCGGTCGTGGAATACATAAGCTCAAAGGATCTGTTGGGTGCAAAGACTTTATTTGCCACCCATTACCATGAGCTGACGGAGTTAGAGGGCAAGATCGACAGCGTGAATAATTACTGTATTTCTGTCAAGGAGTCCGGGGATGATATCGTCTTTCTCCGGAAGATCATCAAGGGTGGTGCGGATAAGAGCTACGGTATTCAGGTGGCGAAGCTCGCCGGTGTACCGGAGGTCGTTCTGGCCAGGGCAAAGGAGATCGCTGCGGAGCTTGCAGAGCATGATATCAATGTCACCGCTGCTGCAGATATCATGCCGAAGATCTTAGAGGACACCTCCGCAAAGAGCAGAGGCAGTAAAGGAAAGAATAAGGACACCGCCGGGCAGCTTTCCCTGTTTGGAAATCCGGAGGAATCCAGTGTGGTCGCAGATATCAGGGCACTCGATCTGTCGAATATGACACCGATGAAGGCATTGTTATATCTAAGTGAATTGCAGGAACGATTGCAATAAGCTCTAGGGGGGATGAGATAAGATGATAAACAGGGACGATATGTTAGAACTGACAAGGCGGATGACACCATCGCGTACCTGCTTTTCCCGCATTGCAGGATGCTATATGGATCGGGATGGTCTGGAGGACGGTTCCTTTCACACACATTTTGGGAAGCTGTCGCAAGCGGATCAGAAGAAAAATCTGGAACTGGCAAAAGCCATTCCATTTGCAAAGACCAATGAACAGCTTAAGGAATATGAATTTGTGACAGGGGCGGCACGGAAAAACAGTATGTGGACTCTTCTTATGGGACTGAAGGCTGCAGAACTAAAGGATGACGGACTACTCAGTATCCTGTATGAAATGATAGCAGAGACGTATAGAACAGCTTCGGATTATGCAATCTATGTATTCTACGGTTCATATGATGTTCCGGCTAAGGCTGCGGATAAAGAGCGGCTGGAGGATTCCGATGAGGTATATGATTTTATCATCTGTTCCGTGGCACCGTTAATGGCGGAATATGAACCGGGAAAGCCGGAGTTTGGATTTTTATTTCCGGCATTTTCAGATCGGAGCTCCGATAACAGCCGGATTGACATCTTTCATGCAGATCCCGAACAGGTGCAGAGTGATGTGATGAAACGGATACTCGGCATAATCCAGCCGTTAGATTGAAACAGAAGGAGTAAACACATGATAAAGGTTTTAGACCAGTCAACGATAAATAAAATAGCGGCAGGCGAGGTCGTAGAGCGTCCATCCTCTGTTGTGAAGGAATTGGTGGAAAATGCCATTGATGCCGGAGCGAACGCTGTCACCGTAGAGATCAAAGAGGGCGGCCTGTCCTTTATCCGCATTACCGATAACGGACAGGGAATCGAAAAGGATGATGTTCCGACTGCATTTGTCCGTCATGCCACCAGCAAGATCACGACGATCGAAGATCTGTTAAGCGTAAGCTCGCTGGGATTCCGTGGAGAAGCGCTTGCCAGTATCGCTGCGGTAGCCCAGGTGGAATGTATCACCAAGACAGCACATTCCCTGACCGGTATCCGCTATGAGATCCATGGCGGAAAAGAGATCGCCAGCGAGGAGATCGGGGCACCCACCGGAACCACTATCATTGTCCGCAATCTGTTTTATAACGTTCCTGCCCGCAAGAAGTTCTTAAAGACCGCTATGACAGAGGGCAGCTACATCACGGAACTGATCACCAGACTGGCTCTGTCCCATCCGGAGGTCTCTTTCAAATATATCATCAACGGAAGCAATAAGATCGCCACATCCGGCAACGGGGCACTCAAGGATGTAATCTACCATGTTTATGGAAAAGACGTATCGGCCAATCTGCTTCCGGTAAAGCGGGACACCGGAGAATTTGGCGCAGAGGGCTATGTCGGAAAAGCATTTGTCTCAAAGGGAAACCGGAGCTTTGAACACTACTTTGTAAACGGAAGATACATCCGGAGCAATATCATTACAAAGGCGATTGAAGAGGCCTATAAGTCCTTTGTCATGATACACAAATTCCCATTTACGTGTCTGCATTTCAAGCTGGACAGCACAAAGCTGGATGTCAATGTACACCCTGCCAAGATGGAGTTTAAGTATGCGGAAGGCGAAAAGCTATTTGATTTTGTAAAGGACTGTGTCCGGCAGGCCCTGTTACAGGATGAGATGATACCGGATGTCTCCCTGCGGACGGCAAAAGAACAGCGGGCGATCACCATTGAACAGCAGAGAAAAAGTACGCTGCATGTACCGGAACCATTTGAACAGAAGGCAAGAGAGAAACATAATCAAGATATTTTTAATTCTTATGAGGGTGTGGTGACAGATCCTTCTGGAAAAGATAAAATACTTTCTGGAACAAAATTACCCTTATCGGAACAAACATTTGGCAATTTGAACGATCAAACACAACCAACCATTACAGGGAATGAATCCACTATGTCACAGCAAAAGGAGGTTTTCCCCGAAAGGAAACCTGCTCCTTCCGGACCGGACAATACGACATTCCAGATGAAGATTCCACAGCAGGAACAAAGGGTACAACAAACCCTCTTGAAGAAGGAAAACTTGACGCCGGATGACAAGCCACCTCTCAAAGAGGAACAGATCACCCTGCCGGTGGAGCAGTTTATATCCGAGGCGGCAAGACCCGCACACCGTCTGATCGGGCAGCTCTTTCGAACCTACTGGCTGATCGAATATGACAACAAATTATATATCATGGATCAACATGCCGCACATGAGAAGGTCATGTTTGAACGCCTGATGAAACAGATGTCTGAAAAAAATGTCATATCCCAGCAACTGCTCCCGCCGAAGGTGTTACATCTGGACAATATTGAGCATACTTTGATCATGAACCAGATTGAGCTCTTCCGGCAGACCGGATTTGATCTGGAGGATTTCGGGGATGATTCCATTGTGATCCGCTCCATGCCGGATGATATTATGGGTGTGGATCCGCAGCAGTTGTTTGACGCTCTTTTAAATTCACTGTTAGATGAGACCGGGTCGATCAGCATCGATTTCTTTGTGGAAAAGCTCTCTGGTATGGCATGTAAAGCGGCGATCAAGGGCAACTGGGATATTTCCGTTCAAGAGGCCGATGCACTGTTAGACGAACTGCTGACACTGGAAAATCCTTATAACTGCCCGCATGGCAGACCGACCATGATCACACTTACAAAAACAGAGCTGGAACGAAAATTCAAACGGATTCAAAATTAATGATTGAATATAAATTTTATTTCTCAATCATGAATACAATGTATGTTTTACGAAAATTTGTCAATCTTTACCAAAAGAATGTCGGATGACATTGAAAATTTATTCCTTCTTTTTGGAAATATTTTTACAAAAATCGTCACTTCTATGTTATGCTAATTCCAAATGGATAACTTCGGAAGGGGGATTTTGTATATGGGTACCATTTGGATTTACAAAAAGAAATCCATTTAAAAAAGGAGTGAGAAGCCAATGCAGTACAAGCCATTACCGATTGGAATTGATAACTTTGAAAAACTAATTACAAGAGGATATTATTTTATTGATAAGACATTACTGATACAGGAGCTTTTAGATAAGAAGGGAGATGTGAATCTCTTCACCCGTCCCCGCCGCTTTGGAAAGACATTAAACATGAGTATGTTGCAGTATTTCTTTGAGGATGCGAGGGATGATAAAGGGGAAAAGCAGGACAATACTGCTTTGTTTGACGGACTTGCCATCATGCAGACAGGAGAAAAATTCCTTTCCCATATGGGGCAGTATCCGGTGATTAACCTGACGCTGAAAGGCGGCAAGCAGCCGGATTACGAACTTGCCTATATTTTGCTGCGGCGGCAGATTGCATACGAGTATAAGCGGCATATGTTTATCCTGAAAGGGGATATTCTGGAAGCGGACAGGGAACGTTACTACAGCATCATGACCGAAAAGGCGGATCGGGAAGCCTATGTGGATTCCCTGCAATTTCTGTCCAGATGTCTGGAACGGTATTACGGAAAAAAAGCAGTCATCCTGATCGATGAATATGACGTTCCGTTGGAAAATGCCTATATGCGTGGATTCTATCCGGAAATGATCGACTTTATCCGCTCGTTGTTTGAGTCCTCGCTTAAGACGAACAGCAGTCTCGAATTTGCCGTGATTACCGGATGTCTGCGGATCTCAAAGGAGTCGATCTTTACCGGAATGAATAATTTAAAGATCATTTCGATCCTGAGTAAGCAGTACGGGGAATATTTCGGTTTTACCGATGCAGAGGTACAGAGACTCTGTACGGATTACGGAATGCCGCAGAAATATGATACATTTAAGGAATGGTACAACGGCTATCTGTTTGGAGATGCCAATGTGTACAATCCGTGGAGCGTGATCCAGCTTATGGATGACCTCCGGGAAGACCCGGATTGGATTCCGAGGGCATACTGGGCAAATACCAGCTCGAACATCATTGTGCGGAAGCTGATCGAACTGGCAGATGAGGATACTAAGACAGAGATCGAAGAACTGATCGAGGGAAAAACGATTGAAAAGCCAATCCATGAGGATATCACCTATGATGAGATCTATAAGACGATGGATAATCTGTGGAATTTTATGTTTTTTACCGGGTATTTCCGCAAGGTGGGAGAGCGTGTGGATGAACGGACAAAACAGGTGTATGCAGAGCTTACGATACCAAACGAAGAAGTAAGATATATTTTCCGCACGAAAGTCCTTGGCTGGTTCGATGAGAAGGTAAAAGCCCGTGACCGCTCCGCCCTGTTTACCGCACTGGTGGATCTGGATGTGGAAACGGTGGAGGAAGAGATTGTGGATATGCTGTTGGAGACGATCAGCTTTAACGATGCAAAGGAGAGCTTTTACCATGGTTTCTTAGCAGGAATTTTATCCGGCATGAAGGGCTATATCGTCAAGTCCAACCGGGAAGGGGGAAGCGGCAGGAGCCATTTGTTTGTAAAACCGGTGACCCGGAGAAAACCTGCCTACGTGCTGGAATTTAAGGTGGCGGATAAATTTCACCAGTTAGACGAAAAGGCGGACGAGGCACTTTTCCAAATCGAAGACCGGGGCTATGCAAGGGAGCTTGTGGACGATGGGTATGCGACGGTGTACCGGTATGGGATTGCCTTTTGTTGGAAGGACTGTGTGGTTAAGTTGGATCAAAACCTGCCGCTGACGACGGAAAAATAACTCAGTCTGAGAAATCCCCTTTCTCCGGTTGTACTGCACTGACAAAGATTTGACGATTCATGGTGTGTCCGGAACCTATGCGGAGACATTTGAAAAAAGTAATAGCATTAAACGACTCCGCTGCTTCTGCTACGGACGGTTCATCTGGGCGTACACATAAGCGAGATGGATTTGCTGACTGCCGGAACTATCAATGATATGTACTGCGATCTGTAGCGGGATCAAGAGCCTCATGCACAGCTGGCATCACAGGATGACATGGATCGGTTTCGAAAAAATGTATTGCTTTTGTCAGCACATTCGTGTATACTACTGTTGAAAAGGTGCTTAGACAACCAGATTTCAAGTTTAGGAGATGATGTGATATGGCAAAGACGGCGAATTTATATGCAAGGATTGAACCGGATGTGAAGGAACAGGCTGAGGGAATACTTTCCGCTTTGGGGATTCCAGCATCAAACGCAATCAATATGTTTTATAAGCAGATCATACTTCAGAGGGGGCTTCCGTTTGAGGTAAAAATGCCCGCGTCAAGGCTGGTGGATGCCAGCGTGCTTTCAGATGCGGAAATGGATGCGGAGCTGGAGAAGGGATATGCGGATATGAAAGCGGGGAGAACGAAGTCTGCGAAATCAGCATTTGCTGATATACGGAAGGACTATGGCCTATGATGTTTGTTGATGTGCATATTTCTGAACAGGCTGATAGCGACCTGAGAGGTATCTTCGAGTATATTGCCTTTGAACTTCTGGCGCCGGAGAATGCAGCCGGACAGCTTGACCGTCTGGAAGAAGCAATCAGCAAGCTTGAGCATATGCCGGAGAAATTCCGCAGGTACGAGCGAGAGCCTTGGCGGAGCAGAGGGCTTCGGGTGTTTCCGGTTGATAATTATCTGGTGTTCTATATCCCTGATATGGAAACACGGATTGTCACGGTCATCCGCGTGATGACTTCCGGTTCAAAAATACCGGGATCTTTTGAAACTATGGAACGCTATGGAAGATGAAAATGCAATCTATGTCCTTTTGGGTTCCGAGCTGCAGGGTAAAGTCAATTATGGTATGCCGGTGAAAGATGTTCTCTATGATGCAATCGGGTATTCAAAACAGATTGAGGAAGCAAGAAGGTCATACCGTAAAGACGAAAAAACAGATGATGAAAGCCATGATGAAGCGGAATTGTTGGTAAAAGATGGCACTTTGAAAATCAGGCTCACCAGCGAGGAATTTCTTTCAGGATGGCGGAAAGGCGAAAAGTCTGACAACTCATATCATAATGAGTCTGTCAGATTTTTTGGGCTCAGTCTGAGAAATCCCCCTTCCTCTAAGCGATAGCGCAGGCGAGTCTTGATTTCAATCGTTCATAGTGACACCTCCGGAGGATTTTTATCTTCCGGAATTTTTTTTTGCCTCAAAATGCATTGTCTGCACCTCCATGTTGCTAATTAAAACAAAAAAATTGCTATTTAATACAAATGCCACACAAACGAAAAATTTTATGATAGAATGGCAAAACATATAATTTTTCTGGCAGATAGAAAACGGAAAGGAGTGGTCGGAGAAGAGGAAACGGAATAAAAACTGTAGAAATAAGTTATAATTGAAAGGATAAGCCTATGTGGTGTTTCATTTGTCACATAGGCTTATATTATCTAATTTCCTGCTCAAGATTTTGAAAAGCTCATCCCATAAGGGAGAGTTATCATTATTTACACGTAAATTTCCCAAATTCCGGTAAGTACCATTATTTTTGACAGATTTTCCTGATGAGTATGCAAACAGTAATTACAGTGCGAGAGCACATGGCACGATAGGAAAGGCAAAAGCCAATGCTTCGCAGGTCATTCCCGAACTTATCAAGATAGCAACGAATATAGTATATAGGGAGAATTCTGATGATAAGCACAGCAAGGATGCTAAATTTGGCTGGTATAGGTGTACGGTAAGATTTACATTGCCTACCTGCGATGATAAGGGAAACGTGATAGGTAAAAATGCATTTCAAGGCAGGATGATTATACGATTCGATGAGGATGGGAAAAAGTATCTGTACGATATCATAGACATAAAAAAGAAACGTAGTACCCCGCATGAGCATAAAGCTGTACGGCACAAAACCACATTTCTTTGTCTATAAGACTACCAAAATTCATGCAGATTGTTATCTGGTGGTTTACCACTACGAGAAGCAGCCATCCGACTTCAAAGTCGGGGAGCGGCTTCATAACTTCCGTTTTAATCTTGACCGTGCAGAGGACAGGAAAGCGTGGGAATCACTCCACTCGGAGAGGGTTGAGCAGGATTTCAAATCACAGAACCGTTTTGTTATCCGTGCGGTCAATGATTATTACGAAAGACATCTGAGGGAATGTGACGCTCCATTCCTTTACAAGGGAAAAAGAAGATTCCTTTGTGGATGGGATCATATCTGCGGTCTATGATAGGGCTTTTTGATAACCTGCTGGAATTGATCGGGCGGTATCTTCTGGCACAGGGAACAGTACAAGGCAGACCGGGAACTATGGCGGTGGAAAATGTTTCTCTTGTTTCGGCAGATATGACGGAGATGAAGGTTTCAGGTTCTATGGAGCATGAGCCTGATAATGAACCGGAGGAAAATGAGCTTTTGGACTTTGGATAGAAGCATTGAATAAGCGGATTATTTCCGGGGAGATGCCGCATGAATCAGCAATACAGTTCATGGTCGAAAGGGGATATACGGCAAAAACTGTACAGATTCTTGCTTTCCATACAACTTTGGGAAAGGAGGCGGATATAAATGAAGCAAGAAGTTAAAATTGTACTTCCATTTTATAAAGTTGCCTATGCTATTTCCTTTGTTGTTATTTTAAGTCTGGTTCGTGGTGTTACTTACTCTTTTGAAAAAAGAGGATTTATTCAATAGTGGAACGATTATTGTTACAAGAAATTTTCTTATTACTGCTTGCAGTAATAAATTACGGGTTATTTTTCATATTTCAAAAGCCTAACACACACCCAGTAACAGATAGCGAAGTTACGCAGTTTGTTATTTATCTCTTTGCGATTGCTATTACGATTTTCTTCTGGAGTTTCTTGGGGAATACGTTGTCTATGTTTTTCCGTAATATGTGGATGGGAATTGGTGGATGTCTTTTGATTTGGTTGGTGACTGATTCAGCATGGGAGAAAAATTTTTAGGTGCATGGAATATATTCTCCTTTACATTTAGAAATATAGAAAATGTTTACGATATTACATGGATATATGGGAAAGGCTTGTGCATTTGTATTGGACTAATGTTATTAGTAGTATTGCCGGAAATGCTAAGAATAGGTGGAATGGTCACATTGGAGGGGATTCTATATCAGTTTCAGCAACATTGGAGGATGCATATATTTATATGACTAATCAAAGGGGATGGTAGATAGGGGAAGTAGTATTTTCCTATAGTCCTATGTTCTGTTTTGTCAACTTCGTCTTCAAAAGTCCGGGTATAATCTTTTTTCATGATTGCAGGTTACATCTTGTAGAGAAACATCAAATATGATAAAATAAATTTATCTACAGGTGATATAAAAGGGGAGATGCCGATGCAGAAGAGATCACCGGATTATGATGATGTGTTCAAGACAATGAAGACAAAACACAAGGAACTATTCATTCCTCTGATCAACGAAATCTATGGGACACATTTTTCAAAGAATGACAACATAGAGCTTCTATCCTCTGAGGGATATCTGGTGAATGATATCACAGAAGATGATGAGAAGGTGGAAAAACGTGAGTCCGACTTTCTGATACGCATCGGGGGCAGAACCTTTCTGATCGAATGTCAGACCTACGAGGACGGTTCTATGGAGATCCGGATTGCAGAGTATGCCTTTCTCTCAGCAAGGAGCAGCGCCGCGAAGGATGCGAATGGATATGTGCATTTTAAGCTTCCGGAATTTACGGTGCTGTATGTGAAATCGTCCGATGCTACACCAACACATACGAAAATAATGTTTGATTTTCCAAGTGGTGTTTCCATCCCCTACGAGAGCAAAAACATCATGATGAACGATTATACAAAGGAATACATCATAGAACACAGACTGTATCCCTGTATTCCGTTTTATATTGCGCGTTTTGAAAAGGAACTGGCAATGGGCGGGGATATTTCCCAGGCAGTATCGGATCTTAATTATTTTCAGCGGGAAGTGACAAAGCTGCGGCTTAATAACGAGCTGGACGATGCACAATACAGCGACATTATTGATTTTATCAGGATTATCATTCGGCATATCACGAATGGTAACCCTCATGAGGAAAGGTTGGTGAGTATGATGGGTGGTACCGTTTTTAAGACAGCTTCTGAAAAAGATATTGAATATGGCATGGCTCAGGGTATGGCTCAAGGTATTGCAGCTTTAGTGGAAACCTGTAGGGAACTGGGTGTCACTTTTTCAGATACAACCCGCAGAGTTGTGACGAAGTTTAACAAATCAGAATCTGAGGCTGAAGAACTGGTAAAAAAATATTGGTAAGATGAGACGAAGAGGCGTGGTGGACGAAGAAAGAAAACTACAGGATAAGAGAGGATGTATGTGCATTATGAAATATGAGATTGAGGTAATGGTAGCCACCATCACAGAAGAAAATATGGCAGATCTTAAAGAAATTCTCTTTGGAGATCCTTATGATGTGATTTCCGTTGTTGAAGGCGGAGAACTGATGGATGAGGAGAAAGAGGCTTTCGAAGAATTCAAAAAGCAATCTGCTACTGCGCGGAGGCAGGGGAATGGGACAATTGAGATTCGGATTCCGCAGTTGATTCGTGGCGAAGCGGAATTAGATGAGGACACGTTGGATGAATTTGGCGATGAGATATATCTTATTTCGGAATATGAAGTGATCGATCAGGGAGAATTTGACGAGGAGTCCCTGCACCTGTTCCGGGAACTGGGATATACGATATAGACGCTGACATGGTGTTTGAGAGGTACTTTTTAGAGTTTATGATTTCCAAATAACAATATAAATAAAGATATAGTTATCATTTAGTTTGCATATCAAATAAAATATGATTTGTAATACACGACATAATATGCTATAATAAAACAATCTTATTTTCTCATTTAAAAATAGAATTCAGACCGCACAGAATGGAATCCGACTGTTTACGTATGGATTCGATTATTTCGTGATGGGTATTCCAATTTTATTACAATTGAATATCGTATAGGAAACGGGGAATAGAATGTACTATTTATCTGAAATTTGTTGGGATTCAGGGCTTAGAAAGGGCGTGAATCAGGATGTAGCGATGGTTCGCCGTGCAAAGACAGCGAAGGGAGAGGTATTGCTGGCTGTTGTCTGCGATGGAATGGGCGGACTGAAGAAGGGAGAACAGGCAAGTTCAACCGTGATTCATGGAATGGCACGATGGTTTGAACAGGTTTTACCTGCACTGATCTACCATAATTATACAGAGCCGGCTGTCAGGAATCATCTTCGAACGGTTGTTACAGAGCTGAATCAACAGTTGTGGCGCTATGGCAGGGAACGTGGAATCTGTCTGGGAACGACTATGACCGCCTTGCTGCTGTTGGGACATACTTACAGTATTTGTAATGTGGGAGATTCGCGGATCTATTGTCTGGATACAGAGCTTCGACGATTGACAAAGGATCAGTCACTGCTTCAGCGGGAGCTGGATATGGGAACCATTACACAGGAGGAGGCGGCTTGCTGCAGCCAGCGGAATGTGTTGTTACAGTGTATCGGTGCGAGCAGCGTAGTGGAGCCGGATTTTTATTTTGGAACCTGTAAGGAGGATTCTGTTTTCCTGTTATGCTCAGACGGATTTTGGCATTTATTGCGGCAAGGGGAGCTGGAACAGGTTCTTAGATGGAATCCGCCTGCGGACAGGGCAGATTGGAAGAAAAAGCTGTCCCATCTGGTAGACCGGGTCAAGGCCCGGGGAGAGGAGGATAACATTACAGCGGTATTAATTTCTGTGAACAATGAGCCAGGCCGATAAGCGCATTTGTCAATGAATGTCGTGAGGGTCTAATATCCGTTACTATTCACAGATGTTTATTGACACAATCACTGTTCATGAGAAGAAAAAGGATGGAGGTATCATGTTAGAGATTGGATCCGTCGTAGATGGCAAATATAAGATTTTGAATCAGATCGGGCAGGGTGGAATGAGTACCGTGTATCTGTCGGTAAATGAACGGGTTAACAAACCGTGGGCGATCAAGGAGGTTCGCAAGGATGGGGCAGCCGGTTCGGATGTGGTCAGGCAGAGCCAGATCATGGAGACGAATCTGCTGAAAAAACTCCGGCATCCGCATCTGCCCGGCATTGTGGATGTGATCGATCAAACGGACAGCTTTCTCATTGTCATGGATTACATCGAGGGAAAGCCCTTAAGCTATGCTCTGCAGGAAAAGAAACGCTTTTCCTGTGAGGAGGTAATGGAGTGGGCCAGACAGATCTGTGATGTGCTGGCATATCTTCACACAAGAAGGCCGCCGATCATTTATCGGGATATGAAGCCTGCCAATATCATGTTAAAACCGGATGGCTCCGTGATGCTGATTGATTTTGGGATTGCAAGGGAGTTCAAGGAACAGAATGTAAAGGATACGGTCTATCTCGGCACACAGGGGTATGCGGCACCGGAACAATTTGGCGGACAGGGACAGACGGATGCCAGAACCGATATCTATTGTCTGGGTGCAACCATGTACCACCTGATCACAGGGCATGATCCGAGTGAACCACCCTATGAGATGTATCCGATCCGCTATTGGGATGTAACGTTTTCCTCGGGTCTGGAGCAGATTCTTCTAAAGTGTACACAGAAAAATCCACAGGATCGTTATCAATCCTGTGGAGAGCTTCTGTATGCGTTGGAGCATTACGAGGAGGCAGACGAGGCATATCAGAGGCTTCAGAACCGCAAATGGTATCTGTTTGTGATGGTATTTTTTCTGTTTCTGGCGGCATCCGTGGGAGCCGGAATCAGCTATGCAGGTATGAAAAGGGAGACGTTGGGCACCTATGAGAAATACCTGAATACGGCCTCGATGACACCGGATATAGAGGAAAAGTACCAGTATTATGAGAAGGCGATCCAACTGGCACCGGAAAAGGGAGATGCTTATAAAGCAATGCTGGAAACAATACGGGCAGACGGTGTGTTTTCGGAGAAGGAGAGCAGGGAGATCCGAAGAATCCTGCCGGCATATATGGACAGGCTGGCTGGCAATCGGGAAAGTTATGTGGATATCGCATATGAGCTGGGAATCCTGTATTTTTATTACTATGAAAAATCAGAGGATATACAAAATGCCGAAAAATGGATGAGGATTGCCGCCGGAGATGAAGAAGAAACCGGTCAGGATGTGGAGCGGATCTTAGGAAAACAGAAAGCATTTCGTGCAAGACACCTGTATCAGATTTTGCAGATTTACCGCAGTCTGGGTACTGTGAACAGGGAGGGGGATGCTGTGGGCAGCTATGCCATTTTGTGGGAGGAACTGTCTGCCATTATGACACCGGAGCTGGCGCGGGAGGACAACCCGGTGACCGCACTCGTTCTATATAATTTTATGGCGAATCAGATTGCCCTGCATGCGCAGGACTACATGGATTCCGGAATTAACAAAGAGGAGATGGAGCAGATGTTGTCCAATCTTCAGGACTGGGCAGCCTGTGACAAAGCAAATTCCTATGAGGAGACATTATATACTGCCCTTCAGGAGAATCTGCGGCAGGCCGGAAGGATGGTGTCCGTTGTATTGGAGATGAAAAAAAAGGAATGAGAGGATGATGATATGGAGAGATATCATATGTTATTTGTCCTGTTTCTGGTGACGGCCATTTTGTTGTGGGTTCTGTTGACAGGGATGTTCTTTGTATTGGATATTCGGAGAATCCTCTGTATCAAAACCGGATGGGCGGTGAAGAAAAGAGTCATGGATGTTCAGGCCAGGTATCAACCGGATGAGATCCGCTTTCCCTTACCGGAGAAGAGGAAAACAGAACGTTTAGAGATAACACAGGATTTACCGCATCCAACATCGGAGGAAGAATTATTTGAAGTGATCGAGACCAAAATGGTAATGGAAAAGGAGATGCAGGCTCAGTGGAAGAGAATGTAGAAATGTCATTTGATTAAGTCGTACGCTACCGGGTATGGTATATGTTTCCCATTCCGGGCACGCTTGCGCTTAGCTGCAGACGTAACGGTACTAAATTCGCAGCTTGGGCTGCTCATTAAGGACCGACGTCCGCAGATAGCCCTGCATTGTGAACCATATACCATACCCGGTAGCTGTTTATCGGCTAATAATTCTTAACTTAATGACATTGGAGAATGTAGAGAACGCCTCCGGTATTGTGCCGGAGAGAATCATGGGAGGTAAGATATGAAAAATAGAAAACGGTATATTGCCTTGTTTTTGGCATTGTGTATACTGCTGAATCAGTCTGTCCTTGCAGTATCCGCAGGGAAGACAGGGATTGATAACACACAGGGAATCAGACAGACGGAGGGGAATGAGCCGGAGGACTTGGCTGAACCATCCGGGCAGAAGGAACTGTCGGAAACAGATTCGTTTGAATCGGAGGAAGCCGTCGAATCGCTCGAACGGGAGAGATTGTCCGGACAAGAGGGGATGATCGTTTTTTCAGGACAGGAAGAACCACCTAAGGCAGCTTTGTCTGAGCCGGAGGAATCGACAGAACCATCCGGACAGGAAGAAATGCCGGAGGAAGTTCCATCCGGTCAACAAGAATCACCCGGGGCAGAAGAATCCGGTCGGGAAGAAGTGTCGGAGACAGTCCCGTCGGGACAGGAAGAAGTGCCGGAAGAAGTTCCGTCCGGTGAGGAGGACAGCGGACAGGTGATCAGGGTGCTGCGGGATAGAAGCATAACGGGTAAGCTGCGGATTCTTCAGGGTGCCGACCGGAAACCAAGATCGAATCGAAGCTGGTGCAATGGGGAATTTCTGGCAGCGGAGTGGAAAGAGAATTCCGTTTATGCCGATCGGTATGACACGATCCGTCTGAGAAGGTGTGAGGGAGTACATAGTTGGGAGGAACTGGTGAAGCGTGATTGGATCAGGGAGCAGGAAGATAAAGGGAGCATACGACTGGAGATCGAACCGGTTGTGGAGGAGACATATTATGAGATCCTGTTGACCAATGAGGAGAATCCGTCAGAAACGGTGATCGCAGCAGTGATACGCATGATTCCCGAGGCGGAATACAACGCAGATGCAGAGGTTCCGGAGGCGGCAGACGGATGTCCGGTGCTCACCTTTGGGTATGACGGAACGGCACCGGAGGTTCGGTTTGAGGAAGAGAGTCTGAACCGGATACCGGATACGGATGAGATCTGCCGGGTGGAGAAGTATCTTCCGGAGATTACATTTGAGATAGAGAATCAGGGGTTTGAAGTGGACCGGCTGGAATATGCATTTGTAAATGTGGAGGAATGGTTTGCACAGAGCATAAAACCCACGTCGGGACTTACATCCTTGCAGATCAGGGAGGAGTCGCGTTATACCGTACAATGTCCCGTAGAGGATGGGGATTATGTGCTCTATGTCCGGACAGCAAATGCAGGCGGAACAGAGAAAGAATTTATCTCAAACAGCATATTCGCAGACCAGACAGCACCGGATATCAGCTCTGTCTACACAGGGAAAGAACACGGAGAGGAGTTCACCGATTCGATCGAACACGGGAAGGAGGTATACACGAATCAGACAATGCATGTCCGGACGGTCATTCGGGAGGCGCATCTTGCGGAGGTTACGGTATCCATCACGGCAAAGGAGCTGGATGAACAAGGCAGAGAACAGGACAGGGCGGAGCTTGCACAGGCATTAAGGGACAGGGAAGAGAAGCTGGAACAGACTCTGAGAACGGATCAGG
The DNA here is from genome assembly GCA_017479085.1 of Lachnospiraceae bacterium. Taxonomy (GTDB): domain Bacteria; phylum Bacillota; class Clostridia; order Lachnospirales; family Lachnospiraceae; genus CAG-590. The sequence goes on along the minus strand of JAFVCQ010000055.1, from coordinate 18,609 downwards.
CAGCAGAGTACGATTTTGAGGAGAGCGGAAGATACCGGATTACGATCACGGCAGTGGATCAGACCGGATTATCTGCGACCATCACGCAATCCTTTACGGTGGACAGGGAACGACCGGACAGGGGATTGGTTGTGGCAGTCGGGAGCATCCATGACAGGGAATCCGGGAATGATACATGGGTCAAAAAGAAGATTCGGAAAAAATGGGATCGTCTGTTTGATACGGTGGCAGATACATTGTTCAGCCAGGAGGAGATTCCGGTTATCTTAGAGGGTTCCGACCGGATATCCTCTGTTGCGATCTATTATTACATAACGGATCAGAATCTGACAGAGGAGACATTGGAGAAAATAGACGAGACAGATTGGATCGTGTATTCATCCATGACAGGGAGGCAGCCTGTGATCCGCATGAATCAGCGGGCTGTGCTGTATGAAAAAGTGGTGGATCAGGCTGGAAATACATCCTATTTTTCATCGGAGGGCATGATCACGGACAATCAGGCACCGGTGATCGAACTGCAGGTGGAACGGGAAGCGGACAGAAACGGATTTTACAGAGGAGATATTCCGTTTTCGGTGTATGTGGAGGATCGGATACCGGAGGGTGGAACCGGATGTACCGGACTTCGATTCGTATCCTGCCGGATCGGGGCAGAAGGGACAGAAGCAAAGGAGAGCATCCTCTATGAGTCAGAGGATGGTTCCGGGGCAGATCCGTACAGCCTGAAGCATGCGGTCATTTCAGCAGAACAATTTCATGATAATCACGTCATACTGTCTCTGACGGCGGTAGACCGGGCAGGCAATAAAAGAGAGCTCACAAAGGAATTTCACGTGGATACGACAGCACCGGTAATCTCTGTCCAATATGGGGATGAACAGGGGGGCAAGTATTATAATCGGGAGCGGACGGCGATTGTCACGATTCGGGAGCGCAACCTTGATCCGTCGGATGTACAGATTGCAGTCAACAGTACGAATGGAAGTCCGGTATCCATAGGGTCATGGACACACAGTCCGGATGCGGGAGAATCCGATTCGGCTGTCCATACATGCAGGGTGGTATTTTCAGAAGACGATGATTACCGGTTTACGGTTAACTGTATGGATCAGGCCGGCAATCGGGCAAAGGGCTTTACCGATACCTTTACCATTGACCGGACAAAGCCGGTTATTGCTGTCCGCTATGAGGGAGCAGGAGTGTCAGGTACCTCTGCATCGCCTGACCGGTCTGGGCCTTTGGCGAATCTATGGACTTCTGTGGCGAATGGCAGGGTGGAACCGATGGCATATTATAATACGCAGGTGACGGTCACGGTTACGATCGTGGAACACAATTTCCATGCAGAGGATGTGGTAATCGGATATGCAGATGGCAGTATGGAATCAGGTGGTGAGGGGGAGACAGCAGCGGGAACTTCTGCGGCAGACCGTGGTGGAGGTCTTTACGGAACAGCCGGATTTTACAGCAATGGAGATGTCCATACCGCAGTACTCCGATACCGTGTGGATGGAGAATATGCGTTACATATTGCGTACACGGATCCGGCGGGAAATGCGGCAGAGTCCTATTCCGGAGCCGGCTTTACGATTGACTGTACCAGTCCGCAGGTTGCAATTGCCAACGTGGAGGATCAGTCTTCCAACAGGGGAGAGGTGGCACCGGTCATCACCTGTACGGATGCCAACTATGACAGGGAGCAGGTATCGGTCGTGATAACCGGGGCAAAGCATGGTGCGCTTGTTTTAGAGCGGGTTGGATTCCGGGTGACAGAGGTAAACGGTGGACAACAGTTTTGCATGGATTTTCCGGAGGAAGAGGAATTGGATGATCAATATACGCTGACGGTAAAGCTGATGGATCGGGCAGGCAATCAGGTGGAGCGCAGTATCCGGTTTTCCGTCAACCGGTATGGATCTGTCTATACGCTGTCGCAGGAGACAGGGACATGGCTGACAAACGGGGAATGTGCCTATATCAAAGAGGGAAGATCCGTTGTTTTGATCGAGACGAATACAGATCCGGTTGTAGGGAGGAATCTGTCCTATACAACGGGTGGTGTAAATGGAAGGACAAGAACAATTCATGCACTGGAGACATGTTCACAGGAGGAGAGGGAGCAGGGGATGTATTATAAGTGTTCCGATTCATACACGACAGACGGGTGGTATCAATACCGCTATGAGATCTGCGGGGATCTGTTTGATGAGGAGGGGTACTATACCATTCAGATTGACACAACGGACCGTGCGGGCAATCACACCGGTAACGCGGGCAACCGTCTGTCTCCCTTGCGGATACAATTTGCGGTAGACCGTACCGCCCCGAGTGTGGTTGTGACCGGAGCCCGTAATGGACAGATCTGCAATGAGGAAAAGCATACCCTGTGGCTGGATGTCCAGGACAATGTGGCAATGGATTCGATCACGGTCTATGTAAACGGAGAGGTATATATCCGTTGTAATGCACATGAGCCGGAGCAGATTGACCGGATACCGGTGGAGGTTGGAGAGTCCCTGTCCATGCAGACCCTTCAGGTTGAAGCAAGGGATATGGCGGGCAATGTACTTGGCAGCCGGGCGGGTGGAAGCTGTGATTCGGTCTTTGAGGACTTTACCATTCTGGTGACCCGTAATGCATTTGCGCGGTTCCTGCACCGAAAATGGATGGTGCTGTGTGCATCGATAGTAATCGTCTGCGGGGTGACGGGAGGAATCTGCTTTCGCCGTAAGAGGAATAGTTTTCCTGCAGATGGTACAGACTAACAAAAAATGGAAATTGGTCTGGAGGTAACCTTCTATGAAAGACAGGAAACAGAATGTTTTTTCCCTTCTCAAAAAATATCTTGTCATCACGGTGGGCGCATTTTTGTACGCTGCCGGAATCGCATTGTTTTTGGATCCGAATGAGCTGGCTCCGGGTGGTGTGGTGGGGATTTCCGTCATTCTCAGCCATACCATTGGCGGGGTGACCGGAACATGGTATTTTCTTCTGAATATTCCGATTGTTCTGCTTGGGTGGTGGAAGTTCGGAGGCAGGCTTATTCTGGATACCTTCTATGCGGTTGCGCTCAACGCCGTCTTTACCAACCTGTTTGGCATCCTTCCGGCGGTGACGCGGACGCCGCTGCTGGCAGCCCTGGCGGGAAGTATTCTGGTGGGCACCGGAATCGGACTGGTATTTAAGACAGGCGCAACGACAGGAGGAATGGATATCATCATCAAGATTCTGAGAAGAAAATACCGGTTTTTGAAAACGGGCACCCTGTTCCTCACCATAGATGTGATGGTAGTGGCTGTATCCGGTATCGTGTTCCGGGATTTTAATACCGCAATGTATGCTTTTATCTCCGTAGTCATAAGCGGCAGAGTGTTAGATTATGTACTGTACGGAAATGACGAGGCCAGACTGATCTATATCGTATCCGGTCAGCCGGGGCGGCTGCTCAACCGGATTCTGGAGGAATTGGAGATCGGTGCGACGATCCTGAATGGAAGCGGAGCATACAGCGGACAGGAAAAGGAGATCATTCTGTGTGTGGTAAAAAAACAGGTAGCTCCCAAGCTGGAGGAGATTGTAAAACAGGAGGATGACAAGGCATTTCTCGTCATCTCCAGCGCCAATGAGATCTATGGGGAGGGCTACAAAAATATTCTGGTTGAGCAGGTATAGTGGTGTGGAATATATTTTGCAATTTAGGTGTATCTTTGCTATAATAAATTTGTATGAATGGGAGAATAACGTAGATGGAACAGCCAATATTAAATGGATTAACTTCATATCATACAGAGGGTTGTTATCCATGGCATATGCCCGGACATAAAAGACGGCTGAACACGATCTTTCCGGAGGTCGTTGCGAATCCGTTTCTGATTGATATGACAGAGGTGGGAGAGCTGGATGAATTTCATGATCCGTCCGGAATGATACAGAAGGCATGGGAGCGTGCAGCAGAGATCTACGGTTCGCAGCGAAGCTATTATCTGGTCAATGGCGCCACATGTGGGATTCTGGCTTCCATCTCTGCGGTATGTCGGCATGGAGATACTCTGATCGTCGCAAGGAACTGCCACAAATCGGTTTATCATGCCATTCGTCTGCTCGATCTCAGACCGGTGTATGTTATGCCGGAATGGAATGAGAGATGGGATATGTTCGGAGGGGTCTTGACAGATTCGGTGAAGAGAGCAGTGAAGGAGCATCCGGAGGCAAGAGCGGTCGTACTGGTATCCCCCACCTATGAGGGCGTGGTAAGTGATGTGGAAAGGATTGCAAGAGTGGTGCACAAGGCGGGGATTCCGCTGATCGTGGATGAGGCGCATGGTGCCCATTTTGAATATATGTCCAATGTGAATGAGACGATTTCTAAGGTGGATTACAGCCGGATACCGGTACCCGCCATTCGTCTGGGTGCGGATCTGGTGGTGGAGAGCCTGCATAAGACCCTTCCTGCGATGACACAGTGTGCGATCCTGCATGAGAACAGCCAGCTGGTCAGCCGGGAGAGGCTGGAGGAATTCCTGTCTATTTACCAGAGCTCCTCCCCTTCCTATGTATTTCTGGCATCGATGGAGGCCTGCATAGAAAAGATGGATCATGAGAGGGATGGACGATTTATTCTTTATAAGGAGCTGCTGGCAGAATATCGAAAGGGATTTGGAACCCTTTCCCACATACATCTGATGGAGCGGGAGGATTTTCCCAAAGGGGGAATCGCCGGATACGATGAGGGGAAGCTGGTATTCTCTGTCAGGGGATGTGGATGGAGACAGGAGGACAGGGTGGTGCCATTTACAGGTACCATGTTAGCGGATATGCTGCAGAGGGAATATGGTCAGATGATGGAGATGGCAGGCTGCAGCTATATTCTTGCCATGACTTCGGTAGCGGATTCCAAAGAGGCCTTTGCTGCACTGTATCAGGCGATGGAATCCATTGATGAACAGTTAACAGATTGTGAGGAAATGACCGATACTACATTATATAGGCATCTTCCGGAGTATCGGATGGGAATCAGGGAGGCGATGGATGCAGAGAAGACGGAGGTCTCCTTTATGGAGGCAGCGGGACGGGTCAGCGGCGCATTTATCTATGCCTATCCGCCGGGAATCCCCATTGTAGCGCCGGGGGAAGTGATCTCAAGAGAGATACTGAAGGAGATTAAGAAGGCAAGGGAAACGGGACTTCACATCAAGGGCATTGTTTTGAGAGATGAACTTATCATATCGGTAGTGAAAGAAGAAAGATAAGAGGGAAGACTGGTGGAAGGAATATTTATTACGATGGAGGGACCCGATGGTTCCGGTAAAACAACACAGATTGAGTTGTTAGAGACATACCTTGAGAATAAGGGATACGATATTGTGATTGCGAGGGAGCCGGGAGGAACCGTGATCGGTGAGGCTGTCCGGGAGATTATCCTGAATCCGGAGTATCAGGAGATGAGCCATATGACGGAGCTGCTGTTATATGCAGCGGCGAGGGCACAGCTTGTGAATCAGGTGATCCGGCCTGCACTCGCAGAGGGCAAAGCGGTGATCTGTGACCGGTTTGTGGAGTCTTCGGCGGTCTATCAGGGCATTGGCAGAGGGCTTGGTGTAGATACCGTGTATGAGGTGAATAATTATGCTCTGGGAGATGTAAAGCCGCAGCTTACTATCTTTATGGATCTGGATGCAGAGGACGGAATCCGGAGGAAGAAGGATCAGGCGGAGCTTGACCGCATGGAATTAGAGGATATGAGTTTTCACAAACGGGTGGTAGAGGGATACCGGCATCTTGCGCAGTTGTATCCGGAGCGGATTGTTCCGATCGATGCCACGCTGCCGATTGATACGATACATAGTATGCTGGTAAAGGAAGTGGAACGGAGATTTTTCTCCTGACGTTTCCCTACCGTGTGACAGGAAAGGAGAGAAGGGCATGGACTTAAGAATCAACCAGTTGACCGGGCAGGCACCGGTGGATACACAGACACAGGCACCAAAGGGAGACGATGCCTTCAAATTTACACTGGTCAGCCATATAGAGAACAGTGAATTGCAGGAAAAGCTCTCCGGCCTGATGAAGGATATTGAGGAGCAGGGGAGCAAGATTGCAAAGCATATGGATATCAAGGATATGAAGCGTTACCGCAGTCTTGTGAAGGAGTTTATGAATGAGGTGACAGCGAATTCACACGCTTTTTCCAGAGAGAATTTTCTGGATCGGAAGGGCAGGCACAGAGTATACGGAATCGTGAAGGAGGTGGACAGATCATTGGATGATCTGGCACAGGAGCTGTTAAAGGAGGAGAAGGACAATCTGGCCATTCTGGGCAAGATTGATGATATCCGGGGTATGCTGTTGGATATATCGACCTGATTCGTGACAGACATGGAAACTATGAATCGATCATCCCACAGGGATAGGAAGGATAAAGGATATGGCAAATTTCGGTGATATTATAGGACATGAGGATATCGTCAGACATTTTAAGAGCAGTATGGAGTTGGGCAAGGTATCCCATGCATATATATTAAATGGAGAAAAGGGTTCCGGAAAGAGGACGCTGGCCACCGTGGTGGCAAAGATGCTGCAATGCGAATCGGGACAGCCGGATCCCTGTGGAACATGTAAGTCCTGTTTGCAGGTAGAGTCGGGAAACCAGCCGGATATTATCTGGGTTCAGCATGAGAAGCCGAATGTGGTGTCCGTAGATGAGATTCGCACGCAGATCCTGAATGATATTGATCTGAAACCATACAGCAGTAAATACAAAATATACATTGTACCGGATGCACAGCTCATGAATCCCCAGGCACAGAACGCATTGCTGAAGACGTTGGAGGAGCCACCGGAGTATGCGGTTCTTATGCTGTTGACGAACAACATAGATACCTTTCTTCCTACGGTATTGAGCCGGTGCATTGTGCTGAATTTCAAGCCGGTGGAACCGCTTTCCATGATGGAATATCTGACGGGACAGATGGGACTGGATCAGGCAAAGGCGAGATTCTGTACGGATTTTGCACAGGGTAATCTCGGAAAGGCGGTTCGCCTCGCCATCTCACCGGATTACAATGAGATCAAGGAGGACAGTATCCGTCTGCTCAGACGTATTCAGGATATGGAGATGGATGAGATCATCGAGGCTGTCCGCAACCTCGGGAAATATAAACTGGATATATCGGATTATATTGATATCATGACAATGTGGTTTCGGGATATCCTGATGGTGAAGATATCCAATTCACCGAATAAGATCATTTTCAAGGACGAATTTTCAGTCATGAAAAAACAGGGCAGCCGGATCTCCTATGAGGGGATTGAGAATGTGCTGCAGGCGATGGACAAGCTGAAGGTGCGGTTAGAGGCCAATGTCAACTTTGAGATCGCAATGGAGCTTATGCTGCTGACGGTAAAGGAGAATTTATAATGGTTGAAGTCATAGGAGTCCGTTTCAGACCAAACGGAAAAATATATTTCTTTGCACCCGCCAAGCTGGAGCTGGAGGTAGGCGATGCAGTGATTGTGGAAACAGCAAGAGGAGTCGAGTATGGAAAGGTCGTACTCGGAAGACGCGAGATTGAGGAGGGAAGCATCACCTCGACTCTGAAGCCGGTGATCCGTAAGGCAACACCTGCGGATGATGCCAGGAATCAGAAGAATAAGGATAAATGTAAGGATGCCTTCGAGATCTGTCTGCAAAAGATTGCCAAGCATGGTCTGGCAATGAAGCTGATCGATGTGGAATATACATTTGATAATAACAAGCTGTTGTTCTATTTTACAGCGGATGGAAGAATTGACTTCAGAGAACTGGTAAAGGATCTGGCCTCTGTTTTTCGAACCAGAATCGAGCTGCGTCAGATTGGTGTCCGGGATGAGACAAAGATTCTGGGTGGTATCGGAATCTGTGGCAGAGAGCTCTGTTGTCATAAGCATTTATCCGATTTTATTCCGGTTTCCATCAAGATGGCAAAGGAACAGAATCTGTCCCTGAATCCTACAAAGATATCCGGTGTCTGTGGCAGATTGATGTGCTGCCTTAAGAATGAGCAGGAAACCTATGAGTATCTCAATGACCGTCTTCCGAATGTGGGCGATTTTGTCCGGACAAAGGATGGCTTCAAGGGAGAGGTCAACAGTGTCAGTGTACTGCGTCAGAAGGTCAAGGTCATTGTGGAGCTGGATAATGGAGATAAGGAGATCCGGGAGTACCAGACGGAGGAGCTCAAGTTCAAGCCGAAGAAACGCCGGAACAGTGAGAAGGTAAATGAGGAGCTGAAGGCATTGGAGGCCCTGGAGAAAAAGGAGGGTGGCTCTAAGATCGACTGAGGTGGGGAAGTATGATTCTGGAGGACGAACGAATTGATGATTTACAGTGTAAGGGTTACCGGCTGATCCAGAAGCCGAAGGGATTCTGCTTTGGTGTGGATGCGGTACTGCTTTCGGATTTTACCAGGGTGAAGAGGGGGCAGAGAGTGCTGGATCTGTGTACGGGAAGCGGGGTTATCCCCATATTACTTGCGGCAAAGACGGAGGGGAGCCATTTTACCGGGTTGGAGCTTCAAAAGGATTATGCTGACATGGCTGGCCGGAGTGTGCAGTTGAATAAGCTGGAGGATAAGATCCGAATCCTTTGTGGAGACGTGAAGGACGTAGGAAGTCTGTTTTTTCCGGATTCCTTTTCCGTTGTGACGGTGAATCCACCCTATATGACAGAGCATCACGGACTTATGAATCTCTATGAACCGAAGACGATTGCCAGACATGAGGTGGCACTGAATCTGGAGGATGTGATCGCGGCAGCCTGTCATGTCCTTCCGGAAAGTGGCAGCTTTTTTATGATTCATAAACCATTTCGTCTGGCAGAGATTTTTAAGGTGATGAAGGGATACCGCATCGAGCCAAAGCGCATGCGTCTGGTGCACCCCTATGTGGATAAGGAGCCTACGATGGTCATGATCGAGGGAGTGAAGGGCGGCAGGGAACGGATTACGGTGGAACCACCGCTTATCATTTATCAGGAGCCGAAGGTGTATAGTGATGAGATCTTTCGGATCTATGGAAAGAGGACGTGAGAATATGGCAGGAATGTTATACATATGTGCAACCCCGATTGGGAATCTGGAGGATATCACCCTCCGAACCCTGCGGGTCTTGAAAGAGGCAGACCTGATCGCAGCAGAGGACACGAGAAACAGCATTAAGCTGTTGAATCATTTTGAGATCAGGACACCGATGACAAGCTATCATGAATTCAATAAATACGACAAGGCGCGGGTTCTGGTGGAGAAGATGGCAGCGGGAATCAATGTCGCGCTGATCACGGATGCCGGTACGCCGGCGATCTCTGACCCCGGCGAAGAGCTGGTGAAGCAGTGCCATGAGGCGGGAATCGAGGTGACCTCCCTTCCGGGGCCGTCTGCATTTGTGACTGCGCTGACGATATCCGGCAGGGAGACGAGAAGGTTCTGTTTTGAAGCGTTCTTACCGTATGACAAGAAGGAGCGGGAAGCGATTCTATCGGAGCTTAAGACGGAGACACGGACAATCATCCTGTATGAAGCCCCACATAAACTCCGGAAAACGCTGAAGGAGCTCTATGGGGAATTAGGGGACAGGAGGATATCCCTGTGTCGGGAGCTTACAAAGCGTCATGAGACGAATTTCCGGACAACGCTGTCAGAGGCAGTACAGTATTATGAGACGGAGGACCCGAGAGGAGAATATGTGCTGGTGATCGAGGGCGCAGACCGGACCCAACTAAGGGAGGCAGAGATGCGGGAATTTCTCTCCATGAGCGTAGCAGAACATGTGCAATACTATATGGAACAGGGGATGGAAAAAAAAGAGGCAATGAAGAAAGCCGCAAAGGATCGCGGCGTGGGGAAACGGGAGATTTATCAGGAACTGCTGAAGATGTAAAATGGTGGTCAAAGGAACAAAATAACTTATCTTTTTGACTCTTTTGTTTACACGAGAATATAGATATATATGATTTTTACTGCCTGTCCAACTCAGATCTGAAAATCCTTTCTCGGATGCTTGGTCGTCAGGATATCCCGTTGCTTTGACATTGCTACATGGGTGTAGATCTCTGTGATATGAATGGAGCTGTGCCCCAGCATTTCCTGAATGTAGCGAATGTCAACATCCGCTTCCAACAGGCTCGTCGCAAAGGTATGACGGAACATATGGGGTGTGATATGCAGTTCAATAGCGGCGAGGGAGGTATATTTGTTGATCATTCTGCGGACGGATTGATCGGACAATGCGTTTCCGTCCTGATTCGCAAAAAAGTGATTGCATTTCTCCATCTTGGGCAGGAAGGTATCTTTGTATTCCTGCAAAATATGAACAACATCATCATTACCCAGTTGTATCTTTCGTTCCTTCGATCCCTTTCCATAGATTAAAATACTTCGGTCATACAGGTTCACATCATCCACCTTGAGAGAGCACAGCTCGGATATTCTCATACCGGTGGCAAACAGCATTTCAATCACGGCGGCATCCCGTAGGGCATTCCTGCGTTGATAGCTTGTCTTTGCATCCCTCCGGCAGGAGTATATGGTGGATAAAAAGATCTCCACTGTGTGGAGTGGAATGGTCTTTGGCAAAATAACGGGCTCCCGGAATTTGATCTCCAATCTGTGAAAAGGGTTTCGGTCGATGTGTCCTTTGTATTCCAAATAATGGAAGAATGCTTTTACAGAGGCGATCTTTCTCTTTACCGTCTTAGGCCTGTATGTTTCATGGAGACCGGCAATATAATGTTCCAGAATATCCGGAGTGATCTCTGCAATGTCATTCACGGGGATGCAGGAAACAAACTGTGTCAGGTCAATGCGGTATGCCTTCAATGTTTTGGAATCCAGTCTTTTCTGATTCCGGCAGTAATCCAGATAGTTGTTTTGGTGTTGTTGTAGATTGTTCATAATATAATCTCCTTTGCATTTATACTATGATATATCATACAAAGATTCTGGAATAATGGGTAAAAAATTTCTGCCGGTTGGGATGGCTTGTGGTGTAGTATCAATGTCTCAAGTTATTTTCCTACAGTTCCTGAATGACATTAAGTTTGATTCTGGTTGAAGTTTTGATATAATTAAAAAGTGAATTGCCTGTAAATTTGATTTTATAATTTTACATAAACATATGTGGATGTGATTATAAGGAGCGAATCCATGCGGATTATAATTTGTGATGATGAAAAGGACGAGATTCTGAACATAAAGGAATGGTGTGAATCGTGTTGCACCCATGAGGATGAAATAGTATGCTATACGTCTTCAGGTGAACTGTGCAGGGTGTTGATCGAGGAACATCCGAAAGCAGATTTATTCATATTGGATATCGAAATGCCGGAGATAACAGGGTTGGAATTGAAGCACACAATTGCGGAACTGTATGCCGATACGAATATCGTTTTTTTGACAAGCCATGATGAGATGATGCAGGAGGCATTCGGAAAACAGGTCTTGGGATTTATACAAAAGGGGGATTATGCACATAAGCTGAACGCATTGATTCGGGAAATACGGGATCAGAACAACACGAACGATCAGATTCTCATATCGGATGGAAACAGGGAATGTGTGTTACATAAAAGCAGGCTTATGATGATACAGGCGCAGCATATTTATTCTGTTGCCAGACTGGTGTACTATTATAATAATGATTTGAAAAAGAGTATTGAGAAGGAGGAGAGCTTCCGGCTGAGCTTGAACAAATGGGAACAGATATTAGGGGATGAGTCCTTTTATCGGGTGGGAAGGAATTATATCATCAATTTCGCATTTGTAAAGAAAATTACGAGAGTCATTGTACTTGACTCTGGAGAGGAGCTTCATGTACCGGCCAAAAAGCTGAAAGAATTAAAGACGGCGTATAACAGGTATTGTGCGGGAGCTGCAAGGAGTATATGGTGATGAAATTTTTTTTGTTATATGTATGCATTCAATTGGGAGAGCTGATTCGATATGCAATCCTTTATAAAAATTTTTTGGGAATGGAATATGCTTCCGGGAAGGGAAATAAGCAGGTGTTAGCATTCGTAAGTGTGGCAGGTATCAGCATGAGCTATCTTGCTACTGCCAGATATCAATTGATTATTCAATTGGTTCTTAATATAGTTGTTTTGTTTCTGATGTTTGCCGGTTCATGGAAGGTGCGTTTGTTTGCATATTTTCCACTCTATTGCTTTAATGGGTTTGTGGATGAAATTATGGCCATGCTCTTTGGAAGCATGTTTCATCTGAATCCATTGATCATGACAGAGCATGAAGGGTATTCCTATACTGCATTTAATATGGCACTGTCCATTATATTGCTTCTGGTGATCGATCATTATATTCAAGAAAAAAAGCCTTTTATACAGTTTGTATCATCGATTCGCTTGAGCGAATATCTGTTAATCAGCATTTCGCTCTTTTCGCTTACCATGCTCATGAGTATCGTATCCTTTTGTCTGTTCATGGAAAACATACAGATCATATCTGATTATTTGGAGGGAATCGTATTTTTTGCAGTTGTCTCTGTCTTGATAGTTGTACTTCTTGTATTCTTTATGGTTTCTCTTGTTTCAAAAAGAAATGTACAGGATGAAATGCTGCGGATATATGAACAAAAAAATGAGATGCAGGAGAAATATTATCAGATGCTCTATCAGAAAAACGAGGAAATAAACAGCTTTCGACATGATTTTCACCATCATATCAATTATTTACAGCAACAGATCAGGGAGTCCAATTATGTGGAGGTAAAGAAGTATATTGGAGCATTGAGTGCAGTAGATGAGGATATGGTGCAGAACAAAAGGGAATATTCCGGTAATCCTGTTATTGATGCGGTGATATATGGAACGGTAATCACCAATGGAGTTTCGGATATTTCGTTTCATTATAAGGGGAGAGTTGCAAAGCAGATTGGAATTAAGGATATGGATCTGATCGTTCTCCTTTCCAATGTTTTGGAAAATGCAGTGGAAGCATGTAAATTGTGTGAGGGAGCAAAGGAGATTCATATGGAGATTGCAGGGCATAAGGATAATATCCTGATTACGATTTGGAATACCTGCAGTGTAGAGAATGTGTCACAGGGTACATCCCGTTTTACCAGTAAGCCGGATATAGAGCATCATGGATATGGAAAGCAGAATATGATGAGGATTGTAGAACGATACGATGGAAGGATAGAATCCGAACAAAAGCAGGGTGAATATAGGGTCATCATTCAATTAAATCAGAAGTAAAGGGTAGAAAATGGTCGTTCAGAACAAAAAATAGTCGTTCAGAACATTTTACTTGAAATGGGAATGATTGGAGAATATATTATAATTATCGTACGAAAGTTAAGGCGCATGGAAAGGAGAATATGAATGTATAGTTGTATTTTTTGGAATTGGTTTAAATGACCGTGTCAGTTTTTGAAACAGGAGTAATGTGAGGAAAATGAAAGGCCTCAAAATTTTTAAGTGTTTTGGTAACGCAGAAAGGTAGTGTTTCGTTTCCATATAAATCCAGTATAAACAAAAATGGAAAATTTACACTTGGTGTAGAAAATCCGTCGAGTAACGGTGGGGTAACGATAACAGTAGCAGGTTATTGGGTGCCTTGAAAGATATGAAGTACTAAGTTGTAATAAATACGAAAATAAAGACAGCGTACATTATGGCACAGTTGCATCATAGTGTACGCTATAATTTAAGGAGAGGTTATGAAGCTAAGACTTGCATTTATATGTCTTTTTTGCATCTTTATATGTACTGCCTGTAATCCAACAGAGGTTGAGTCTCAGATTTTTTCGGAATGGGAAGTGGAGATTGCAAAGCTCAAGGATCAGGCTGTAACAGAACTACCGGATAGTCTGGATGTAGAAATCAATGACCAGTTTTCCATTCATGCAAAGATCTTAATACCCGAGAGTAAAAAGAATAATGATGTGGCAGAGCTGACAGTCACTCGTCATGTTTATACAGAGCAGGAGACAGAGCGTAATTTTCAGAAGCTATTAGAAATCAGTCCGGATACGCAGAAATATACAGAACAGCACATAGAGGAGGATATGTGGACGGATATGGAAGATGGTATTAACAGAAAGAGTTACAGAGTCGAATTTGGAATGTATTCTATTGTTGATGCCGACGCATCAGGTCTTTTTTTGCAACAGATCAGAGTGCTCGTCTTGAGGATGCAGTTATCACGCAGTTCGATCATGCGGGGGTTCAGTTTCACTATGCACAGAAGCAGGAGCTGGACTTTGGGACATGGGAGGATGCATGGGAAGAAACTCTGCATCTGCTTGATGACATGGATGTGAATTCTGTGGTGGATATGCAGTGCTATACATTGAATCTTGAAACATTACAGAAAGAATTGGCGGATTCTTGTACACAGAATTCTGATTTTTACTTTATCAATACAGGTCAAAAGGCAAAATATACAAAAGAGGATGAGGCATATCTGTTCCAGTTCCAACAGGGATATGACGGGATACCGTTATGCCGATACCAGTTAGCAGACACTTTAAAAAAACAAAATCTGGGATATGGTCTGTATGCAGATTGTTCGGCGTACTACTCATCACAGGGGCTGATCAGTCTATGGGCCGGGAATTTGATGGATGTACAGCAGGCAGGCGAATTGCATCCAATTGTACCGCTTTCAGATATTTTGGATAAATCCATACCGACCCTGAGTCAGATGGCATCGGGAGAGACCACGATTGAGATTAAGGAAATCAGTCTCTGTTATGTGCCGGTTTTACAGAATGTGACTGACCTGGAATTCCGTGCTGTGCCGGTATGGGTGATCGCATATTTCCAGAGTAATCCATTTCTGGGTGAGGAAGGTACGCTGCTGACGACCGACCAATATGATGTTTTTGATGCAATCACCGGTGAACGGATGTATTGATGTTCAGTGAGTAGAAGGAGGTTATAATGTTACGGACAATACAGGTGGATTTTAGGCGCCTCATTCTTTGTAGACGGTATTATTACAGCATTGCAGGCATGACACTTGCACTTTTGTTAAATGGAATCACTTATACGAAGACCATTGCCGGACACGCTACATTGGGTGAATGCTTTAGCGAGGTGAGCTTTGGCGGGTTCATGCTGTTATTTTATATGCTCTGTGTGGTAGGGGGAGGTCTGGACTATTGCATGGATGTGAAGCATCATTACATGCGCTATATGGTAATACGGAGCGATTTGACGACGTATGCTCTGTCTAAAACCGCCATTTCTGCCATTGCCGGATATATTAGTATGCTGATCGGACAGGTGTTTTTTCTGGGAATGATGGCACTCTACCTGCTGTGGGACAGATGGGGGGCGGGGGAAACCATGTCTGTTGCAGGGGACGCTTCGGAGATGTGGTGGACAATCCTGACATTCAGTCTTTTGGGCGCCCTGCTGTCTGTGCTGGGACTGTTTGTCACATCTCTTGTGCCGAATATTTTTGTGGGGATTGCATCACCGGTACTGCTTTATTATATGGCAATTACTTTGACAAACAAGCATTGGACGAATCCCGCCATCCTGCCAGCATGCATTTATTTTCCGAATGATTATGCATTG
Organism: Lachnospiraceae bacterium; assembly: GCA_017479085.1. Classification (GTDB taxonomy): domain Bacteria; phylum Bacillota; class Clostridia; order Lachnospirales; family Lachnospiraceae; genus CAG-590. Next base: position 3,032 of record JAFVCQ010000055.1, on the reverse strand, counting down.
TTTGGGGGAGGAATCCGTCAGTTTGGGTATGCACTGTTGGTGACACTGTGTCTGCTAATGCTATTGTATATTGGTATTCACCGCCGGATGAAACGGAGGGGAGAAAATGTTTAGGATTGCTATGATGAATTTCAGAAAATGGGAAAGCAATTACCGGGTCTATGTAGTGCTCGCTTCGGTTCTTGTATTTACCTATATACGAACGGATCCTGTCCGTACCTATGCACAGGGACTTGGATTGAGTGTCACACCATATTTCTTTTCGTTTCAGATGGCAGATGAAATCACAAGGCTCTTGTTTTATTTTGCGTTGATACTGCTGCTCTGTGATGCTCCGTTCACGGACGGCCAGCAGATGTTTGTGTTAATACGGACAGGGAGGAGAAAGTGGTTTCTGGGACAGATCTTGTATATATTTCTGGCATCTGCGGTTTATTTTCTGGTGGTCGCAGCGGCTTCCGTTGTTCTATTTATTCCATATGTGGCACCATCCCTGCAATGGGGGAGTGTGTTTACTGCTTGTGCGGGTGGAAATGCCCTGACGGAAACATACATTCCTGATATTATTGTAAAGAGCTATACTCCGGTGCAGGCATGGATGCTGGCCTATGCGGTTAACACGGGAACCGGGATGCTGTTAGGGTTGTTGATTTTTTGGGGGAACCTGTTTCGCAGTCGGATTTTTGGGCCTGCGATGGCAATGGGATGGGTGCTGTTTTCTAATGTGGCAGCATGGTCGTATATAAAAATGGTATCTTTTATTTCACCAGTCAGTTGGGTGGGGCTTACGATGTTTCACAGCGGGGAGTTTGGAGTCACTTATGGTTATGTAGCAGCATTTCTGGTTGGCAGTTGTGTGCTGCTGTCGGTGCTGATTCTGTACAGGTCAAGATATTATAACATTGAAGCATTGGAGGAAATATAATGGAAAAGACAGATGACTTACAAGCAAAGGATAGTGTTATTGTGGTGGAGGATGCAGTAAAGAGGTACGATGCACAGACTGTTCTGCAGCATGTCAATGTATCCTTTAAAAAAGGTAGAATATATGGGATTATCGGAAGAAATGGAAGTGGAAAGACGGTGCTTTTCAAAAGCATCTGCGGGTTTGTTACTCTTGACAGTGGCAGAATCTTTGTGAGGGGAAAGCAGATTGGAAAGGATGAGGACATGGCACAGGATGTCGGGATGATCATTGAAAATCCGGGCTTTTTACCGGGATATAGTGCCTTTCGGAATCTGAAGTTCCTTGCTATGCTGAAAAAAAAGATTAATGAGGAGCAGATTCGGGAGACGATTCGGAAGGTAGGGCTGGATCCGGACAGTCGAAAGAAGGTTGGAAAATTTTCTATGGGCATGCGGCAACGGTTGGGGATTGCGCAGGCGGTCATGGAAGATCCGGATATCCTGATACTGGATGAGCCGTTCAATGGATTAGATAAACAGGGAGTGGATGAGATGCGCAGTCTCCTGCTGGAACTGAAGGGAAGAGGAAAGACCATCCTGCTCGCCAGTCATAACAGTGAGGATATCAGAGTACTGTGTGACCATGTGTATGAGATGGATGGTGGAAATTTAGAACAGATGAGCTGATAGGATGAAATTATGAAGAAAACAGTATGGAAAACGTCCATCGCAAAAGTGATGGCGGCCATCATGGTATTTTCTCTGGTGGGCTGTGAAAAAAAGTCAAAACAGGACAATACAGATACGCTGGAGATGGCATACGAGGGAACTGCACTTGTGGTAGATGGAATGGAGGGAGATCCCGTCTCATGTTGTGTCAGGGATGGGAAGATCTACATTCTGACAGAATGTTCGGCAAAGGGGGATTCGACGAAGGAACCCAATGAACATATGAGATTGTATTCTGCTCATTCGGATGGGAGTCATGTACAGAGAATTCCAATCAATCTGTCAGAGGAAGAAACCATCCATACATTTCTGGTTGAAAAGGATGGCACGCTGCTCTGCCTGATGGCTTATGGTGATGAAGAACCATATAACGAGCTGGTGAGGTATGATGCGGACGGGAGGGAGCTGTTACGGGAAAATATCACGAAGTCGTTGAACCTTAGTGTGGCTGCCGGAGTGAGTGGTATTGCGGAGGATGGGAATGGCAAGGTAGTTGTGGCGGATGACCGGAGGGTTTACATTTTAAACAAAGAGCTTCAGCCTGTTGGAGAAGTGGAGGCAGAGAAGTGGGGAGATTCTCTGAGGCCGGATGCAGGCTCCTATACAGGCAGCGATCTTATCATGGACGGCTCGGAGTATGATTTTTATTATAGGGATAGCTTTGGAATCTATGGCTATGATATGGCAGATAAAAAAGGTACAAAGCTGTTGGATTATGCGGCATCTTATCTGACGTCGGAGGATGCGGATTCGATGGTATCCACGGGAGATGGCGGTTTCCTTGGTATTGCATATGATCACACACAGAACCGTTCTGTTTTGGAGGTATACTCAAAGGCAGATCCGGCTGGCGTTGCAGGCAGACAGACGATTACTTATGCTGCGTATGGGGTGTCGGATGCCACAAAGAGAGCGGCTATGGAATTTAATCAAAAGAATAAAGACTATAAGATTGAGTTTAAGGATTATACGGATGAGGAAGACCCGTCTGCCAAAATGCTTACCGATATCATGGCGGGGAATGTTCCGGATATTATCAGTATATCGATCCTGCCCATTTCAGCAGAGCAGTGTGTGGAAAAGGGATTATTGGAGGATCTGACCCCTTACTATGAGAAGGATCCGCTGGTACAGATGGATGATATCATCCATTCCGTATGGGAAGCCATGAAGATCGATGGAAAGCTTTATTATGTTACACCATATTTTAGTATAAAGTCCATAGTGGGAAAGACGAAGGATGTTGGCACCGGCAGCGGCTGGACTCTGGATGAACTGAAAGCGTTGCTGGACAAAAAGGGAGAGGGAGTCATTCCGTTTGATACGGAGAGCAAGGCAGACATGCTGAGTGATTTTTTGAGCAATGGAATTACGGATTTTGTGGACTGGCAGACCGG
>JAFVCQ010000054.1 GCA_017479085.1 Lachnospiraceae bacterium | reverse complement strand
TGTCGTCAAGCACATGGTGGAGCGAGTTCTCAATCGCCCAGTGCTCACGTTTATATTTCCCCAGTTCCTCCGCGCCCATCTTCCTGTCTGATATCAGCCCCACCATCTGAACATCGTGTTCCGCGCCTTCTCCAATTACAGGCAGGGGCTTTCTTCGTGATCCTTTTTTCAAAAGTGTATATATCCAGCCGTATCATATACTTTTCTCTTCCTTACGGCTGAATATCATGCACCATTTACATTATCGGTTTTCCACTTTCACACACACCTTTTTTCCACTGAATGCAATTCCAAACAGGATCACATGGTTCACCCCGTGATATTCCATATCTGTATAGTATCTATGATCCCGGATCTGCCGGATCCCTTCCTCGGCAAGCGCCTTCATACCGTCCTCATCAAGATCTTTTTTTGTTTTGAATTCAAGGATATATCCTGCCTGCTTCTTATCCTTCGGCTCCAGCTGAACGTCAAACCGTCCCTCTCCGGCCTCCCCGTTTGAAGTGATATAATAACTGTCAGACATGACCGCCAGCATTCCAAATACTGTTCCATGATAAAAGCTTTCATTGGCTGTGTCATATACACTCGCTGACTGCTGCAGGTATCTTTGCAGGGTCCGGGTAAGCAGCGCGCTGTCGCCTGTCCGTACAGCCACCTCAAAATCCCGCAGCAATGATCCTGTAAAGGCCGCGCTGTACGTATTCAGGATCTCTTTTTGAAAGACGCTTTTGATCTCCCGATTCGGAATTGCCAGGGAGCAGATCGGGTTATCATTCATCGTACTGACAATACCTGTGACGCGCAAATATCCGGCAACCAGCAGAAAGCTGTAAATCACATCCGAGTCTCCTCTCACCTCCGGATAGATAATATCCGTATCTATGAGTGCCTGCACCTGCGTCCCCTGCATCAGTGCAGCAAGGCTTTCGTATGTTTCAGATGCTGCTGTCCGGATCATCCGGCCGATCATCTCATTACTGCTGGTTCTTGACCAGAAAGCCTTCGGTTTACAGTTGTTGTTAAAATAACTGATGACGGACCACGGATTATAAACCTCCGTATTTCCAAAAAGATAACCGTCATACCAGCTCTGGATCTCAGGAAGCCGATCCTTCTTCCCGTAGTAAGCGGCCATGTCGGAAACCTCTTCCGACGTAAAGCCGAAATACTGCGAGTACTTCTCATCCAGGATGGTGTTGACCACCAGATTATTTAACCCACTGAAAAGGCTTTCTTTCGCAACACGAAGGATCCCTGTCAGTATTCCGAATTCAAGATCCTCATTATCCTTCAGACCCGCTGTAAAGAGATTTCGCATAAAGCCGATTACCTGCTCATAGCATCCGTTCAGGTATCCCTGTTGGATCGGCGTATCATACTCATCAATAACAACAACTACCTTCCGGCCATAATGCCTGAAAAGTAAAGAAGAGAGTTTTCCCAACGAGAACTGAACCTCTGTTGTTCCGGCAGAGGAATCTGCAATTCTCTGATAGAATGCCTGCAAAGCACACGTTTACAGGCACTTTCTGCTTCTCATTTTCCCTTTTTACACCCAATGGTAAGAATCAAAAAATCCCCGGTCGCTCAGATCAGGGACTTTACACTAATCATTTTTTCTTCTGAGTGATTACCATAACCATGAGAGCTGTCCAAAGGAAAGCAGCGTGCTTCCGCATAACAGCATCAAGACTCCCACTAATGCACCGATCATGCCAAGACCGATGGACGGATGAAGGACATTCAGGATACCGGC
>JAFVCQ010000053.1 GCA_017479085.1 Lachnospiraceae bacterium | reverse complement strand
CTATATTTTCCGGAAACCTCTCAAAAAAATCAATGCCTTTTTCGTGCCATCCTGTCTGGTCATAGGCTTCTAAGAGGAGTACCTTTTCCTCATCCTCTAATTTCTCTTTTTCCAAACAGGCAAGGATATATCGCTTCCCCGATTCCTCGATTCGCCGTTCAAGCTCACTGGTATAAAGAATGCCGGACGCAGCCTCATAGGATGTGAATGCCTCTTTCCACCTTTTCTGTTTTCCGGCCAGTTCTCCCATTGCCCAATGCGCACGGTATTGTGCAGGCAGGTCTTTCCCCTCCTCCTGTTCCAGGATCTCTTTGCTCATCCGCTCCAGTTCCTCGTCAAATTCTCCCTCCATGCAAATGTCTAACGCATCACAGCGAAGCTTCCAATCCTCCGGATATTCCTCCAGCAACCGGTTCAGTTTCTCCATGATCCCATCCGTCTGTCCCTCCTTTAACGCTGCCCGCAAACGCAGCATCTCAAACCACGGATGCGAAATACCGGTGGCTTCCATTGCAGCAAGATCCTTTGTCCCCCATGATTCCTCTGTCTCCATCGCACGCACAGCCTGAAAATACATCCCGATAAATTCATCCACTTCCCCTGCCCTATCGTATTCGGGATAATGCTCCAACGCCTCAAAAGGAAACTCTCTGGCGGTATCCTCCAGATCAGCCTCATGCAGCATAAAGTCCACAAAGGACTCCGGTAAAAATTCAACAAATGCCTGACGATTCTCCCGAATCTGATATCGCTCTTCCAATAATTCCCAGATCCTTGACGGAATGTGGAAGTGATCGGCCAGATAGATGAACAATTCCCGCTTTATATCCTCCTCGGTATCCAGATCCAGCACTCCCGGCTGTTCAAACAATCTCTCCCATTCTGACCGTTGGATTCGTCTGTCCACATGACAGTATAGTTCATCCAATTCCTTCAGAAAAGAACCGACTGCTCCCTGTTTTTCTTTCAAAACAGTGGCTTGTACACTGTCTGGGTCTGCTTCCTCCGGCTCCTGCGCCAGGCGCAGTGCTTCCTCGTATGCCTCCCGTATGCGGCGGAAGCCCTCCTGATCCTCCTCAGGATGATGCAGAGGCAAAAGTCTGCGGTATGCCTCCCGAATCACTTCCTCGTCTCTTGTTTCTCCGATTCCCAATATATAAAAAACCTGTCTCTTATCCATAATCTACCGTGACACCCCACTTTATTTTTCATTTTCATCGATCAAAGTCTGCGCCGGACATTCCATTGCTTCATGTCCGCCATACCAAACAGCCGGTCTTCCGGTTACACCAAATATCCCCTGCCCCACAGTCTGCTACGGAGTGATTGATTCCGCCAGTCTGAGACTCAGCTCATATTGAAAGGAATCAAGCTGATTATTCTGTATCTCAACAGCCTCTGCCAGATCATAATCCACCAGCAGATCATTCTTGATCGCAACAATGCGGTTCTCTTTTCCCTGATGCAGCAGCTCAATTGCAAAAGCACCCATCAGGGAGCCATACATCCGATCCTTTGCAGTCGGCTGTCCGCCCCTTTGTACATATCCCAGCACCGACACCCTCGAATCGATCCCCGTATGTTCACGGATTCGCTCTGCCAGCTCCGGCGCATCGGTCACTCCCTCGGCTACCACGACGAGATAACTGTTTTTGCCATCTGCATGACGTCTCTTTATGGTATCGGTTACACTGTCAAAATTCCCATCCCATTTTTCCGGCAGGACAATGGCATCTGCAGAAGCAGCCATTCCCGCCCATAGGGCAATATAACCGCGCTTTCTTCCCATCACCTCTACCACGCTGCACCTGCCATGTGAGACCGACGAATCCCGGATCCGGTCAATGGCCTCGGTCGCTGTGTTGGCTGCGGTATCGAAGCCCAACGTGTATTCCGTACAGGACACATCCCGGTCGATTGTTCCGGGGATGCAGATCGTATTGATTCCTTCTTCCTGAAAGGCAATGGCACCCCGCAGCGTTCCGTCTCCGCCAATGGCAACCAACGCATCGATTCCATGTCTTTTCAGATTCTCCGCTGCCTGTTTCCGGTACTGCGGCTGCAGGAATCGCTCACTTCTGCTCGTGTAGAGAATGGTACCGCCCTGATTATTGATATTCCTCACATCATCCAGTGCCAGTTCTCTGGTCTCCCAATCGAGCAGTCCGTCATATCCTCTTAATATCCCTGTCACCCCGATTCCAAACTGGGATGCGCTGAAAACGACTGCACGGAGGGCTGAATTCATCCCCGGTGCATCTCCACCACTGGTCAGTACTGCTATTTTTTTTATGTCACTCATCTGTCTTCCTCCATCCACACCAAGCTATCCTATACAGTCTATCATAAAATGAACGGAAGCACCACACCCTTTTCCAAAAGGACATCACAATCTTCTTGCTGTTTGAGAACATATTGTATATAATAGAAGGAATGAGATTAAGGGGAACTCCCCGGAAACGAAAGGATAAACGTATGGAATATGATGAGATTCCCGTACAGGGAGCAACAGGTCAGGAGCCTTGGCCGGAAGATATGCCGGATACCGGCGGCAACGACATACCGTGGGATGAGCATATTGATGAATATTTACAATATATTGAAGGGTTGAATCCGGATGCCGCACAGGCAGAGTATACCTCTGCGGCGGCTCTCGAGCTGTATGATGACATGGGCAGACAGGCCTATGTCAGCCCAGACGGATATGCCTATCCGGAAGGAATGGAACCGGCTGACCCGGATCGGAACGGACAAGCTTATTACGTGATGGATGGGCAGACGTATGACAACCGGAACGGACAGACGTATCCTGCTATGGATGAACAGGTGTATGACAACACGGACGAGCAGACGTATTATGACGGGGACAGGCAGACGCATAACAACAGGAGCAGACAGACCTTCCACGACTTGGACCGTCACATTTATGCGGATAGCGATGCATATAACGACACCGGCAGGCATACATATAGTGACATGAACCGATATCAGCAACCAACCAGACAATCCAAAAAAAGAAAACGAAGAGCTGCCCGAAGAAGACGCATTATGGCTTCGGTGTTTGCGGTCGCAGTACTGCTTCTGGTACTGGGCGGGGGTGGATGGACCATTCTCCATTTCGCCAGGCTCATACCAAAGAAGACTGCCCGTACAGAGGAACCCATAGCAGCTTCCACGGAAGCCGCACCCACCACAGAGGAGGCCACGACCGAGGAAGATCCCTATGGGCCATATGCAACCGCGGATTATGTGATACATACCCCCCACGTAACGGAGAATACCATTACGTTTGACAGCAACCCTTACAGTCTGAGGTATGCAGGTACCACGGAAGCACAGACGGATTCCGATGGGGAAGCAACCGGAGAGCCTACTCTGGATGACATATACCCTGCAATCACACAGACACCCGTAGAGGGTTCCCTGAATGCGGTGAGTCCCGATGCATCTAATATCGGGGAAACACAGCAGCTCACGAGTAAATACATGGTACTCATTAACCTGTCAGACGACTCCATTGTGGCAAAAAGAGACAGTGATATCGTGGTGAATCCTGCGTCCATGACCAAAATCCTGACCGTCCTCACCGCTTCGGATATCATCGAGGATCTGGATGACACCTATGTCATCACACAGAACGAGATCAACTATGTGTATGCGCATGACTGCAGCGCTGTCGGCTTTTTAGATGGCGAGACGGTTACCGTGAAGGATCTGATCTATGGAACGATTGTATGCTCCGGCGCAGATGCGGCGATGGGACTTGCAACCTACTGCTGTGGCAGTCAGGAGGCATTTGTGGAAAAGATGAATGAAAAGGTGGCGGAGCTTGGCTTAAGTGACACCGCACATTTTACCAATGTTGTGGGAATCTATGATGAGGATCTGCATTGCACGATGGAGGATATGGCTGTCATTCTCTCTACCGCCATGCAAAACGATCTCTGTCGGGAAGTGCTTTCGACCAGAACGTATACGACAACACCGGATCCCAGCCTCCTTCCTGACAACAAGAAAGACAAGGAGGATACTGCTGACGGACAAACGGACACCACGGCAGACGATACATCAGACGGACAGAACAACACGACCGCAGACGGTACGACAGACGACCAGAACAACACGACCGCAGACGGACAAAACGCCACCCCTGCGGACGAAACATCCGAGGAGGAGATACCGGAATCCGTAATGCTTGTCGCCACAACTGGAATTGAGATTTCCAACTGGTTTATGCGCCGGATTGAAGATAAGCAGACCGGCGGGGAAGTACTGGGTGCAAAGACGGGCTTTGTGAATGCCTCCGGCTTCTGTTGTGCCAGCTATTACAAAAGTGCATCCGGAACAGAATATGTATGTGTAACCGGAGATACCTACAGCTCATGGAGATGCATCTATGACCATGTGGGAATCTACCGGTCACTTGCCAAGTGATGTCCTCTGCCGCGATTCACATTCCACATGTCATTCCGTTAAAGATGAACCCGTAAACAGCTGCCGGATATGGTGTATTGAGGTTAGGTATAACGTACCCGAACCATGAAACATATACCATATCCGGCAGCGTCCGGCTTAACAAAATGACATTGTATTGGGTATGGCTGCTTTTACGTAATTATCATTTCATTGATTACGCTGTGACAACATTTCTTCTTTCTTTTGATGAATATATTTTTTATAAAACTCACAGTCCTTAACCCAATTATCATAATCCGTTTCATTCCTGTGATCTGCTAGCTCATAATGGGTTTTAAGATAATCACCCATATATGATGTTGTCTTTGATGCACCAATTATATTAAGATGCTTCGAATCTGCAAAATCAACCTTATAATCAAGTTTTAATATATCCCTCAATTTATCATAATTAATATAACTTATCCCCTGTTCTACGGCGTAATTTTCAATCGTTTTCATTCTTCCGCATATATTCTTATAATCCTTATTTTTAGCAATAGGAGTCTGACACATTATAAGCTCGACATCATTTTTCTCGCATAAATGTATCATTTTCTCAATATACGAAATATTTTTCTCATACACCTCCACCACTTCATCTGATAAATCAATTTCCTGCTGCTCATTAATGTGTAATTGCGTATAATATCCTCTTAAATATGTTTTCTTAGGACGAATGTCATTCTTCTTCAATTCCTTCCAGCGGCTATGATACAGAGCAATCGGAAATACATATTCCAACCGCTCATGTACTGACATAGTATCAGAAAGATAGTCTGTCAATATCTCAAATTTGGTCTGATTCAATGGAATACAGTCTATCGCCTGATGAACTCTGGCCGTTGAAATATAATCTGTCATGTAATATGATGCATAGGTTTCTAATACCACCACCTTTGGATGCTGTGTGCGAATTGCCTCTTTCATCAGATAATACGAGCATGGCAGCGATTGGCATCCCGTTGATAAATTGTAGCTTGTAATACCGTAATCATCCCATAATTCCATTGGGGAAAAGCTGCTGAATGCATGACTGGATCCGACAAAAATAACATCAATACTGTCAGACCTTTCTTTGTAAAAGCTTCCTATCGTATCATTGGTATGAACTTTAACACGCAATATATCATTTATTTTTATAAATATTATCATAAATATTAATATAAATATAATTACCTGTATAATGTTTGTAATTACCCTTTTCATATACCTCACCTAAAACTGAAAATAAATGAACTGACTTGCATCATAAGCAGGTCCATAGCTTCCGAATATCAATACAGAATATATCAGGAAAAGATATACCATATATTGAAGCCATACCCCCTGCCTGCAAAGACCTTCTATCAGGTCAAGCTTTATATATTTACAGATATCCGTAAGAATCAACAATACAAGTGCCGCGAGTACGATCATACACTGCTTTATATCAATACCCATACGGAATAATGAGCCGTCAAGCAGCACTCCCAAATGGATTCTTGTACACATCCCTTTTATAATCGCCAATGCCTGTCCGATCGTATCCGCCCTGAAAAAAATCCATGATATATCCACAAGCACAAAGGTAACGACAACCTTTATTATCCGGTGGCTGAACAGCTTTCTATCAACCTCAAACCATACTGCCATCTTATCCCGAATCGGTCTTAAAACATCTCCAATGATCTGATATATCCCATTGATACCACCCCATGCCACAAAATGCCAGCTTGCACCGTGCCATAACCCGCTTGTGAGAAACACGATCATTATATTAATATATTTTCGTAGTCTGCCCTTACGGTTTCCGCCAAGCGGAATGTATAGATAATCCCGAAACCATGTCGTTAATGAAATATGCCATCTTCTCCAGAAATCTGCTACCGTATCAGCCATATATGGCGTATTGAAATTTTCCATCAATTCAAATCCCATCACCCTGGCTGCACCGATTGCAATATTGGAATATCCTCCAAAATCACAATATATCTGAAATGCAAATAATATCGTGGCAAAAATAAGCTCCAGCGAACCGTAACTGCTATGATTGTCATATACCTCCGTGACAATTACGGAAATATTGTCTGACAGAACCATTTTCTGAAACAGACCAAACAGCATCCGCGACAATCCGGTATGAACCTTATGAATATCAAAATCATGCTTCCCATTAATCTGCTTAAGAAGATTTTTGGATCGCTCAATGGGACCAGCCACAAGCTGTGGAAAAAAGGATACGAACAGGGCATACTTCAAAAAATTTTTTTCCCTATATATATCTCCCCTATATACATCCACTGTATAGCTCAATGCCTGAAATGTATAGAAAGATATACCGACCGGAAGCACCACATCGAAATCAACATTTAACAGCGATATGTGCATATGAGCTAATATATGGTTGATCGTTTCAATAAGAAAGTTAAAATACTTAAAAAACACTAAAATAGCCAAATTAAGAGAAAATGAAACAAGTACACATAGCTTGCGATACTTCTCCCTCTTACTCTCATGTGGAATCTGATTCGCTCTGTGAATTAAGAGTCCCGATAAATAGGTGATTACAGTTGATGTCAGCATTAAAAGAGCGTATTTGGCATTCCAGCACATATAGAAATAATAGCTTGCTATCAAAAGAAAAATATGACGAAACCTATACGGAATAATATAATACAAAATGCATACAATTGGAAAAAATATCAGAAAAACAAAAGAGTTTAACAACATTATCTTTTCTCCTTTGCAATTAACATTAAATAATCATCATAGTCATGATTCCAATCCTTGTAATCATCCTCCCTGCGGTGATCCGTCAGATTGTAGTTATCCGAAAAATATGTGACAAGATACGACATAACCTTTCTCATTCCATACAGGTTGAGATGTTCATCATCACGAAAGTCTGTATTATAATCAATATCCAATTCCTCACGAAGATTTTCAAAATTAATACACGGTATACTCTGCTTTTTGGCATATTCAATAAGTTCATTGACCTTCATATTTGTCTCTGTATATTTAGCATTTTGTCCCATTGGGGCATTGCATAGTATCAATTCAATGTTATTATCATTACACAAATCAATGATGCGTTGAAAATATTCCAGCGTTCCACTGTATAGCTCATGCGTATCTGTTTCAGGCACAGGTTCATTTAACTGTGTTACTTTACAGCTTAGATGATACCCTTTAAGGCAAAGGTTTCTGGGATGAAAGTCCATTGCTCTAAGCTCTGTCCATCTGGAATGAAAACGTATTATCGGGAAATAATATTCCAAGCGTTCATGTAAACTCATTGTACGCGGAAGAAATTCCGTCATGATCTCCATCTTGGTCTGCCCAAATGGTATTCCATCCAATGCGATATGAAGCCTGGCAGATGATACATAATCTTCATCATATTTTGCACCATAAGTCTCTAATACGACAATTTGGGGATGTTGTGTCCTAATCCCCTCCTTGATCAGATAATATGAACAAGGAATAGATTGAGATGACGAGCCAAGATTATAGCTTGATATACCCGCTTCATTCCAAAGCTCCATTGGGGAAAAGCTGCTGTATGCATGGCTGGAGCCGACAAACAGGACGTCAATAGAATCATTTGGTTCTTTATAAAAGCTGTTAATTGTATCATTCTCTCCCATCTTATAGGTAAAAATATGCGTAACAAAATGAAAAGAAACTGCAAATATTACCAAGAACACTAATACAAAAACAAAGTGTTTTATATGTCCCATCCTTGTCCTCCCTCAGTGTGCCGTCTCAATCATAATTTTATTTATGACCACCATCTTGTTGCCATCTGCTGCGTTGTCATCGGGTCACATAGCCCGCTATGCTCCCCTCTTCCGCCTTGCAGATGACAACAATCTGGTGTCCATAAATTAAAAAATGATTGAGACGACACACTAGCAATTAATAATTATTGAGTACTATGTGCATAATCATAACATAATGAGCGTTATTCGTCAACACCCATTGTGTTGTTAATATAGTGAAAATACACTTAAAGCGTAGGAGGAAAACACAGTATGATTAACGGATTACCTGAAAAACTAAAAGACCTTCGTATTAAATATGGCCTCTCACAGAAGGATGTTGCCACCCGCCTTGGTATTTCCCCATCTATTGTATCAGGATATGAGACTGGTGATCGTACTCCCAGTACTGAAAACCTGCTCGCTCTTTCATATCTTTACAACTGCACAACCGATTATCTTCTTGGCAGAGACACTTCAACACCTGATTCCATACTTGATGTTACAGGATTAACCCCTAACCAGATACTGTCGATTACCAATTTGATTAACTCAATCAGAGATAACCGCTAATCCATACTAACCACATATACATCCAATGTCATTTAGTTCAGGATTAGCCAGTGAACAGCTGTTATGCGCGGACCGGAGTGGAACGGAGACCGCTGAGGCTTTTCATATGTGCTATCAGGAAAATAGACAAGTGTAACATGTGGATAATTCGGTTGGGTTATACTAGCGTGCCCGGAATGGGAAACATATACCATATCCGGCAGCGTCCGGCTTAAGAGATACCGTTACGATCTTATTCTAATTCCAGAATCAGCTCCGAACCAATTCCGGAAATGCAGATCTCATTCGATCCATCCATGACCGGAGCCTCACACATCTCCCCATTCTTCCGGTAATACACCTTAGAATGCCTCCCCTTATTGGTAACCCTGTAATCTTCGACATTCCGGACATGAATGACAGAGCGTGCCCTCCACTGGTTCACATCAATCCTTCCATCTATCCGGTCAACAAACAGCTCATAATCCGTCTTTGCTGTGAATTCCATACATCCCCTGCAATTGTTCACGCGGATCACCCCTGCATCCCCGTCATATTCCAGACGTTCCATCTGCAGTCCCGTCATCTCCAGCTCTCTGGCAGATGCCTCCAGTTCACAGTGCTCTGTGTAACCGGCAGGCAGCAAAATGGAGATCACGACTGCATCTTCAATCTCATACCGGCTCATCCCCTTTTTCTTAACACAGTCCACATCCAGTTTTTTCTTCTTTTCATCCAGCTTAATCTTGAACAAGGTGTGCAGATCCGGCAGGGTCTCCGATTCCAATTTTACATGCAGCTTCTCATCCTCACCGGACGTAAGCACAATCTTCTTCGCACTTCCCAGATGCATATCAAAGTGCATATTCCGGTCAATATCATAGATGGTCTCACTCTGGTACAAGACCGGTTGGGCTGTCTTTTCCTGCAGTGTTCCCTCATTCACCAATTCATCCAATGTCGTCTTGAAAATCTCTGCCAGAATCATCATGTTCTCAATATCCGGCAGCCCCTTTCCTGTTTCACTCAGTTAAAGATACGGATAATCATTAAGAATTTCAATCAATTTTTCCTATAAACCGATAATAGATTTCCACTTGCTGCTCCCTTGTACCATCATCATGCTTGACAGCCTGATGAACGACAATCTTTTCAATCAGTGCATTCAGAAGTGGTGCTGTCAATTCCGTTATATCATTATACTTCTTTATAATAGCAAGCCACTTTTCCGCATTTGTTTCATTATTCTTAACCGCAGTTAATTTCTGTTTTAAGTCTGAAATCTTTTCCTCAAGTTCTGCCTGCTCTGTCTGATACTTTTCCGACAGCATATTGAAATTATAATCCGTGATGTGTTCCGCAACATAATCTTCGTATAGTCTTGAAAACAGGCTATCT
>JAFVCQ010000052.1 GCA_017479085.1 Lachnospiraceae bacterium | reverse complement strand
GGTGGAAGCGGCATATCGGGGAGCATGGAAGTCATCAGAGCTGCTGCAAAAGGGGCGGTAGTAGTTGATGGAAGGGATCTGACGAATGATAGCAAAACTCGTGTAAAAAAGTGGATTGAAGGGATTGCAGATGACATAAATGTATCTGACGATACAGCGACAATTTCTCCGACAGATGCACCAAAGGAAACGGTACAGCCAACCCCGACAGATGCACCCGAAGAAACAGTACAGCCATCCCAGACAGCAGTACCAGAGGGGACAGTCCAACCTTCTCCTACGGCAACACCAGAGGAAACGATACAGCCGACTCCGACAATTACACCAACAGATACGGCTTCGCCTGCCGGGAATGAGAATGATGAGAGAACGGAACCGGCATCAGGGGGAAAATACCTGATAGCATATTTTTCTGTAGAGCATGGGAATACAAAAGCAGCAGCGGGACAGATAGCGGATATGCTTGGAGATAAAGCTGTATTATATGAAATAACTCCGGCAATTCCTTATAATCCATCTGTGGATTTTGTCTATTATGATGAAAGTACACGCACTTATCAGGAAACACATGGTATGGCACCGGATATTGCAGATAAGTCACTTGGTTTCAGTGAATATCAGACGATATTTTTAGGCTACCCGATATGGTGGGGAACGACACCTATGATCATCAATACCCTGTTGGAATCTTACGATTTTTCAGGGAAAACCGTAATTCCTTATGCAACAAGCGGAGGAACCGGAATCGGACAAAGCATACAGGATATCCGCAGTGAAATTCCTGATGCAGATGTGAAGGATGGACTTTTGGTCAGGAGTAATGATGACATTATCCCATGGCTACAGAGTCTTGGGATGTATGAATGAGAAAAGCACTGCGATTGTTAATGATCATATTGTTGATATTCCTATGCGGGAGCGGGCTTTCTTTCAGTCGGACAGAAAGTATTCTGCATGAATGGTGTGGCATGTTTCTGTTCGTGTGTGTTCTCCTTCATCTGGCCTGTAATCGCAAATGGTTCAGCAGGCTTTTTATGGGAAAATAAAACTGTTAGCGAGGATTCACCACTATCATAGATATGATACTCATTGCATTGATTGTGCTGGCAGCAGTCAGTGGAATGATGATATGGGAAACTGACAAAGGATCGGGAAAGGAGATGCTCAAAATGAAACGCTCAAGAATCTTGTGCTTAGTACTCGTGCTCTGCCTGTTGCTTGCCGGATGTGGGAACGCAGCAAAGAACTCAGAGAATGCAGAACAGGAGAATCAGACTGTTCAGTCACAGATGGAAACAGATGATACTGCAGGCGAAAATGAATCTGCAGCAGATACGCAGGAGGCGGTTAAGGACAACACAGAGGATGGTCAGGTAATCCATACGGCAGGAGCAGATGTTTCTCTCTCGAATCTTTCTTATCAGACTTCTGACGATAATGCACCGGTGGTATTATTCACATCTGATATTTCATCGGAGGGACTGATTGCAATTTATAAAGCTCTCGATTGGAATCCAACAGGTAAAGTGGCGGTAAAGGTCTCAACTGGAGAGTCAGAGAGAAGCAACTATCTCAGAGGCGACCTGATTGCCGATCTGGTGCAGTCCCTTGATGGAACGATTGTAGAATGCATGACAGCATATGGAGGAAACCGCGCTGAAATCGCAAAAGCAAAACAGGCGGCAGAGGATCACGGTTTTACGGCATTTGCAGACTTTGACCTTCTCGATGAGGAAGGCGAGATTGAAATTCCGTTTGACGGTGGCACTCGGATCGACAGGGCAATCGTCGGTAGCCACACCCTCAATTACGATTATTATCTTGTCCTTTCCCACTTTAAGGGACATTCTATGGCGGGGCTCGGCGGAGGCATCAAAAATGTGGCCCTTGGAATGTCTTCCAAGAGCGGAAAGGTTTATGTCCACTCTGCAGGAACGAGGACGACCGGGAACATTATGCATGGTGATCAGGATGCGTGGCTGGAGGCACTCCCTGAAACAGTCAAGGCAGTATCCGATTATCTGGGTGAAGGCAGGATGGTATATATTTCCGTAATGAACCGCCTGTCCGTGGACTGTGACTGCGATGGAAATCCCGCGGAACCGGATATGCACGATATCGGCATACTGGCGTCTTTCGATCCTGTCGCGCTCGATCAGGCATGTGTAGATTTCGTCTACGCCGCACCTGACGGAGATTCTTTGATCCAGAGGATGGAGAGCAGGAACGGAATTCACGCCATCGAGCATGGAGAAGAGATTGGGCTCGGAAGCCGTTCATACCAGTTGGAGATCATAGATGAGTGATGTTTGGAATGTGCTGCACAGGGAGTTTGTGTATATCTGGTACTATTTCGACATCCAGCTGCGCCAGATTTTCTGGTACTGGGTACTCGGAATGGCGATCGGATCGCTTATCTCTGTGTTTGCAAAGGATAAAATACATGGTGCATTTTCTAAGATGCAGGGGAAAAAGCTGGGACTGCTCGGCATTATACCGGCCTGCATTCTGGGAATTGCCTCTCCGCTGTGCATGTACGGGACGATACCGATTGCAGCGTCTTTTAGAAAACACGGAATGCGGGAGGACTGGCTGGCGGCTTTCATGATGGCGTCCATCCTTCTGAACCCGCAGCTTATCATCTACAGCGCCGCGCTCGGCACGACCGCCCTGGCCGTCCGGATCGTCAGCTCGTTTCTCT
>JAFVCQ010000051.1 GCA_017479085.1 Lachnospiraceae bacterium | reverse complement strand
GATGCGGCCTTTCAAGCCGGAAAACATGTGATCGTTCAGGCGGCACCTGCTGTCAGAGCAGCTCTGGGCGAAGAATTCGGCTACCCAATCGGCACACCGGTTACCGGGAAGATGATCGCTGCGCTACGACGGCTGGGATTTGAAAAGGTATATGATGTGAATTTTGGTGCAGATCTTACCATTATGGAGGAAGGCACCGAGCTTTTGGGACGCCTGAAAAATAACGGTGTGCTTCCGATGATTACCTCCTGCTCTCCCGGCTGGGTAAACTATGCAGAGTACAACTACGGCGATCTCTTGCCGCACCTGTCCACCTGTAAATCTCCTCACCAGATGCAGGGAGCCATCATCAAATCCTACTGGGCCGGGCAGCACGGTGTTGCCCCGGAGGATATCTTTGTGGTATCGGTCATGCCTTGTGTGGCAAAGAAATTCGAAAAAGAACGGGAACAGGAAAAGGTAAATGGAATCCCGGATGTGGATGCGGTCATCACGACAAGAGAGCTTGCCCGTATGATCCGCAGAAGCGGTATTCTCTTCAACCGCCTTCCGGATGAGGAGTGGGATGCGGATATCATGGGTGACTACTCCGGTGCCGGTGTTATCTTCGGTGTCACGGGCGGCGTGATGGAGGCTGCGCTGCGAACCGTCTATCATGAACTGACCGGAACGGAAAAGGATGCGATCACATTTGAAGAGGTTCGGGGACATGATGCCGGAATCCGGGAAGCCTCTATTGATATCGACGGTACTATCGTAAATGTCGCAATTGCTTCCGGCATGCGCTCCGCAAAGGTACTGCTTGACGAGATCCGGGAAGGTACCTCCAAGTATCAATTTATTGAGATCATGGGGTGTCCGGGCGGATGTATCAACGGTGGCGGACAGCCTTATGTGAGAAGCTGCTTCCTGCCAAATGAAGCGGACGATATCATGGACACCTACAAGGAAAAGAGAGCGCAGGCTCTGTATTCCGAGGATGAACGTCTCGTTGTCCGCCAGTCCCATAACAATCCACAGATCAGGGAGCTTTATGAAAAGTACCTTGGTGAACCCAATTCGCACAAAGCACATGAGCTTCTGCATACCTCCTATGCAAAGCGGGATGGATTTAACGAATTGTAGCATAGCAAGAGGGGAGAGACGTTCTCTCTCCCCTGCCTATTCTCCAATCCATCCTCTCTATGGCAAGACTTCAAAAAGCTCCTTTTTTCCCTCCCAATATGCCTTCAGAGTGGAAAGCAGTCAGCTCTTTCCAAATCTTCTTGGTCTGCTTAAGAGATAGGGAAAACAATCTATCAACATTAGGGGGAGCGGGCAAAATAAGCCTTCCCATCACAATTTTATTTTCCACACCCCTTTCACATAAAATGCCAAAGCCATAATCGTACCGATCGTCCATCCAATCGGCCATGACATCCAGATTCCGGTACTGCCAAACGGTACTGCGAGAATGTATCCAAGCAAAACTCTGAGAATCAGGTCGCTGAAGGTTGATATCATAAACCAGCTCATCGCTCCGGAACCACGCAAAAGCCCATCTGTCACCAATTTCATGGAAACTACAAAGTAGAACGGTGCAACAATTCTCAGAAACTGAACCCCTGTCTCTAACGCAACCGCCGTTTCTTCCTTTATAAATAACCGGATTAAACAGGGGCCTTTGAAAAAGCAGGACAGGAAAAATGGAATCCCAACAAGAAATCCCATACGGAGTACAGCTCGAAGCCCCTGTCTTACCCTCTCCTGATTCCCGGCACCAATATTCTGTGCAGTGAAACTCGACAGCGCATTGCCAAGCGTCCCAAAGCAGGTAACCGCAAAGGTATTGATCTTGATCGCGGCAGAATAACCTGCGATCACAGAAGAATCAAAACTATTTACCAGACTTTGAATAAAGATATTCCCCACCGATACAAAGCTCTGCTGCAAAATACTTGGAACCGCAAAAGCAGTGATCCGCTGCAGCATATGCGCAGAAAATATCTCCGGTGTTCCCTCACATTCCACACTCTTTAACCGTTTCCACAAAGTAAACAGTGCCAGCATACAGGCAAGCCCCTGACACAGAAAGGTTGCCCATGCCACACCTGCCACATCCCAGTGACACACGGCCACGAAGACTCCGTCCAACAAAATATTGCCGAGCGAGGAACCAATCAGAAAGTATAGCGGCGTTCGGGAATCACCCAGCGACGTAAAGATACCGGTTACAACATTATAGAAAAACAGAAATACAAAGCCTCCGGTATAGATCTTCAAATAGGTATCTGCATCCTGAAAAATATTATACGGCGTATGTATCATCGTCAACATGGCATGACTGAATAAGGTTCCAAGCACAGTCAACAAAAGAGACAGTGCCAGAGAAGTCAGTAGGGTCGTATACACCGCAGTTTTCATCTCCCGATATTGTCTCGCACCAAAAAGCTGTGAGATCACAACCGCGCAGCCTACGTTACAGCCCATCGCAATCGCCATAAAGATCATGGTGATCGGATATGACACACCCACTGCCGCCAGTGCATTCTCACCATTTCCTGCAAAATTACCCACAATCACACTATCAGCTATATTATATAACTGCTGAAATATGACACTGACAAACATCGGAAGCGTGAACTGCCATAATATCTTATCTGGTTTTCCCTGTGTTAAATCCTTTATCATTTAGTAAACTCCTTGTCCCCCCTTTGGGCGCAGGGTATTTATACTCGCAAACGTAATTAACTGCCGATTGGAATCTTTCTCTGCGGTATATACAGTTAAACTAAATGCTCGCCTTCGGCAATCATTAAGGTTAACTAGTATAACCTTCGCAACACTCATCAAATTGACAAGCAAGGTTGTCTCATTGTTCGTAGAGATAAACTATACTCAATTCTCATATATTCCCTTGAGAGTATCTTGATCTAAAATATGTCCATTCATTGCATGATACAGTTCATTTAGCAAAAATCCCTGTCTCACATCCAGCATTTTGTCCAATGCATATACATGAAGTTCATACTCATGCGGCTGATCCGGCGGTGTCATACCGCCATAATAAGCTGAGAGCATGGCAGATTGTTCCCCACCCTGTATGCTCGTCCAGCTATTTCTTCCCTGCATAAAATCTGTCGCATTCTGACTCTCATTATCCTTTATTTCAAAGCGGGTTATATTGGCTGCAAGCCAATGAATCCATACAAAACCTCCCGTCACCGGATAAGCGTCCTTATCCTCCAAAACAATTGCAAATGATACGGTCTCTTCGGGAGCATTCTCTACCTGAAACGGCAAAGAGTATGTAGGAATTCCGTTCTCATTAAACTGTGTTCCATACTTTCCATATTGCGGCTGGATCACCCCATTTACAATTCCACTGCTTGTAACATTCATTTTAATACCTCCCATTCACTCTTTATAGAGATATTATAAGCAGTCATTATCTGATCGTAAATTACCCACTTTTTTGTGTGTATCAATCCGCCACAACACCCTTTTCCACTAAAATATGCTCCATCCCATTCTTTTTTAAGTAATCAATTCCAATATGCTGCATGATTCTTAATGCATTCAATATCTCCTCCCCCATATCTGGTGTTAAAGAATATTCTACATGAAGCGGATATCCCTCAAAGGTTGTCTTTTGCACAAAGCCATAATCGATTAATTCTTTTAATTGTTCCAATAGCATTTTTTGTGTGATGCCGTCAATATCCCGTTCCAACTTGGAAAGAGAAGTCGCTCCCAGACGTAATCTCCATAAAATAATCGGTTTCCATTTCCCTTTGATCATGTCCTGTATCAGTTCCAACGGACATGTAAATTCCTTTCTGATCTTCAATTCCATTTCTCCTTATAACAATGGTGTGCAGTACCGTTTTTAGAACAACTGTTATCCCTTCCGGATCAGGCATTTCTTCCCCTCAAAGGCAAGACCGTATTTCAGAATATGCTCCTCCTCTATCCCTTTTGCGATCAGGTCTGCGGCATACCGTTTCTCCTCAATCTGGGATAGCGCATTCCGCGCGGTGTCCTCTAATTCCTTCTCCTGATCCTCCGCATCAAACACCTTGAATTCCAGAATGACAGCGGTGTCATTTACATTCTTCGGTTCCATCACCACATCATAGCGACCGAACCCGCTTTCCCGGTTGGACTTCACCATGTAATTCTTTGCGTTATCCACCAAGAGACCGAGGACAAACCCATGATAGAACTTCTCCGGCTCGGTCTGCTCCGACGGCTTCTTTCCGGTATCGAAATAACTGAAGGTATTCAGCGCCACCCTGTTCATGTAGTGGTTCATGCTGCGAAGGTCACCCCTAAACATGGCCGATACGAATTCGTGAAAGGAACTGTCCTGTTCAAACCAATCCCTGATCATCTTGGAAAACATCTTCTTCACTTCAAAATTTGTCAGTACAAGCTGGTAAACCGCATCATCATCCACACTCTCCTGTATGATCCCTGCCACCTTCAGATAGCCGGATGCGAGCAGCAGGCTCCAGACTGCACTGCGGTTCGTATCGAGTTGATTGAAGATAATCTGCTCGTCAATCGGAACCTCGATCATGCCTCCACTTAGCAGTCCCTCCATTGCCTCCTTCAAATCTTTATCGCCCTGCCGAATCAGCTTTCCAACCAGTCCGTTTCCGCTGGTGTTCGCCCAATGTGCACCGTACTTTCTCTCCTTCAGATACATGGTGACAGACCACGGGTTATACATATCCGTTACCGTTCCAAAGGTAAAGCCGTCATACCACATCTTGACTTCTTCTTTCTCAGTGTCCGGTATTCCCTGCTCATCCATGGCTGCAAACACTTCTTCCTCCGTAAAACCAAAGGATGTGGCATACTGATCCGATGTGGTTGTAACCACACGTAGATTATTGAGATCCGAAAAAATAGATTCTTTGCTCACCCTCGTAATTCCCGTCATAATCCCACGTTCCATGGACGGATTCGTCTTGAAGGTGTTGTTAAAAAGTGCCCGGGTATAGGCAACCAGTTCATCCCAAAATCCATGAATATATGCCTCCTGTAAAGGCGTATCATACTCATCTAACAGGACAATACATCTCTTCCCATAATACCGATAGAGCCATTCACATAACTTATTTAGGGACACTGCCGAAATGGGATCCTCCATACCTGCGCGTACACGTGAAAAATACTCTGTATCCGCCCCGGTAAACCATTCCTCTTTCGTAATCCACTCATATTGATTATAGATATCAGTGATCTTTTGATTGAGGCTTTGTCTTGTCTTCTCGTAGGTGGTCTGTTTCACCCCCGCAAAGGAGAGGAAGATCACCGGATATGTGCCCTGTAATCTGCGCAGCTTCTCATCCTCCCAGACCGCAAGCCCCTCAAACAGATCGCCCCGCCCTGCGTGTTTATTTGAAAAGAAATAGTCTAACATACTCATGTTTAATGTTTTTCCAAACCGGCGTGGACGGGTGATCAGCGTCACCGCATCTCCACCATACCACCAATCCCTGATAAATGCGGTTTTATCCACATATAAATAACCGTTCTCCCGTAACTGTCCAAAATCCTGCGTTCCAATCGCAACTGTTCTCGCCATAATACACCTCGCTTGTATCTGTCAATCATCAATTTCCCAATCACTCATTGTGTCAAAACCTGATATCCCCCTGATATTCCCTGCTGCTATAAACTTTTTCAAATTCTTCTTTTGAAATAATTTCAGCAAAAAATTCGTGAAAGGAACTGTCCTGTTCAAACCAATTCCGGTCATTCGATCGCTGCTCCCAGCTCATAGGCTTCTTTCAATGCGTCTCCTTTCCTGACATCCCCTTTATCCTTCGCACCCCTTACCAGCACCATCCCTGCATCCTCCAGATGAAAGAAGGCGAGTACAAGCTGATACTGCAGCTTTATGGCGTCAAACAGTTCCGGCAGGGTTGCCGCCCCCACTAAGAGCAGGGCAAGCTTCTTGATCGGAAACTCATTTCTCATCGGTGTATGCAGTCTGTCAATCATTGCCTTGAGTTCTGCGCTGATCCCATAGAAATAGACCGGCGAGGCGATGACCAGCATATCCG
>JAFVCQ010000050.1 GCA_017479085.1 Lachnospiraceae bacterium | reverse complement strand
GATACTGAGGGGCTTCTTAAAGTGATACTATGAGAAGCGGGGTGTGATATCGTTTTCACGATTTTAAGTTGAATCTATAAAGAAATAGGAATATTGTATAGACAACAGCTTAGGCTGGTTTCAAAAAACATGAATAGATACGAGAGGAGATAATGAATATGAAGTTTGGAATTAAGGAAGTGGTAGCAACCGGTATATCTACCGCATTGTTTGTAGCGTTAACTGAAATACAGGTACCTCTGGGATTTATTCCTAATACGGCTTTACAGCCAAGAGCAGCGCTGCTTGTATTTATTTCAGCAGTTTTTGGCCCCATTGTCGGTGGATTGACGGGATTTATCGGACATGCGCTGGGTGATGCTTTGTTTTATGGAAGTGTATGGTGGAGCTGGGTATTCCCGGAAGCAGTGCTTGGAGTTCTGGTGGGTCTGTTTGCAAAGAAGTATGCTATCAAGGAGGGCGGCTTTGGCGGAAAACAGATTGTATTCTTTAACGTGGTACAGATAATAGGCAATGCAGTTGCATGGATACTGGTAGCTCCTTTGTTGGATATTGTGATTTATGCAGAGCCGGCCAACAAGGTATTTGCTCAGGGATTTTGGGCATTCTTAGGTAATATTATCATAGCCGGCATTTTGGGAAGTATTGTTGCAGTGGGATATTCAAAGATTGGAGCAAAGTCTTCAAGCTTACAGCAGGAAGAGTAATTAGTTCAGTGATTACGTGTTATATAAAACTCCTTAAAGTGTGTATGAGCCGGGTTGGTGTGAACCTGGCTCTTGCTGTATTATTAATCACTTTACACAGGCGGAAAAAATGTATATTATGTATTTTGAAGTAGTAATGCTCAGATATATAAAGTGAGGATGTATATGGATCCGGTCATAGATTTTGAACATTTTACATTTAAATATCGTGCCCAGGTTGAGCCGACATTGCGTGATATTGATTTGAAAATTTATCCCGGAGAGAAGGTGCTGATAGTTGGCCCCTCCGGATCCGGTAAATCAACATTGGCGCACTGTATCAATGGGCTGGTGCCATTTTCCTATGAAGGTGAGATTAGCGGCAGTTATAGGATCAAAGGGGAAAATCCTGCAAAGTTGGGAATATTCGGATTGTCAAAATTTGTGGGAACCGTACTACAGGATACGGACGGTCAATTCGTTGGACTGACAGTGGCTGAGGACATTGCATTTTCTTTGGAAAATGACAGAGTACCGGAAAAGGAAATGTATTCAAAGGTGGAACAGGCGGCAGATGCTGTAGATGTTAAGGCATTCCTTGCCCATGCACCCGGTGAGCTTTCGGGCGGACAGAAGCAGAGGGTATCCATGGCAGGTGTTATGGTAAGTGATGTGGATATTCTGCTTTTTGATGAGCCCCTTGCCAATCTTGATCCGGCCACAGGAAAAAGAACTATTGAACTGATCGACCGGATACAGCAGGAGTATGGTAAGACTGTGATCATCATTGAGCACAGATTAGAGGATGCACTGTACCGGGATGTGGACAGGATCATTGTGATATCAGAGGGAAGGATCGTATCAGATACTTCGCCGGATGAGCTGTTGGCATGTGATGTGCTTGAACAATGTGGCATCCGTGAACCTCTATATATTACCGCGTTAAAGCATGCAGGCTGCCGGATCCGGAAGGAGGACAGACCGGGACATATTGAGTCCATGAATATAGAAAGCTACAGGGAACAGGTGAGACGATGGTTTGAAAGGTCGGAGGAAAGACAGCATGATCCGGTACAGGAGGAGATTCTTAAGGTACAGAAGCTGTGCTTTTCATATTCAGAAGATGTACTGGTGCTTGGTGACATATCCTTTACGATTGAAAAGGGAGAGATGCTGAGTATCGTAGGGAAAAATGGCGCCGGTAAATCCACACTGTCCGGACTGATCTGCGGATTTTACAAGCCGGATAATGGCAGCATTTATCTGCATGGAACAGATATTGCTAATTTATCTATTAAGGAACGGGGAGAGCACATTGGCTTGGTAATGCAAAGTCCCAATCAGATGATAAGCAAACCTATGATTTATGATGAGGTTGCACTGGGGCTGCAGGTAAGAGGTGTGCCTGAGGAGGAAATAAGGGAGAGGGTATTTGCGACACTTAAAATATGTGGGCTGTACCCATTTCGCAACTGGCCTGTGTCGGCGTTAAGCTTTGGACAGAAGAAAAGGGTCAGTATTGCCTCTGTGCTGGTGATGAATCCGGATATACTGATATTGGATGAGCCGACTGCAGGACAGGACTACAGGCATTATACAGAGATTATGGAATTTCTCAGGGATTTAAATGAGCGTCATGGCATCACTATAAT
>JAFVCQ010000049.1 GCA_017479085.1 Lachnospiraceae bacterium | reverse complement strand
GAGGACTGAAAATCCTCGTGTCGCTGGTTCGATTCCGGCTCTGGGCATTTTTATATACCTTGAGAAATATTTCTCAGGGTTTTCTTTTTAGAAAGGGTTTCTATAAATTGTTATTTATGATAGAATAAAAGAGAGAAGCACGGGTAAGGGGGAATAACATGGAATTGAATTTTTATTTAGAGGGTGCGGGGTTTATATTAGCAATCATTTTGTGCTTTGCATGTGGTGTGCGTTATAATATTATTGATTTGAAGAATAAGATTTACGTTGGTATGGTGCGGGTGAATACGGTGCTGCTAGGGTTGAATATGGTCGCATATTCGATTTTGCACTATAATATAATAGAATTGGCAGGAGTGGCGGAGGTTATTATATGCCTGAGCTTTCTTCAGATGGTGATGATATGGTTTTATTTCAATAATTATCTGTTAGAACTGATTCACAACCGGAACTATGTACCGGCGAAGGTTTACTATACTATCGGCATACCGGTATTGGTCGATGTACTGTTGCTTGTATCGAATCTGGCACTTCATCACGTGTTTGACGTGACAGAGGTAGAGGGACAACTTAGAATTTCATTTAATGACTGGTATGTTTTGCCATATGCTCTGGCTGCAGTTTCCGTGATCGTTTATATTGGAATTGTTCTCAAGAATATCCGGACTCTGCGTGAGATGGGGCAATCCGTTTTTTTGATCATACCATTTATCATGGTGGTTGCATATGTGTTCCAGTATCAGCACACGTTCACGGCAGTCATGGGACTCAGTTATGCAATTATATTAATTTTAATTTACATATTCAGCTATAGTACAATGATTAAGCTGGATACTCTGACTCATCTTCCGGATGGTGATACCTTCAAAAAAATGTTACAGTATCGAATTGGTTCGAATAAGAAGATGATGGTTGCCATGCTGTCTCTGGACGATTTCAAGAGGATTAACAGTGAATTTGGATATCAGAATGGAGATAAATTCATTCATGAGATCGCAGCATATCTGGTAGCCCATTCCCCTAAGAGATGTGTATCGAGGTATGGTGGGGACAAATTTACAATCATTTTTGAAGATACAACAGTGGAGGATATGAAGATCTGGTGTGATCAGATGATGGAACATTTCAGAATGCCATGTCAGATCGGAAAGTTGGTGGTACATAAGATTACAGTGTGTATTTCAGTCGTAGAGTATCCAAGACTGGCCGATAGCCCATCAGAGATTATTGAATTATTGGAGTATTTGAATTCTTATGCTAAGGCGAACAAAAAGAATCAATATATTATCTGTGATGATGCCTTTAAAGGAAAAATGGAACGGAGAGTTCATATCTTTTCTATTTTGAAAGAGGTGATCGAGAAGGGAAAAATGTATGTGAACTATCAGCCGATTCTGGATGTGAATGAGAATTGCTATAATCGGGTAGAGGCATTGTTCCGATTGCGGGATGATTATTTGGGGGATATCTCACCGGGAGAATTTTTTCCGATTGCGGAGGAGAATGGATATGTAAAAGATATTGGTTACATATTGATTGATAAGGTCTGTCAGTTCATCAGGTCTTATTTGGATGATGGAAAAGAACCGCCAATTGTCTCTGTGAATTTTTCGCGACAGCAGATTATGGCAAAGGATGTAGAAAAGAAGGTACTTGCGATTTTGGACAAATATGAGTTGAATCCGAGGTATCTTGCCATTGAGCTGCCGGAAGAGGTATTTTCGGTTCAGTATTATGAAGTGAAGAAGCAGATGATGAAGTTATACGACAAAGGAATTCATTTTTACTTGGACGGTTTTGGAACGGGCTTCTTGGATTTGATTCACTTAATCGAGTTGCCATTTGAGATCATTAAGATCAATAAAAATATGATTCGGGCGGCTGAACACAATGACACCATCTATCTGCTGATCAGTGCAATGACGGCCGTGTTTGAGGAGAATCAAAAACAGATTTTGGGAGATGGAATTGAATCAGAGAAATTAAAGGAATTGTCAGACTTGCTGTTTATGAATTATTTACAGGGCTATTATTTTAGTGAACCGGTATCAGAAGAAGAGATTAAGGAATATCTGGAACAGAGAGACGTAATCGACAGGTCTCATTTGGATGACATGTTGGCCGGAATGGGACTGGATGGCAATGTGAATATGGAGGAATTCGCATTAAGTGGAGAGTTTAATCCGGAGGAGATGGGTTTGGGAGTTAATCCGGGAGAAAATGCAACAGATGTGGTAAATAAAATCTAGAATCAGGAAGTGTGAATAGAATGGATTTTCAGGTGGGTCAGGTGATTCGGTTAAAGAAGCAACATCCGTGCGGCACGAATGCATGGGAGATCATTCGCACCGGCGCAGATTTCAGGTTAAGATGTAGTGGATGTGGTCATCAGGTGATGTTGGCACGCAAGCTTGTAGAAAAAAATTTCAAAGGTTTAAAAGAAAATACTTGATTTCTTCATTTCTTTGTGATAGTATGTATTTCTGTGATGTGTAACACAATTTCCTTGTTCTCCCTTGAAGGGGAGGACCAGAGACCATAAGGAGGTGCATAAGATATGAACAAGTATGAATTAGCGTTAGTTGTCAGTGCAAAGATCGAAGATGATGCTAGAACAGAGGCAGTCGAGAAGGCAAAAGAGTTAATTGCCAAGTTCGGCGGTAATGTTACTAACGTAGAAGAAGCTGGTAAGAAGAGATTAGCTTACGAGATTCAGAAGATGAAAGAAGCATTTTACTACTTCATCCAATTCGATGCGGAATCTGATGTTCCTGCACAGGTAGAAGCACAAGTTCGTATTATGGAGCCGGTCATCAGATACCTATGCGTTAGACAGGACGCGTAGCGAGCAGGAGGAATCCATATGAATAAAGTAATTTTGATGGGACGCTTGACAAGAGACCCGGAGATACGGTATTCTCAAGGGGATAATGCGTTAGCCATTGCGAGATATACACTAGCAGTTGAGCGCAGATTTCAGAGGAATAGTGATCAGACAGCAGACTTTATCTCTTGTGTGGCATTTGGGAGAAGTGCTGAATTTGCAGAGAAATGGCTCAAGCAGGGAACCAAGATATGTGTAACCGGAAGGATACAGACAGGCAGTTATACCAATAAGGATGGTGCGAAGGTATATACGACCGAAGTGGTAATAGAAGATCAGGAATTTGCAGAGAGTAAGAACAGTGCTTCCGCTGGTGGAAGTGATTTTCCTGTCAATAATCGTCCGACACCAAGTGCAGCAAGTGGAGACGGTTTTATGAGTATACCGGAGGGTATTGAAGACGAGATCCCGTTCCAATAAAATAGGAGGAAAAGAAAATGGCATATAATAAAGCAGATAAGCCAGAACGTGGCGATGCGCCGATAAAGAGAAGAAATATCCGTAGAAGAAAAAAAGTATGTGTTTTTTGTTCGGATGAGAATAACTTGATCGACTACAAAGATGTCAACAAGTTAAAGAGATATATTTCCGAGAGAGGTAAGATTCTTCCTAGAAGAATTACCGGAAACTGCGCAAAGCATCAGAGAGCTTTGACGGTTGCGATTAAGAGAGCACGTCATATTGCATTGATGCCGTACGTGGTAGATTAAGAATGAAAGAAAGGCTGTCATTGTATTCGATGGCAGCCGGTATATAGTGAATAGATATGCTTCCCTAGCTCAGTTGGTAGAGCAACGCATTCGTAATGCGTAGGTCGTGGGTTCGAGTCCCATGGGGAGCTTTTTTTAGTTCCACGAAAAAAACGTTTGTCTTTTGATTGACAAAATAATGCAAGTGAGATAACATGAGAGTAATGTAATTTATGTTAGACATATAGATTAAGTTATAGTTCGACAGAAAGGAAGAATAGGGACATGAGCAAATATACGAAGCAGGATATTATGCGGCTTGTGGAGGAGGAGGACATTGAATTTGTCCGTCTGCAGTTTACGGATATATTTGGAACAATGAAGAATGTGGCCATTACAGCAAGTCAGGTGGAGAAGGCATTAGATAACAAATGCATGTTTGACGGTTCGTCCATTGAGGGATTTGTGAGAATCGATGAGTCGGATATGTATTTATATCCGGATCTGAACACCTTTGAGATTTTTCCATGGCGGCCGCAGCAGGGAAAAGTGGCCAGAATGATTTGCGATGTGTATCGTCCGAATGGAACACCATTTGAGGGGGATCCGCGTTATATTTTGAAGAAGGTACTGAAGGAAGCGGCAGACATGGGTTACAGCTTTGATGTTGGTCCGGAATGTGAGTTTTTCTTGTTTCATACGGATGATGAGGGCAGACCGACGACGATTACGCATGAGAAGGCGGGATACTTTGATATTTCCCCATTGGATCTGGGAGAGAATGCGCGCAGGGATATCATTTTGAATTTGGAGGAGATGGGTTTTGAGATCGAGGCATCCCATCATGAGGTTGCACCGGCGCAGCATGAGATTGATTTCAAATATACGAATGCACTGAAGGCGGCGGATAATATGATGACGTTTAAGCTGGTTGTCAAATCGATTGCAAAGAGACATGGCTTGTTTGCAAGCTTCATGCCGAAACCGGTCTATGGAGTTTGTGGGTCGGGATTGCACATCAATATGTCTTTGGCCAAGGATGGTGTGAATGTATTTAATGATTATTCTGCTCCGAATGGGGTCAGTAAGGAAGCATATCAATTTATTGCCGGAATTATGGAGCATATAAAGGGTATGACCTTGATCAGCAATCCGATTGTGAATTCTTATAAGCGTTTGCTGCCGGGATATGAGGCACCGGTTTATATTGCATGGTCGGAGGAGAATCGGAGTCCGCTGATTCGGATTCCTGCTGCCCGCGGTACGAATATGCGTGTAGAGCTCCGCTCTCCGGATCCTGCAGCGAATCCATATCTGTTATTGGCCAGTTGTCTGGCAGCCGGTCTGGATGGAATCAAACGAGAATTGCCAACACCGAAGAGCGTGGATGGGAATATCTATCAGATGACAGAGGAAGAATTGGCGGCACAGGGATTGAGGCAATACCATCTAATCTGAGCAAGGCATGTCATTATTTTGAGGATGATGCATTTATGAAACAGGTGTTGGGAGAGCACGTGCATCGAAAATATCTGAATGCCAAGCGAAAGGAATGGAATCAGTTCAGAGAGCAGGTAACAGCCTGGGAGATTGAGGAATATCTGTATAAAATATGAGAGCTTTGCGAAACCAGCAATGTTCAGGATAAGCGAGGAGAAAAAATGTGGTTAGCGTAATCGTAGTATTTCCTAAGCTGGAGGAGGCAAAGAGCATTAAGAAGCTTCTGGTTTGCAACGGGATTGAAGTCATGGCAGCATGTACAACGGCGGCACAGGTGATCAAACTCATTGATGATCTGGATTATGGAATTGTAGTCAGTGGCTATAAGTTTGTGGATATGATGTATAATGAGCTGTTGGAATATCTGCCCGACACGTTTCAGATGCTGTTGGTGACATCCCAGCGGTATTATGCAGAATGTAGGGAGCATCCGGTGGTCTGCCTTCCGATGCCGATTAAGGCGGCGGATCTGGTAGATGCAGTCCAGGTTATGTATGACAGACTGTATTATGAGAGAAAGAAAAAGCGGTCAAAGCCTGCCATTCGATCAGAGGAGGAAAAACAGACAATCGCTCATGCGAAGGTGCTACTCATGCAGCAAAAAGGAATGACAGAGGATGAGGCGCATAGGTATCTGCAAAGGATAAGTATGGATAATGGCACGAATCTGGTAGAGACAGCACATATGGTGCTGGATATGTATTGAGACAGAATAATATAAAGGAGGTTCATATGAAGTTTACAAAAATGGAAGGTCTGGGAAATGACTATGTTTATGTGAACTGTCTGGAGGAAACCGTGGTGGATCCGGCAAGACTGGCAGTGAAGGTAAGCGACAGACATTTCGGAATCGGATCAGACGGACTGATTCTGATCAAGCCATCTGAGATTGCGGATTTTTGTATGGATATGTATAATGCAGATGGCTCCCGGGCAGAGATGTGTGGAAATGGAATCCGTTGTGTGGCAAAATATGTATATGATTATGGTCTGACGACAAAGACCAGTATTTCGGTAGAGACATTAGCAGGTGTGAAATATCTGGATCTGAAGATCGAAGATGGAAAAGTGAAGTTGGTTACGGTTAATATGGGTGCACCGGAGCTTCGACCTGCAAAGATACCGGTGCGGTCAGAGAAAGAGATCTTAGTAAAGGAACCGATTGAGGTGGCCGGAGAGCGATATGAGATCACTTGCGTTTCCATGGGGAATCCACATTGTATTGTTTTTGTGGAGGATACGGAGCATTTTCCGATTGAGACAATCGGGCCTCAATTTGAACACCATGCGATATTTCCGAACCGGGTGAATACAGAATTTATCCAGGTATTGGATGCGAAGACGGTGAATATGCGTGTGTGGGAGCGTGGCACCGGTGAGACACTGGCATGCGGGACAGGAGCGTGTGCTTCGGCAGTTGCCTGTATCTTAAATGGTCTGACGGAGAATGAGATCACCCTGCACTTATTGGGAGGGGATCTGCTTGTACGTTGGGACCGGGAGGAGAATCTGGTCTACATGACTGGCCCTGCAAGGGTGGTCTTTGATGGAGAGATAGAGGAAGAAAAAGGAGGACAATATGTTTAAAGTTAATGAGAATTACTTAAAATTACCGGGAAGCTATTTATTTTCAACAATTGGAAAAAAGGTAAGGGAATATAAGGAGGCAAATCCGGATAAGGAGATTATTTCTCTGGGAATTGGTGATGTGACACAGCCACTGGCTCCGGCAATCATTGACAGTTTACATGCTGCCGTGGACGAGATGGCAAAGAAAGAGACGTTTCGTGGATATGCACCGGATCTGGGGTATGAATTTCTGAGAAGTGCGATTGCAAAGCATGATTATGCTGCAAGAGGGGTAGACATTGCCATTGATGAGATCTTTGTCAGCGACGGTGCAAAGTGTGACTCCGGTAACATTCAGGAGATATTTGCAACCGATAATAAGATTGCAGTATGTGATCCGGTGTATCCGGTTTATGTGGATACGAATGTAATGGCCGGCCGGACCGGTACTTATGATAAGAATACGGAGCTGTGGAGCGACGTGATCTACATGCCGTGTAAAGCAGAGAATGGATTTGCACCGGAATTACCGGAGGAGACACCGGATATCATTTACCTGTGTTTTCCGAATAATCCGACTGGTGCAACCATCCGGAGACCACAGCTCCAGGAGTGGGTGGATTATGCTAATAAGAACGGTGCGGTGATTATTTATGATGCGGCTTATGAAGCCTATATCAGCGAGGAGGATGTACCACATTCCATCTATGAGTGTGATGGTGCGAAAACCTGCGCGATTGAGCTGAGAAGCTTCTCCAAAAATGCAGGCTTTACCGGAACACGCCTTGGCTTTGCAGTGGTTCCGAAGGATTTGAAGGCAGGTGATGGCACTTCTTTAAATGCATTGTGGACGAGACGACATGGAACGAAGTTTAACGGTGCCCCATATATTATCCAGCGCGCCGGTGAAGCGGTGTACAGCGAGGCCGGAAAGGCACAGACCGCAGAGCAGATTGCATACTATATGAAAAATGCAAAGTTGATCAAGGAAGGTCTGGCAGAGGCGGGATATACGGTTTCCGGCGGTGTCAACGCACCGTATATCTGGCTGCAGACTCCGGATCATAAGACATCATGGGAATTCTTTGATTATCTGTTGGAGAATGCAAATGTAGTCGGTACACCAGGCTCCGGTTTTGGACCAAGCGGAGAGGGGTATTTCCGTCTGACCGCCTTTGGAACGTATGAGAATACGGTGGAGGCAGTCAAGAGAATTAAGGCGTTATAGTCACTATTCATAGCTGCTTGTTGATACAAATAAACTGTGAACCAATGTCATTTAGTTAAGCCGGACACTACCGGGTATGGTATATGTTTCCCATTCCGGGCACGCTGCACAGCATAACTTCACACTAGGCTCGAAACAACCTCGCCAATTGTTCAGATAATGCGCTTAGCTGCAGACGTAACGGTACTAAATTCGCAACTTGGGCTGCTCATTAAGGACTGACGTCTGCAGATAGCCCTGCATTGTGAAACATATACCATACCCAGTAGCTGTTACTGG
>JAFVCQ010000048.1 GCA_017479085.1 Lachnospiraceae bacterium | reverse complement strand
TGTTGAGCTTCATATTCCGAAACCGAACGACGGGATTGAACTGGCGGCAAAGATCAGAGAGTCTGCCGGAGACGAATCTGCTATTATGATTCTGACTGCATATAGCTGCGATGACGTCATGGAAGAAGCGATACGTGCGGGAGTAGATAGTTTTATGACGAAGCCATTGTCTGTGGCGGACGTGATCGATGAATTTCGACAGACCGTGCAGAAAAAGAAGTCCGTGAACGTACAGGAGGAACATCGTGCGGATTTGAATGGAAGTCATATATTGCTTGCAGAGGATATGATGATCAATGCTGAGATTATGAAACAAATATTAGGCATGAAGAATATCCACGTAGATCACGCAGAGAACGGACAGCTCGCTGTGGATATGTTTCTAACAAGTCCGGAAAACCATTACGATGCTATTCTTATGGATGTACGTATGCCCGTCATGGACGGACTGGCTGCAGCGACAGAGATCCGCGCGTTAGCCAGACCGGATGCAAAGGATATTCCGATCATTGCAATGACCGCAAATGCTTTTGATGAGGATGTGCAGAATTCATTACAGGCAGGAATGAATGCGCATTTGAGCAAGCCCGTGGAGCCGGAGCATCTATTCGAGACATTGCGATTGTTGATGAAAGGAAACTGACGCGAACAAGCTCCCCGTCATACCGGCAAGTTCCTAATGACTTTACTCTGAAACTCCAAGAAGTCGAGCCCCAAAGGGCGATGACTGATTGGCTAAGTTTCTGGTATGCGTAGTGTACTTAGTGAATTCAAGCCCAAAGGGCGCAGAATGAACTTAGTACACCACCGTTTGCTTTTCTTCTGTCACGTTCGCTTCACCGCTTCAATATGCTCATTGACCGTATTGATCAGATGCGCGATATCAAACGGTTTGGCCACATGAGAATTCATGCCGCTTTCCAGACTTTCCCGTTTGTCCTCATCACGGGCATTCGCGGACAGTGCAATGATCGGTATGACTGACGCATCCTCCCGATCCATCGACCGAATCATCCTTGTCGCCTCGTATCCATTCATAACAGGCATTTGAATATCCATCAGAATCAGATCATAATACCAAACCGGCTGATTCTGTATCGCCTCTACCGCATCACTGCCATCCGGAACCGACTCGACCAAAAAGCCTGCATCCACCAGGATATTCTCTGCCAGCAGACGATTGATTTCAATATCCTCAACCAGCAGAATACGGTGCTTGCCGGATGCTTTGTGAAGCTCCTTTTTTGTCACATCCTCTGTTGTGTTCCCGCAGGAATGTTCTACCAGCTTCAGCGGTATACCCACCGTAAAGGCAGAACCCTCCCCCTTTTTGCTTTTTACGGAAATCGAGCCGCCCATCATGTCGAGTATCCTCTTGGTGATGGCCAGTCCCATCCCCGTACCGCTATATCCGCTCCGTGTGGAGTTTTCTTCCCTCTCGAAGGCCTCATACATCCGGCGCATGAATTCTTCCGTCATTCCGACCCCTGTATCGGATACTACAAACTCATAGCGGACATATCCGGAATCGGATACCTGTTTTTGATGTGCTGTTATCGTGATCCTTCCGCCGGGTGGCGTGAACTTCACTGCATTCTGGATCAGATTCTCCATAATTCTCTGAAAACGCAGTTCATCTATAAACACCTTCTGCTTTGGCAGTTCCAGCTTCTCCTCCAGGATCAATTGTTTCTCTTCCGCCTGCGTGCGGAACATATTGAGAACCGTTTCCAGAGAATCTCTCAGATCACACGCATCCTTCTTCACTTCTATCTTTCCGTAATCCAGCCTGCTCATCTCCAGAAGGTCATCGATCAGTGCCAGCAGATGCCGGTTGGATTCATCCACCTTTCCCAGATAGTCTCTTACCTTCTCCGGTTCCTCCAGATGCATCAGTGCAAGATCCGTAAATCCTTTGATCGCATTCATCGGTGTACGAATATCGTGTGAAATGTTAAATAGGAAGGACGATTTGATCTCATTTGCATGCTTTTCCTTTTGCAATTCCATCTCCATATTCAGCTTATCTGCAATCTCCTGCTGAACCTGTAAGATGTGCTCTGTCACATCCCGGAAGCCCATGATCGCTTTGGGACTGGCCGGATCCCCATCAATCCTTACGATGGACATTTGTATATACATGAGCGAATCATCCTCACCCTTACTGCGGTAATTGACAGAGTATGCATTGCTTTTGGCAAGCCGTTCCCGGATTCGTCCGGTTGCGACTTCCTCCAGAAAAAGCGGTTTGTCCTCTTTGAGCACATAACGCTCCGCATAGACCGGCGACACGGTTCTCCAATCCACCTTCTCCGATTCATCCGCATACAATTCCTTTGCAATTTTCTGAAAATAGCTGTTTTCCAACCGGTAAGGATGCATCTCTCCTTTCTCCAGATCGATGAGATAGATCGAAGTGAAGTCAGCGCTTAATCCCTCAATCACATCTGCGCGGCGCTTACTCTCCTCCCTCTCAGCGCGCATTTCGGTGATATCCCGAAGCAACACATAATAGACATCCCCATATTCCCCGGTATGCACCAGACGTCCATAGTCATCTACCCATCGCACACTGCCATCCTTTCGGACGATCCGATATTCCACATAATCAAACTGTTTTTTATTCCCGGAAACCTGTGCCCTTATGGACCTGTGTACAGCATCCAAATCCTCCGGGTACACAAGACCATGAAAGGTATATCCCGTCAGCTCCTTTAATTCCGCAATCGTATGACATCCAAAAATATCTAACATCACTTCATTTGCATACAGAATCTCTTCCCTCTCATCTGCGCGATAAACGAAAAATCCGCCCGGCATACTCTCCCCTAGCTGTCGTATGGATTCCATCACCAAATCACTCATATAACCTGCCTCCTACTGAGTTAATACATCTTTTAGCGTATTTATCATATTATTTACATCAATTGGCTTTGCGATATGCCCGTTCATTCCGACATCCTGTGCTTTTTTCACATCTTCGGAAAATGCATTCGCCGTCATTGCAATAATCGGAATCTGTGAAAGCTCCGAATCATCAAGATGCCGAATCCTTTCTGCCGCCTCATAGCCATCCATCACCGGCATCTGAATATCCATCAGAACTGCATCATAATAGCCACTCGCAGATTCCTCAACTTTTTCAACCGCCTCCCTGCCATTCTCTGCTGTTTCGATCATAAATCCAAGATTGGTAAGCAGCATTGTAGCAATTTCACGGTTGATCTCCATATCCTCTACAAGAAGAAGCCGCATGGTAGAGAAATCCGGTGCCAGTTCCTTCTGTTCCCTATGTTCCTCTTCCTTTGTTTCGGAAGAATCATCCGCTCCATCCTGAAGTTCAAACCGCAATCGAATCACAAATTCCGTACCACAGTCCGGTGCGGTATTCACCTCAATCGTTCCTCCCATCAAATCGATAATGCTTTTTGTAATTGCCATGCCAAGACCTGTGCC
This sequence comes from Lachnospiraceae bacterium, assembly GCA_017479085.1. GTDB lineage: Bacteria > Bacillota > Clostridia > Lachnospirales > Lachnospiraceae > CAG-590. Next base: position 1,331 of record JAFVCQ010000048.1, on the reverse strand, counting down.
CTGTATGCCACTGACCGTAGAGGTACGTTCTCTCTCAAATGCCTCAAACACTTTCCTTGCAAACTCCTCTGTCATGCCGATTCCACTGTCCGCCACCCGCAGCTCATATTTCGCATATCCATCCGCTTCATCGTCAATCTGCCACGCTGTAACGGATACCGTTCCACCCTCCGGTGTAAACTTATAGGCATTGCTTAAAAGGTTTAAGAGTACGCGATTCAGCCTGTTTTTATCACAATAGACACGACTGCTTCGGATATGCGATGTGTCAACACTAAAGTCAATCTTCTTTTCCTCCATCTGTGTGGAGAACATATCTCTTACCTCTCCCAGAGTTTTCTTTAAGTCAACTGCAATCGGTTCCAAATCCATCTTGCCACTCTCAATTCGGCTCATTTCCAGCACATCATTGATCAGGGCAAGCAGATGGTGACTGGATGTCTTTATCTTCGCCAGATATTCCCGCAGCTCCTTTTCCCTATTCTCATCCCGTTCAGCCAGATTGATATAACCGATAATCGCATTCATTGGTGTCCTTATATCGTGTGACATATTGGAGAGAAAAGTGCTTTTTTGCCCTGCTGCTCTCTTCCGCTTCGAACTTCTCTATTTCCATCTGCTTTTCCCGCTTGGACATGTTCGTGTATATGCTGAACATGATCGCCAGACTTGCAAGGATCAGTCCCATCTGAATCATGCTGTTACGTGTCTGTAAGCGGTCAGCCTCTTTTAACTGTTCCGCCAGATACCGCTCCGTATCCTCGATCACCTCCGGATCATTGTTCTGATTCTGTGCCTCATAATACTCACTGATATTATGTATCACCTTTTCGGTCATATCGTCCGTTGCCTGCTTCACCCACATGAGGGAGGTAAAAAAGATCAGAAACAAAAGTCCGATCCACACAACCGTTGACTTTCCAAAACGCCTGTCTTTGTCCCTGCCAAACATATAGCGAAAATATATGAAACCCAAAATACTCCAAAAAGCAAGTATCAGATAGGATTCGGTGGACATCGCCCCCGAAGACCATGCCATAAAATAAAAGAAGAATACTACCGACATCAAAATTCCAATCATTCCGGTTGCCTGTATTTTTCGGTTATTATCTTTTCGTGCATTCACAAAAGCCGCCGCAGATGTATAACCATAGGCAATGGTAGCACCGACCGTATTGACATCGACGATCCAGCCGATCGCAGTTCTTCCAAGAAAAGGGATGAACAACGAGATTGCCATCAGAAACAAGAGCGCATTTTTCGGACTTCCATCCTTATTCAATCTGCCAAACCATTTCGGAAGAATATTTTCTCCTGCCATTGTATAGAGG
>JAFVCQ010000047.1 GCA_017479085.1 Lachnospiraceae bacterium | reverse complement strand
TTCGATGACACACAGACCACCGTCAAGCGAAGCGAGTTTGTACCGATCGACTACACGAACCTCCGCGGCGGGACCTATCACTTTGTCATGCTGCTGAAGGATTCCCAGGGTCGCGGAAATAAAGAGTTTTCGGTTCCTATCGTAAAGGAAAAGGCATTGTATGAGCTGCTGTGGTTCCGGCTCCTCTGCTGCGTGGCGGGAGTTGTGCTGATTGCGTGGATTGTGATGCTCTATATCCGCCGCAAAACTGAGGCATTCCGGAAAAAGGAAAAGCAGCAAAAGCAATTGATCCGTGAAATCGTAGAAGCCTTTGCCAAAGTAATTGATATGAAGGACGCCTATACCAATGGTCACTCGTCCCGCGTGGCGGAATATACGGTCATGCTGGCAAAGGAGCTGGGCTATGACGAAGAAACGGTGGAACAATATTACAACATTGCTCTTATGCATGATATCGGAAAGGTCGGCGTCGCTCCCGAAGTGCTGAATAAGCCCGGCAAGCTGACAGACGAAGAATTCGCTGTCATCAAATCGCACCCGACGCTCGGATATGAAACACTCAAAGGCATCAGCATTATGCCGGAACTGGCAATCGGCGCAGGTAACCATCACGAACGTCCCGACGGCAAAGGCTATCCGAATGGCTTAAAGGGCGACGAGATCCCGCGGGTGGCACAGATCATCGCGGTGGCAGACACCTTTGACGCAATGTATTCCAACCGTCCTTATCGTAAGCGCATGAATTTTGAAAAGGTCGTTTCGATTATCAAGGACGTCCGGGACACACAACTGACAGGCGATGTGGTTGATGCTTTCCTCCGATTGGTAGACAAGGGCGAATTTCGTGCTCCAGACGACCACGGAGACGGCACAACAGAGGATATTGACAATATTCACAAGAAATATGATACAGAATCCGGAAGGAGCTCTTGATATTCTTCCAAATCCTGAATATAATAAATATGATTTGTGCCGCAAGCAAATGGGACAAACAGAGGGAGATGTGTAATATGGAGGGCATCAATATGCTCAATCTGACCATCCACCGTAACCATACGAATCCCAAAAGAAACAGGAGGTAATTTATGCTGATTTTTTCAATCGATGATGAGCCCCTACTCAATACTGCATCGCTGCGCATCATCCGGGAAGCCGTTCCCGATGCGGAAGTTTTGACATTCCTGCGTGGATCGGATGCCCTGAAAACGATTCAAGAGAACAACCTCAGACCGGACATTGTATTCAGCGATATTCAAATGCCCGGGCTCAACGGGCTGGAATTTGCCGTAAAACTCAAAACGCTCTGTCCTTCGGCCAAAATCGTATTTGTCACCGGATACTCTGAATATGCACTGGATGCATTTAAAATTCATGCACAGGGGTACATCCTAAAGCCTCTGGAAGCAGACAGGGTTCGCGAGGAGATTGCACACAGCTTTCCGCCTCCGGCAGCCGCATCCGATAAGCTGCATGTACAGTGCTTCGGTTACTTCGATGTAACCTGGCAGGGACAACCGCTTACATTTGCAAGGCGGAAAACAAAGGAATTATTTGCCTTTTTGATCGACAGGGAGGGGACCGCCTGTACGATGGAGGACATCTCCTCTGCACTATATGAAAATGAGCAGGATTTGAAGGTGACAAAGAATCGTATCCGGGTGCTGATCAACGATTTGAAATCCACACTGTCAAAAATCAGAATGGAAAACGTTCTGATTCGGCAAAGCGGCTGGGTAGCGATACGTCGGGAACTGGTTGACTGCGACTATTACAAAATGCTTGACGGAGATATGCATGCTGTCAGCTCCTTTGCAGGAGATTATATGCAGCAGTACACATGGGCAGAATTGACAGCAGGAAAATTATATCTTCGGTATATACAAAGATAAGAACCTGTAGCAAAATAACTTGTACAGACAGAGAGGATATGGAATCTTTGAACATTTTGATTGTAGATGATTGCCTCTTATCAATATCATCTTTGTGACCGGATACCCGATTCCGGTATCCGGTTACACAAATTTTTCCACCTGTGTATTGGCAAACCAAAAACCGGTCACACAGTTCGAACTTTCATTTATCGAATCAATTCCTCCAGTGTCCGATAGAGATCAACCGTGTCTACCGGCTTGGAAAGATGCGCATTCATGCCCGCATCATGAGACTTTTGTATATCCGCATCCACATCGTTAGCAGTCAGGGCAATGATCGGAATCGTCCTTGCATCCGATCGATTCAGCTTACGAATATTCTTCGTAGCATCCAAACCATCCATGACCGGCATACGCACATCCATAAAGATGGCATCATAGTATCCCTCGGCACTATTGGAAAACATATCGAGAGCAGCCTGTCCATTCTCTGCAATATCCACACTTACTCCATTCGTAGACAGCATCTGTTTTAGAATCTCCGCATTGATCATCATATCCTCTGCCATCAGAATACGCTTGCCATACAAGTTTGCATGCGTTGGATCATAGTTGCTCCCATTCTCTGTCAGACCATCCAGATTCCTCTTCACCTTCGTAACAATATCCCGAATCTCCTCCGCCGAAGCCGAAATCAGCTTGGTAGCAGCAGCCAGATTCTGGGTACGGTCGTTGATCTCGCCCACTCCGGCTGTCAGATGCTTGGCATCCTCTAACACCTTCAGCACCGACCGGTCAATCTGTCCATAGTTTTCACTGCTCTTATCGGCTGTCTCACGAGAAGTGAAACGATACCGATATGATACGTCTCACACCCAGCTTCTTCAATCCACCAAGAACCGCCCCATACTCATCCGGATAGTTCGCCAGAAAAGCCGGTGCAATCAAAAGGGATATCTGTTCTCCCTTCTTCAAATCTTCAAAGAAACGCTCCGTATCATCATAGAACGCTCTGGCATCATGCACACATGCATCCATGCAGGCCCCGCAGGCTACGCAGAAGTTACCATTGACTTCAATCCTCCTGTTGCCATCCTCCTGATCCTTGGAGGTGCATGCCCCCATAGCCGGACAGACATTAATACACTTATTACACCCAATGCAGTTTTCATTGGTGTAGACTAGCGATGAGCAACTTCCCACACCATGTACCTCCTTGTGATATAAATACTTTCTGCCTCACATCTTTTCATAAAGTCAAAACCTTTCCTTATGTACAAAATGCAACACGCATTATCGAAATTTGTCGTTTCATCTTTTAGAAAAGCGATCATATACATTGTACACCGATTATATGAAATTGTAAATATCACAAATGAACTTAATTGGCAATGGTATTGCTTGTTAATTATGTATGACTATCAACCATAATGCACTCCTCTTCTGTTTTCAGGAGTTTTGACATTGACAGTCCCTCCTTCCTCATGTATAATAAAAGGAATGCAGATTGGGATATCTGCATAATTTAATAAGATGGAAGGGCGAGTCGAATGGCAGAGAAGAAGAACCTTTTGACCGATAAGGGTCTTAAAAAATTAGAGGATGAGTTACAGGAGTTACGCGTAGTCAAACGAAAAGAGGTTGCACAGAAGATCAAGGAAGCAAGGGAACAGGGTGACTTATCCGAGAACGCAGAATATGATGCAGCAAAAGACGAACAGAAGGATATCGAGGCAAGGATCGAAGAATTAGAGGCGATCTTAAAAAATGTTGAGGTCGTATATACAGATGAGGTTGATAAAGAAAAGGTCAATGTCGGCTGTGTCGTTACCGTCAAAGAATCTGATAATGGCAACGTACAGATTTTCAAATTAGTGGGTTCTACAGAGGCCGATGTTCTGAATAATAAGATATCGAATGAGTCTCCTGTGGGCGCAGCACTGATGGGCAGTAAGATTGGAGAGACCGTGACAGTGGAAGCACCGAATGGAGAATTTAAGTTCGAGATCTTAGATATCAGCTTAGACGAAGAATAATCAGAAACGAAAGTGAGTGAATACAGTGGCAGACAACAACCAGAACCAGCAAAAAAACACACAGGATCTCAATCAGCTATTGAAGGTCCGGAGAGAAAAGCTTAAGGACTTACAGGATAACGGAATCGATCCGTTCGAGATTACCAAATATGACGTGACAGCCAAGGCTGGTGTGATCAAAGAGCAGTTTGAAGAGTATGAAGGAAAAGATGTCAGCATTGCCGGCCGTATGATGCAGAAGCGTGTCATGGGTAAGGCTTCCTTCGGCAATGTACAGGATCTAAGCGGCAACATTCAGATCTATGTATCCAGAGATGCCATAGGGGAAGATGCATATAAGCTGTTCAAGCGAATGGATATCGGAGATATCGTGGGTGTAGAAGGACGTGTGTTTCTCACCCAGAAGGGGGAGAAATCCATCCATGCGACGAAGGTCACCCTGTTATCAAAGAGCTTACAGGTATTACCGGAAAAATTCCACGGTTTGACCAATACAGATCTCCGTTATCGCCAGAGATACGTGGATCTGATCATGAATCCGGATGTAAAGGACACCTTTGTAAAGCGGTCAAAGATCATCAGCACGATCCGCAAATATCTGGACGGACAGGGCTTTATAGAGGTTGAGACCCCGATGCTTGTTGCCAATGCCGGCGGTGCCGCTGCCAGACCATTCGAAACACATTTTAACGCATTGGATGAGAATTTCAAACTGCGAATCTCTCTGGAGCTCTACCTCAAGCGGCTGATCGTAGGCGGCTTGGAGCGTGTCTATGAAATCGGACGTGTATTTCGCAATGAGGGCTTAGATACCAGACACAATCCTGAGTTTACCTTAATGGAGTTATATCAGGCCTATACGGACTATAACGGAATGATGGATTTAACAGAGAACCTGTATCGCTATGTTGCACAGGAGGTACTCGGAACTACACAGATTACGTATAATGGTATTGAGATGGATCTGGGTAAACCATTTGAACGCCTGACTATGGTAGATGCGGTTAAGAAGTATGCTGATGTGGATTTTCATTCGATTCATACCTTAGAGGAAGCCCGTGAAGCCGCCAAAGAGAAGGGTGTGGAATTTGAGGAGATTCACAAGAAGGGTGATATTCTGAACCTGTTCTTCGAAGCGTTTGTGGAGGAGCATTTGATCCAGCCTACTTTTATTATGGATCATCCGATCGAGATTTCTCCGCTTACCAAGAAGAAGCCGGACAATCCTGAGTATGTAGAGCGTTTCGAGTTCTTCATGAACGGATGGGAGATGGCAAATGCATACTCGGAGTTGAATGACCCAATTGATCAGAGAGAACGTTTCAAGGCACAGGAGGAATTACTCGCACAGGGCAACGAAGAGGCAAACACAACGGATGAGGATTTTCTGAATGCGTTAGAGATTGGCATGCCTCCGACCGGAGGGATTGGCTTTGGCATTGACCGGATGTGTATGCTGCTAACCGATGCGGCGGCGATTCGGGATGTGTTATTGTTCCCGACGATGAAGTCACTTGATAAGTAGAATAGGATGACAGGGTTCCACAGGATAGAGATTGAAGCTGTCCTGTGGATTTTTTATAATGTATCATTTGTTCGTGTACTGTCCCATTCTATTCTTCGTTCCCATCCTGAAACGAATATACCCATCTGATCTGAAACCGCATGCCCCGCTCCATTCGTTCTGCGTATACCTGTCCACCATCCTGCCCAATGATGGTGCGGGCGAGTGCCAATCCAATGCCAACACTGTCCTCACCGGCATGCCGGCCCCGATAATACCGTTCGAAGATATGTGTTTCCTCCTCCCCGGTAATGCCCTCTCCGTAATCACGAATGCTGAGTCTGGCATAGGCGCGATTCTGCTCATAGGCAATCTCCACCACCTCTCCGGCGGGCGAATGTTCCACCGCATTTTTCAAAATATTCGTAATGGCCTCAATCTCCCAACGCCGGTCGCAGATGAGACGGTTCGAATCTCCACAGGGTTCCGAATCCTGCTTGATGTCCAGCCGCACATCCTTCAGGTCACAGAGCAGGGACACATTCTTCACCGCCTCCTCCACCAGTTCAGCAAGTGACATGGGTTCCCTGTGGAATGTGACCGCATTGACGTCAAAGCGGGAGAGTTTCAGAATGGACTGCACGAGAAAATTGACACTGCCAAGCTCACGCTTCACTCCCCGGATAAAATCCTCCCGCACAGCGGGCTCCATCTCCGGATCATCTAGCATGTTATCCAGCATCACCAGACAGGATGTGAGCGGTGTCTTTAACTGATGGGAGATATCGGACAATGCCTCTTTGAGCGTTTCCTTATCCTTAAGGGAATTCTCCGCCTGTGACTTCAGGAAAAGAGTCGTTTTGTAAATCTCATTTTTTAAGATTGAAAGCTCCTCCTCGGAAATATTGTCAATATCCAGCGCATAGTTCCTCCGGTTGATCTCCTCAATCAGATGCGTGATCTTGACAAGCTCCCGATTCTTCCATCGGTTGTATGCGAGAAACAGTCCAATCACCACACCAAAGCCCAGCAGATTCAGCACCAACACCACAAAAAGAGGCGCCCCAGCATGCAGTGCAGCACCAACGCAGACCAGCGTCAGCACGGTCGTCAGTACAGATGCCCAAATCGTCCTTTTCAAATGTTCATTATGTTCCATATACATCCGTCCATCCCCCGTCAGTGCACTCACATCACAGCACCTGCTAATCACAGTCATTTTACACCGGAGAGCAACTGTGAAGCATAAATAGCATAGATTCCACCCCTCAGACTGAAATTCAAATTTCAACGTATCATTTGTCAGTGCCATAAAGGAAGACAATGCAACAAATACAGCAACAGACACGATAATAGACAGCACCGTGGTACGGTATTTCCTCCGATTCCTGCGGATGTTCTTATGCGCGATCACTCCGCCAACACCAAATAACCGTTTCACAAGCCATGGTGTTCGAAGCTTCTTCGCATTCGACTTCACCGCCCCACTGTCACGGATTGCCGTGATCGGAGATACCTTAGATGCCCGCCTTGCACTGCTGACCGCCGACAGATAAATCGTAAGAATCCCAAGCAGCACAGCCGCAGCCAGTGCGATCCATGAAAAACTGAAATGTAAAACC
>JAFVCQ010000046.1 GCA_017479085.1 Lachnospiraceae bacterium | reverse complement strand
CGACCAAGGTGAGCAATGAGTGCCATTTGGAATTGAGCTTTGAGACAGCCAATCTGATTGACTATATCGGCAATAATTATTCAGTCGTCGTAGAGCTGAGAAGAGCCTCCCGTCCGGAATATCCGTTGGGGGGAGATATGGTGGATCGAACCGAATATAAGGTTGCGTGTGTTGGAAACAAGGAGTATGCAGTTTCTCTGGATGTACACGATAATATGGACTTGGGAATCAATACGTATAATGAGACAGGTTATGATTACCAGATTCCATTTACGACAAATCTGGATTTCTCAAGCTGGATCGTCAATAACCGGGATGAGGATATTAAGGCATGTGCGAATAAGTATTATCAGGTCACATACCGGTTAAGGAGGAAGGTAAAGACGGATACGGGATATCAGTATGAGCCTGTGGACACCGCAGAGACGGCAGAGAAGCTGAACAAGGCACTCAAACTGGAATTGCTAGATAAACAGGGGAATGCATCTACAAGCGAGTCGTTGGCTTTGATGAAGTACAATGGAGAATGGGTATACCAGGTCACGAAAGCATTTAGTGAAAAACAGATTAAGGATGGTGATGGAGCAGACAAAGCTCACATTATTGCCTGGGATGCAAGTCTTAGCGTCAACACAGAGGATATTTCACTGGAAGAATTTTCGAACTATCAGTTAGAGGTCACAATTCTTCCGTATGATAAAAAGCTGGAGCAGGAGAATAAGATTCCGACAACAGATGTGAATACGACAGAGAACCCGTCGTGGAGCGATTTCTTCATCTTCACGATTGCAAAATTGAAAAAGGATATATAATTCAGACAGGGCGGGTTGCGGCGGATAGGTAGCTGTAGACCGCCCTGTTTTGTAACGGTTTTCACATTCCACTGAGGTAGAGGGGAAACCGTGGTAAGCAGGTTCAGGATGTCGAAAAGAGTAAAAAAAGAAATGAGGTGCGCAATGAAGAGAGAGAATCTATGCAAAAAGGGAATGGCAGTATTAATGAGCGTTGCGATGGGAATCACATTGCTGCCTTCCGTCGGTCGTTTGTCGGTGGTTCAGGCAGAGGAATATGATGCCCGGAGTATCAATCTGGTCACTGATGGGAAGATTGCAGGAATCGGGAATCCGGTTTCAACGGACAGTGCCAGTTCTGGCAGTAGCGACTCGCAAACGCAAACAGAAACAGGCTGGTCAGGGAATTATGTATATTTTGGCCGGAATGGGAGTGTTCCGATTACGTTTCGGGTTTTAGATCCCTCATCACAGGATGCTTATGGAATCAATGAAGCTGCCATGCTGTTAGATGCCGATACCGTACTGGGTCAGCATAGTTTTCGGGAGAATGAGAATGCTTCATGGGATTGGAAGAACAGCAGTATGCAGACATATCTGAATAGTACGGCTTCAGGTGGTTTTCTGGCAACGGCATTTACTTCCATAGAACAGGGTGCGATTGCAAAAAGTACGAAGGCGGTAGACAGCGATACCTCTTTGGTAAATGCCCAGGATCCGAATCAGAGTGATCCAGATCCATCAGGTTCAACGGATCCGGCAGAGTCATATACCAATCCGGCGCTGGAGGGAGAGCAGATCTTTCTGTTGGATGTTGACGAAGTGAGCAAGGAGCAATATGGATATATCGGAGAAGCACAGCGTAAAAAATCGGGAGAATGGTGGCTGAGATCGTCCCACAAAGAGGCTGAGAATGCTTCAGCGAGTGCAGGTGCAGTGATCGGTGATACAGGAGCAATTGCCTACTCGACAGGTGTGACGGGAGGTGTGAGTCCTGCCTTGAATCTTCTGTTGTCTAAGGTGTTCTTTACGTTCGCAGAGAAAAAACCAGACAGCTTTACCGTGACGAAGCAGATGGATAGTACAGGCAAAGCATGGGGGCTGACGCTGAAGGATGGTAAGGACGCACCATTTACTGCTTCGGTTCAGAAGGTCAATGGTCAGGAACAAACCAGTCTGGATGCAATATACGAGGGACAGCAGATTACGGTAGAAATAAAAAAATCAAGTGCTTTATCGTCAACAGCCTATGATCAGATTTCTGCTATGCTGGTATATAAGACGGATAATGTGGAAACAGTTATGGCATATGGGAAGATTGCAGATTGGCGGACACTGAAGCCGGCCGGCGATCAGAGTAGTGGCGATACAGAAGCGACTACGGGAAACATTACGATTACAATTCCGGATGATGTATATAAAGAGAGTGGTACATATCGCTTAGAACTGTTTGCAGAAAAGATAAATTCCAAGGAAGGAGCTTTCTTTTCGGATTATGCAAGTGACACGGTAGCGATTGGCAGTGGTTTGACTATGTCAGCGTCTCCGAAACCAAAGCTGGCAGGTACCGACAGTAAATTGGAATTGAATTATGTTGGCAAGGAAACGACAGCGAGCGACAGGATTGATATTGTAGTGGACAACAGCTCGGGTATGAATGTAAATGGGATCCAATTTAAGGCATCGAATTTTGGGATAAAGATAGAAAGTGGAAGTGGAAAGACGGATAGTACAATTCATAAGGTGACGAATGTGGAACCCACGAATTCGGAGGGAAAAGCCCAGGTAACAATTCAGGAATCGTATGCAGATACAGAATATACAAGAAATACATTGACAAAGGCATATCTTTATTACAAAGGCAAGGAATTGGGTGAAATAAAGATCGACTCTCGGACATATACACCTGCGGTTGAATGGGGAGAGACTGGCAGTTTTTCCAAGGAGTATAATGGCGAGACACAGACACTCGGCAGTGCGAAATTTGTGGTTGGGAAAGATACCGTAGTAGCGACAGTGGAGGATGGCAAATCCCAAGGCAATGATATTACGTGTACGTATTATACAACCTATAAAGGTAAAGATGATAGTGGAAATGTAGTGACAAGTAAGAACAATGGAGAAGCAGATTTGGACGGTGGTGCACCTAAAAAAATTGGAACCTACATGTTGGAAATCACGGTTCCTGAAAAAACGATTAACGGGGTAAAATATGGTGGGACTACTGTAAACCACGAGGTTTCTATTACTACAAGAAAGCTGACAATCACTGTAAAGAATCAGACATGTCAATTGGGGGAAAGCCCGAAGATTACTGGGGGAACGGATGAATTGATTAATTCAGAGGGTCTGTTGGCTGGTCATACAATTTCCGATGTACACTTGATAACAGCGTCAACGTTGGTTACTAATACAGCGGGTACCACAGAGATTGATTTTGATAGCACTGTTTGCAAGATACAAGATACGAATAACGCGAATGTGAAGGAGTTTTATTCGTTCAATGTGAATAAAGGAACGCTTACGATTACTGGTGCACCGACCATCACTATTGTTACTGGTTATCAGAACTGGACGTGTACCGGTGGGCAGACCTATGATGTTAGTAAGATGTTTCAGATTGTACCGGAGACAGCAGGGAAGGATAGCACATATACTCTGGAAGGAGGTTCGGGTGAGGGTATCCTGTCAGAATCCGGCTCTTTGTCAGTCAATAAGCCAGGGACATTTGAGATAAAAGTGACTACGAAGAAAACCGATGTATTTGAATCAAATACTCAAAAGGTTACCTTGACGGTATCACAGGGAACAGGAACAGGAACGGTGAAAGTCGGGACAGATAATTCGGTCATCTATGGTGATCCGATTTCACCACAGCCACAGAGCAGCACGAATGATACGACGAGTGTTACATATCAGTATAAAAAGAAGGGTGCGGGTGACAATACTTATACATCGGATCCGCCGAAACTGCCGGGAGATTATACGATTCAGGCAACGTTTTTAGGGACACCTACATACACGGCTGCTACAGCAACGGCAGACTTTACGATTAAACCGAGACCGCTTACCATTAGAGCAAAGTCACAGGAGATTATCTACGGTGAGAACATCGCACAGGGACTTGACCAGATCACATTTATCTCGCCCGTGAATGGAGAGACAATCCGTGAGGTGAAATTGAGTACAACCGATTGGCAAGTGACAGATACAGGTGTGATTAAGCCAAGTGATGTAAAGATTCAGGCCTCAGACGATGTGGACGTGACAGATCGTTATGAGATAACATATGAGACGAACACACTCAAAATTACCAGGCGTCCACTCAGCATTACACCGAAGGAGCAGACCGTGAAATGGGGGCATGACCTGAATCTGAAGAATGGTGACCAGCTCAATGTACAGGTTGACAATCTGGCAGAGGGTGATGAACTGGAGAGCATTGAATTTGTTGCAAATAACAAGAAGCTGACAACAGATAGCACCAAGGGTAAAATAGAGCTGAAAAACGCAGGAATCAAAAGGGATGGCACAGATGTGACAGACAATTATGCAATTCAGTATCAGGCGGCAGATGCCCTGACGGTCATACATGATGATGAACTGAAGCCGACTTCCCTTACCGCATACAAGACAAGGACAGCATACAAGACAGGTGATACGCTGAATCAGGACGATATCACGGTAACAGCAACCTATGCGGATACGTATACGGAACAATTGCAGACCGGTAAATATAAGGTCAATACGACATCCGTTGATACGGATAGCGACGGTAAGATTGACACAGACAAGGCCGGTGAACAGACGATCACGGTATCCTGTGATGAATCAGATGATTCCGGAGCGGATACAACGGTGAGTGCTCAGATTCCGCTTCGGGTATATACACCGGTAGAGGTGACACAGGCTCCTGAGGATACCGCGATAACGGCAGGTACCACCGCTGCACTGTCCGTCAAAGCTTCCGGTACGGAGCTTGGCAGTCATAAGATCACCTATCAGTGGCAGAAGAGTACGGATCAGGGTGCGAACTGGACGAAGATAGAGGGCGCTGTGGAACCGAAGTATACAACTCCGGTGTTGAATGTGACGGATAATGGTACACAGTACCGGTGTGTGGTGACGAATGGAGAAGGGGATGCCCTGACCACAGTCAGCAGTACTGCCGCTGTGGTAACCGTGAATCCGATTGCCGTACACAATACAGGCTCGGACAGGGAAGTGGTTTATGACGGTTCGACCATAGATGTATCACAGTTATTTACATTTGACCCACATGCGGGAACACCGGCTTATACATTGGTGGAAGATGAGGGAACCGGAGAGGGAACCCTTGATGGAAAGAATCTGACCGTTCAGAAGACGGGAACCTTCAAGCTTCGCGCCGGGACAGCGGCAAATGGCAACTATGCAAAAGGTACTGCTGTGGAAGGAAACCTTACCGTTCAGAACGGAACGATTGCATATGAGGAGGCAGAGAACTGGGAAGGCACCTACGATGGCAGGCCGCACAGCATCAGTGTCAAGGTAAATACACCGTCCGATGCGGTCATTACATACAGTACGGATACAGGCAGTAATAAGCAGTACAAGACTGCAAATCCGACGTTTACAAATGCCGGTACGTATACCGTTTACTATCAGATCAGCAGGAACAATTATGATACAGTGACCGGCTCTGCGACCGTGACGATTGATAAGCGCGCATTGACGATTGCGCCAAAGCCACAGAGTATCCAAGCCGGTGGTACGTTGGATAAGTACGCGTATGAAGCCGACCTTGTAGCAGGTGACCGGATTGAAAAAATGGATTTCACCACAACACCGGCAGAGTATGACAAGATTTACGAGAATGGAACCATTTCCGTCAGCAATGCTGCACAGATTGTCAATGCAGCCGGAGAAGATGTGACAGCGAATTATGCTCCGATCACATACGCTGCGGATAAGGCAGCATTTCATATTACACATAACACCACCCTTGCTCCGTCCGCTATGACGGTGACGGTGAAGCTCCCGGAGAAGATCTACCGGACAACCGACGATCAGGCCGGACAGACGCTCAAGCTGGAGGAGGAGCTGGCAGTGACCGTGTCGTACACGGATGGCTATGAGAAGGTGTTGAAGCCTTATACCGGTGATGGCACAGCACAGCCGGCAGACACCTACACAACGAATATAGCTTCTCTGGATATGACAAAGGAGGGAACGAAGGAGCTTACGATCACCTATCAGGAGAATGGCGGCTCGGTAGAAGAGAAGGTCACTCTGACCGTAAAAGCCCCTCCGACACTGGACACTGCGCTCTCCGATCAGACCGTCGGGGCAGGAACCCCGGTGAAGCT
>JAFVCQ010000045.1 GCA_017479085.1 Lachnospiraceae bacterium | reverse complement strand
ATGAGCAGAGTATCCGGGATGAACAGGGTAATCCTGTTCCAAAACCCAATAAGGACATTTCCGGGAGCAGCATGCAGTCACCCGAAGACCCGGATGCCACAGCAAGGACAAAAGCCGGGAAGACACATGTGGGTTCCGTTGGAAATGTGACGGAAACCTATGATGACAATGGCAACAGCCTGATCACGGATGCGGATATACGATCCAATACATACAGTGATTCGGATTTTATGAAAGATACCATTAGGCAAAAAGATGATCCGGCTTCAGAAGAACAGGTCATTACCGATGGTGCATACTATTCTTCTGATCATGCCGAAGCTGCTGCTGAAAAGGGTATCCTTCTTGTTCCTACATCACTGACGGGTGCTGCAACAAATCCGCTATACTCCGACTTTGAATTGTCTGATGACGGACATTCCGTTGTAAGCTGTCCAAACGGCTGTGAGCCGGTCGGGCAGACATACCATGAGAAGACAGGGATCATTGACGCAAAGTTCAGTCATGATAACTGTGACAAATGTCCGTATCGTGATCAATGCCCCGGAAAACAACAGAAGAAAGCCGTAAAGGTGAGTATCTCATCACAGATGGTGAACCGTGCGGAGCTTCAGAAGGCTCTTGGGGATGAAGAACATAAGCAGCTGGCAAGGGAACGTAATGCGGTTGAAGCGATCCCCTCGATATTCAGGCGAAAATATGGCATTGATCATATAAGGACATTTTTAAAACACCGCATACGCTCAGTATACTTTGCTATATGTCTCGCATACAATGGGCAGAAGCACCAAAAGTTCTTTCGTGCTCACAGGGCAGAGTGCGCCTTTTTATAGCAAAGATACGGGGGATCCAGACGCAAATATGGGGCTGGGTGCTAAAATTTCAAGATATTGGGATGTGAAATGGTTCAGATACCTTAGTTTAAGTTTTGTTCAAAAAACTAAGATGTTCGTCTGAAGTGCACAATGTTTTTTTACCCTCATTTTGCACCGGAATCATTTATGCGACTTTGTTACAACAACCCTTATCTCTGATGAATTTTTAGCATGAATTTCCCTGCTCCCGGTTACGTCATTGATATACCCGGCTTTTAACTGAATGTAATAATTGCCTGTGGTATAGGATACATTCTCAATCATTTCAATATACCGCTTTGCAACCTGCCATTTCTTCAACAATGCCAATCCATCATCATCAAGCCCCTGTTTCTGATCGGATATATTTGCACTCACTCCGCTTAGGTCATTGCAGATTAGTGTAAAAATATATTCGCTCAAACCAATCTCTAATTCGTCAGCTTTACTCTTTATCTGTTCTTTATATCCTTTTGGCATGAACATGTTGATACGGTCGTAATGCTCTTTATTGTAACGGTTGTTATATTCTGTCTTTCTGCTCATAAAATCACCCCTTTTAATGCCTATTATAAGCCATGAAAGAACATTGTGCAAGGTCATATTTATACGACTATTCATTGCGCAATGTATTTGTATGCTACTTGTGTGCTATGTGTGTGCTACTCACCAAATTTTTGAACATTTCAAGACCATTCAAGACAACACATGATATAAAGAAAACCCCCAAAGCACAAGGCTTTAAGGGCTTTTTGATGATTTTATGAAATTGTGAAATACTAATATCCTAGCACTTTATTATATAATTCCATATATTTCTTTGCAGACCGATCCCAGGAGAAATCCTCCTTCATACCGCGAACTACCATCTTATTCCAATCCTCTCTGTGATCATAGAAGATTTCCTTGGAATAATTCACAATCTTAAGCATCTCATCTGCATTATAATTGGTAAATGAAAATCCGGTTCCGGTTCCCTCGTATTCATTATAAGGGATCACGGTATCCTTCAGTCCTCCTGTCTCCCTTACAATCGGCACGGTACCATATCGAAGGGAAATCAACTGGGTCAGACCACACGGTTCAAATCTGGACGGCATCAGCATGGCATCCGCTGCCGCATACAGCTTATGTACTCTATCGTCTGAATAAAAAATATTGGCAGATACCCTGTCAGAATACACCCATTGATAATGCTTGAACATATTCTCATATCTCGGCTCACCGGTTCCAACCACTACCAACTGTACATATGGATCTATAATCCCCTCCATCGCCCAGTCAATCAGATCAAACCCCTTCTGCTCCGTCAGCCGGGACACAATGGCGATCATGTATTTGTTCTCATCGATCGGCAATCCGAGCTCCTTCTGCAATTCCATCTTATTCTCAGCTTTGCCCTTTTTGAAATTCCTTACGTTATATTTCTTATAGATCTTCGAATCGGTATTCGGATCATATATACTGTAATCAATTCCATTCACAATACCGCAAAGCTTCCGGTTATGGAAACGCAGCAGATCGTCCAGATTCTCACCATATTGCGGAGTCTGAATCTCCCCGGCATACGTGTCACTGACCGTTGTAATGTAGTCCGAAAATACCATTCCTGCCTTCAACATATTTCCATCTCTGTAAAATTCCATACGATCCGGTGTGAAAACATAATCCGGAAGTCCGGAAATATACTTGAATGTCTTGACATCCCATACACCCTGAAACTTCAGATTATGCACTGTCATAATAACCTTCGTGCCTGAAAAAAATGGGTTATCGCGGTACAGTGTTCTCAGATATACCGGCACCAGCCCTGTCTGCCAGTCATGACAGTGTATCACATCCGGTTTGAAATTAATCACCGGAAGAATCGCCAAGGCTGCTTTGCTGAAGAATGTAAACTTCTCAATGTCAAACCGGATTGTTCCATATGGTGCCCATCCGGAAAAATAATATTCATTGTCGATCAGATAATAGGTGATCCCATCCAACTGATACGTCATGATCCCTACATGTACATTCTCGAATCTCTGCCCCAGATCCATATAAAAATGGTGGACATATTGTAGTTTTTCCCGATATTCCCACGGAATACAGGTATAATTCGGGATAATTACCCGAACATCGTATTCATCCTTGGGAAACATTTTCGGAAGTGCCCCTACCACATCCGCCAATCCACCGGTTTTAATAAATGGAACACTCTCAGATGCAACAAATACAATATTCTTCATACACACACCCTCCAAACCCATAATTTGATATCATGCCTTATACGGACAGGCTCACTTGTCCCTTTGAGGCACAAACACAAGAGGGAAAAATTGATTTTTCACTCTTTCACCTTCGTTACAAACAGCACAGCCGTCATACATTTTTATTATACTCTTTTTTGCAAAATCTGTCTACGAATCCATTTTATTTTTTCAGTTCGTCCAACGTTTTCTTATAAGCTCCGGCAAATTCTCTCAAAAACGTGCGAACCTCCGGCAGATCCATCTCCGTCAGCTTTTCATATATAACTGCCTTCGCACTGGCGAACTCCCGGTTGCCGGTTTTCTCCTCCTCGATACACTTAATGTAAGCAGACAGACGGTCTGCTGCCTTTACAAGTGTCCACAAATATGCATCCTCCTCTTTGCTAAACAGCACAGACTCATACTCCTCATACAGATAATTCGGCAGCATCGCCAGCAATTCCCTTGCAGCCTGCTGTTCCACATGCTTGTAAGCCTCTTTCGTCTCCGTATTATAATACTTGATCGGGGTCGGCATATCGCCTGTGATGATCTCTGTACAATCATGATACATTCCAAGCAGAGCAGCACGTTCCGCACAAATGCATCTTCCATATTTTTTATTCCCGATTAAGGCCAAAGCGTGCGCAAGCATTCCAACCTCCAATGAGTGCTCACTTATATTCTCCGGATACGAATTACGCATCAGTGCCCAACGATTGATGTATTTCATTCTGGATATCATTGCAAAAAAAGGGCTTTCCCATTCTTCTTCCCCGTATTCCATTTTTTCTCCCTACTAATCTTCTCTCTCATATCCCGTTTGCCTTCGAAGCCAGACAGGTAAAAAAAAAGCTTGAAAGCTGAACTTTCAAGCGTAAGCGCGAGACGGGGATCGAACCCGCGACCCCCTCCTTGGCAAGGAGGTGCTCCACCGCTGAGCCACTCGCGCATGTCTTAACGACAAGTAATAATATACCAAAAAGCTGATTATTTGTCAACATGTTTTTTTAATTTTTTAGCAGTTTTTCTCCGACAATCGGATATACCATATACGAGTCATCCGTACCACCATAGAAAACCTCTACTTTGTTCCGCTCGGTATCCAGCTTGTAATAAAAATTCTGATGTACTATTTTATTGCCGTCTGCGTCCCTCTTTGCCGTTCCAATCACCTGATCAACTGCAACGATATTGTCAACTGCTTCTTTAAAGGTTGTATCCTCCATAGCGGAAACCGGAATCGGTGTGAACTGCGGCTGCGCATGGCTGTACATCGTTTCATCCGTCACAACCGTTGTAATGGCCTGTGCAAGCTTTCTTCCAGTATCCAGATCCCTGCTCAGTCTTGACCGATTCACATATTTGATCAGACTTGGAGCTAATGCAACCGTCAAAACACCCATGATCGCAACTACCACGATCAACTCCATCAATGAATATCCCTTATTCCTCATATCAATCTCCCCTGATATATACCTAAGAAACTGTTCCTGTATACCCATACACCGGCTTGCACACTTCCCAAGCCGGTGTATGAGACCTTATATTACAGTGCTATCATGTCATAGTTTAATTTCTTGATCAATTGCAATGTCTTTGCACGTACCTCCTCTGCATCAAACAGAGTCAACAGCGAATCGCGGTCAAACTTATTATTCATCAAAAAGGTAACCCAATCCTCGATATATCCCTTCACATACTTGATATTGTCCTCATCCTGATCCTTCAGGTATTGGTCAATCTCATGAATACACTCAATGACATTCGGGCCACTGTTGTTATTGCTGTGAGCCGGCTTGTCATTCGTCTCATCGGAAAGTTTGATCACCTTACCTGTCTTGGTGATGATAACCCGCTCATTGGAGGCAATTTGCGGTGTCGAGCTGCCGCTCATCTTTTTGCGGACAATCAGAAACTTCACCACCACAATCAGACAGGCAACACTATAAGTACACTCTTCCTCTGTCTGTTTTTCTCTTCCCTTTTCCCGATATTGATGCCACAGCCATTCGGATTTGCAGAGCATATCCTCCATCTGCGGACGCTCATACATTCTGTGCAGATGTGGATCACTTGCCTGTGCTGCCTTTCCAAACAGTGCTTTCGGTCCGGCTTCATGTTTGAACGTATCATACTTAGTTGGAAGATTCACCTTCTCATAGGTCTCGGCAAACATCTTTCTTGCCCTCTCCACCTCATAACCGGAGCTTAAGATTGGACGATCCTTATTCTTCAATCCATGATTGACCATATCATCTGCAGCCATGAATACCAGGTGCTTCTGTCGATCCTCTAATAATTTCTTAATCTCATAGTTGCTCTTACTCTTCTCGAGTATATTATCCTTACGAACCTTAAATGCCTTAATCTTCTCTTTCACACTGAAGAACAGCTTCAGCAGGGAAGGATTCGCATTCACATAATTGCCAATCCAGTTAAGCTCTACATACTGATGCTCAATCCGGTTGGAGATCTCATACAGGCTGTATCCATCAAAGATAACATTCAATGTCGTATACAACATATCCAAGATCTCATACTTCTCATCCCATGAACGGGTAGACAGATCCTGATTTACAAGCTGACGGATTCCACATTCATGGAACACCAGATTATACTCATACAGCCCTTCAAATACATTGCTCTTGTCCTTCAAAGCAGCACCGGTTCCCAAGATCTGCAGATTCCGCTTCATCGTCGGCTCATCCTCAATATATTTGTACACCTTCTTGACAAATGCAGAAACTTCAACCAACAGACTGTCGATTCGCTTATTATAAATATCCTGCTTGGAAATCGCCGAAATAATATTCCGACTTAATACGTTGGTGTACCTGGTGCTGTTACAGTTGCGGATCAAATCCTTAAAGTTATCATATACCTTCATATTATCCACCGGTATATACTCCGCATTCAATCCATAGAACTCAAATGCCTTGTCATAATCCTGCTTGCGAATATAGGAATTAAACAACCCCATACTGAACTCAATCTTATAGTCATTCCCCACATGAGAATCCTCTACAAAATAATCATAGAGTACCTCAAGGTTATTCAAATATGCCTCTGAATTGGCGGCTGAAGGCGGCAAATCCATCTCAAGCACCACATTCACCAGATCCATATAACCCATAACCGCCTTATCATAGGTAGACGGCCGGTCATCTGCATCCGTAATCTGATAACAGGTATTGATCAACAGCGGGGCAATCCTCTCACCGATCAGACGCATTGCGTCTCCAAACCGATCCTGTTGATAGAGATAGATCAGCCATATACTGTATCTGTAAATACCGGTTGTATTAATCACTGCATCGCTGTCGCCCGGATCAATATCCCCATATACAAACCGAAACAATGGCTCAATCCATTCATCAATCTCATACTTACCGGGTTTCTTGATATTCTCATCAACAAACTCTGCCAGCTCATAAAGCTTGGTACACTGTGCTTTCACATCATCATCCACTAACATAGTGGATAGATCAAAATTATGATCCTTCAGATAGTCAATTACTAATGCATAAAAACCTTCTTCAACCTGCTCATTCAAAAAGCGGATCAACATGCCCTTATTCGAAGATGCTGCAATTGAAATGATACTCGTATCATTATTCCTTGTGACATTTGCTGGTAAATTCTGCATCACGACGCCTCCTTTTGCTCGCATTTGTGTGAAATAATATAAATTTTCACTTAGTTATGTTAATATTATCACAAAAATTATTTGTTTACAACTGTATTTTTTCTTCATTTTTAATAAGGATGCGAAAAGCCGGTACGATTCACATCTGCCTGCCAACATAAATCGACTACAATTTATAATAAATTTTTGCATAGATTCAAAAGAAAGAATTGCTTTTTGGAAATATCCGTATTAAAATAAAAACAGATTTTGATGTAAGATTTCCATCCGGAACGTCTATACTACAAATATTATTATAAAAAGGAGACTATTATGGCAAAGAAAAAAAACAAACTTGGCAAGCTACTTGCCTTTACTACTACGGTGGCGGCAGTCGGTGGAACCTGTTATATCTTCCGGGATAAGATCAAACAATGTTCTGTATACAAAACTGCCACAGACAAATTATCTGATCTGTTCGGTCTGTCGGGAACAGCATCCAATGATGAGGATGATTTCTTCTTTGATGACGAAGATGAAGATTTTGACGCTGCTTTTTCCGAAGATCAGAAGCAGGAACGGGAGTACACATCCCTTACGATGAATTCGAAAGAGGAGGCAGATACCAAAGATATCGTTTCCGCCAAGCAGAATGAGGACACTGCTTCCGAAGCAACCGATACCCGGTCTGATACCGATCAGGCAGAGGCAGCTCCTTCTGCCGACGAAGCATCAACCAGGAAGCAGACCGGATCCGATTCCGGGAATGACGAAGCGTCTGATGCATCAAAGGATGCCGATACCTCCGGGAACGGGGATTCGTAACCCGCATACTGATCTGTAAATGATGCTTATTCGTGATTGGATTTTACATTAACCCAATCCTATACCGTAATGATCTGCGTTTGATTATTACGGTATTCTTTATGTAAATGCAAAGGAAAAGGTATTATGTCAAACAGTTATCAAAGCTTTGCCTATGTATATGACGAATTTATGGAGGACATTCCCTATGACACATGGAGCCGGTATCTGTGTCGATTATTTCAGCAGTATGGTGTCCCAAATGGCACACTGGTTGAGCTCGGCTGCGGAACCGGCACCCTCTGTCTGCTCATGGCACGGTCCGGCTATCAGATCATCGGTGTAGACCGTTCTGTTGATATGTTGTCCGTCGCCGCCTCCAAATGCGGGAAACACCCGGATATCACACTGATTCAACAGGACATGTGTCAATTAGATCTGGGAACACAATATGATGGATGTTATTGTATCTGCGACAGCCTGAATTATCTTCTCACACCGGAAGATATCACTGCTGCTTTTTCCAGTGTCCAAAAACATCTACGTCCAAACGGAATCTTTCTCTTTGACCTGAAAACACCGTATTTTTATGAGACCGTATTAGGAGATCAGGTCTTTTGCGAACATCACCCGGACTGCAGCTATATCTGGGAGAACAACTATTTTGAAGAAGACCGGATCAATCAATATGAACTGACCTTTTTTGTCAGACAAAGCCAAAACGCGCTATTTGAACGCTTTTGTGAAACACATCATCAGAAAGCTTATTCCCTGACAGAAATCATTGACTTATTAAAATGCGCCGGATTACAATATGTTACGTCATATAACGCATTCACCACGGATTCTCCTTCACCGGTAAGTGAACGAATCTATGTAGTTGCACAAAACAGAAAGGATAATTAAGAAACATGAACGATACCATTATCAAAGGAATGGCTGCCGGAAAGCAAGTCCGTTTTTTCAGCGCCTATACAAAAGAGGTGGTGGAAACCGCCCGTTCCACTCACAATACCCACCCTGTTGCCACTGCAGCATTAGGACGCCTGCTGACTGCCGGTGCCATCATGGGCAGTATGTGTAAGAATAACAGCGACGTGTTAACCTTACAGATTCAGTGCTCCGGCCCCATCAAAGGACTGACCGTGACCTCGAATGCACAGGCACAGGTAAAAGGTTATGTCAATCGTCCGGATATCATGCTGCCACCAAGCAGCAAGGGCAAACTGGATGTCGGAGCCGCACTGGGTCAGGGAGTATTAAGTGTCATCAAGGATATCGGTTTAAAGGAACCCTATGTAGGACAATGCAGTCTGGTCTCGGGCGAGATTGCGGAAGATCTGACTTATTATTTTGCCAACAGTGAACAGATCCCAACCTCTGTCGCTCTGGGAGTTCTGATGGAGAGAAATAATACCGTCAAGCATGCCGGCGGTTTCATCCTTCAGCTCATGCCGTTTGCAGAGGAAGCGCTGATTGCGGATCTGGAAGTCCGTTTGAGGGATTTTACCTCTATCACCTCTTTGATGGAGCAGGGGCTGACACCCTCTGATCTGATGACAAAGCTGTTTGATGGCTACGATGTGGAATTCACAGATACACAGACACCGCAATATCACTGTGACTGTTCACGGGAACGTGTCTACAAAGCTGTCATGAGCATCGGCCGAACCGATATCGAAGAAATGATTGCCGACCAAAAACCAATTGAAGTAAACTGCCATTTCTGTAACAAAACCTATACCTTTGATACAGAGGCATTAAAGAGCATGTTGGCTCCACAATAGTCGATCCCTTCCAGTATGCAGTACTCCTTGTGACATTCATCAAATTGGGTGCGACACCAAGTGAAAAAGTCCTCCGGCATTCCTGTATACAGCCTTGCCAGAGGACTTTTTGACACTTATTCCCTTATCTCTGTATCCTTCTCACTTTGCTCTGTCTCCCGATACACTCGAATTATATAATCTCTTACCTCTCCGGATGGAGCTGTCACGGTAACCGTAACCAAATTCTCTCCCACGTGTAAATATTCTGCCATATCCAGATCCACCGTACAAGCCTGCTCCTTCGGAACAGCCGTCACCCCAATCTGTTCTACACTGTGATCAACATACAACGTATACTCGGTCTTCTCCGATTGGAACGGTTCCGTCAGTTCTCCGGGCGCCACGATCAACTCCTCCAATCCGGTTTCTCCCTCTACCATCTGATTGATTCCAATTTCAAAACGCTTTACAGATGGGGCAACCTCTATATAATCCATATCCTCATAGTCGATCAGATACACCTCCTGTAATGCCATCTCGGCGCTTCCGATATCCAAATCCCTGAAGTTCAGCTCATAAGACACCTGCTTTGTTTCCTGTTCATAGATATCCTTTAATTCCAGTACACCCTCTGCTCCGGTTATCTGATCATCCTTCGGTATAAATTCCAGTTTGTCTGCGTCATAGGACAGATATGCATCTACAGAGTATAGCTCTGCATCACTGTCTAACACCACCTTCACCTGAAACTCTGTTTCTTTTCGAATATCTGCCGGCAGTTCCAGATACATCTGCGCTGTCTTTGCATAGACCATATCTTTTGACATTCTTCCTGTCGCAAGAAGCCCGACCAGTAATACAAACGTTAATAAGACCACTAGTTTTTTCTTCATCTGCATTCTCCCTTTCACCAAATTCCTCCGGCCACGGAGCTGTTACTTTGTATTTCGTGTAATGTGAATCGTGTAAGTCTGGGTTGCTCCATTCTCTGCTTTTCCTACAAGCGTCACGGTTGTCGTCTGCCCCGGATCATCCAGATCAATCGTACCCGTGCCGGATACCGATGCCTTTTTACTGATTGTCGATGCCTTAACGGTAACCTGTGACACTGATTTCGCAACCGCGATTGAATAGGTATACTTGTTATACTTAAAAGTCGGTGTCAGGGTCAGTGCGCTGCCTCCGCTCGTCACCTTGATACCAGACAGATACGGATTCGGATTCCCTGCCACAGGTGGCAGGGAGCAGGCCGTTCCCGGCATATTCTGATACACCGGAATATAAAAGATCATGGTATCGCCCAGAACCCCAATTGCCTCATATGCACTCTTCGTTGTCCTGCCCTCTAAATACGGGGCTGTTACGTTGGTCATATACTGATGCTGATAGCGATAGGCCTCGTTTGTCGGAACCACATTAAATTTCTGAAAATACAGCGTATTCTGTCCCACATTAATATAGTTCTTTGCAATATACTGTGCGCCTCCAACAATAGACTTATACGGAGTCGTCCACGGACGTCCATACGTTGTTGCTTTGGAGGTACCTCCACCGGCCCATGCCAGTCCCTTCGCCACAGCATCTCCTCCATCCGAAGCACCTATATTATAGAAATTATACAACCCCTCATATCCCTTATATGTACCACTGGTAGAAGAAGACCCGTTCACGCCTACTTCCTGTTTGCTTCTGCTTGCCAAAAAATACGGATTCGCCTTCGCCTGCTGTCCCGCATCCATAAATGCCTGCTTATAGGAACCACTCGTCTTCTTATTTGTAGCAGAATCCACCACGCTGTAATTCCCTTTCATAAATGTGTTGCTTAATATACTCTGTACCACCTTATCACTCTGTGAGGCATCATAGGCCAACGCTTCAAATTGAAAAATATCATTCGCATTCAGAAAATTCCTCGGATCCATATAATAAGATACCACCTCTGAATTCACTGCATACCAGTTCGTTCCATCCTTCACCGTATACTGATCCGTCTCCCAGTTATATGCACCTGCAGCGGTAGATAAGTATGAAAGCGGTGCCAGAGAATTGGTTCCCTTCGGATAATTACTCTGAATCACGTTCCGTCCTACCACACTCTCATTGCTGATCACGGTTGCCCAATCCAAATTTGTATTCACCGCTACAAACCGCCAATTCGGATATTGTGCATGCAGCTTTAACAATTCCGTCTGATAGCTTTGCGGAAAATTTGCAAGAAGAACGTCAAAATCAAGATTCGACTCCACACTCTGTCCCGAATCAGATTGCAGTGTTCCAATGGTGATATATTCCTTCACGGCATATCCTGTCACCGTCTTTTCGTCATAGGTAACCGTCATCCGATACCAGCTTCCGGAGGTTCCAAGAACCGTAACCGGTGTGTGTTTTGGCAGTCGTACCAGTACATTCCCGTCTGAGCTTGCAGATTCCCGCACATTGAGGTATGTATCCACCTTCTCATTCACATAAGCTGCCTTTGGTTCTTCCGTGGTTTCTGTACTGTTTACCGTGATATAACTTCCCAACACATAACCGGTCTTAGTCTTATTATTATATGTAGTCTTGATCTTGTACCAGTATTTGCCGGATACCTTTTTTATACCCAGAACCTTTACCTGCGTATTCTTTGGAATCTTAAGCAGTGATTTTGCTGAAGACTTTGCACTTTTCCGAACATTCAGATAACTTGAAACCTTCTTATTGACCACTCCGTTCGGCTTGGAAGCTTTGACAACATAAACCGAGTTAATATAACCTGTCTTTGATTTTCCATTTATCTTAGCCTTGCACTTATACCACTTGGTTCCTTTATTCGACACATAACCGAGAATGGTTACGGACTGATTCTTCTTCAATGTGCCATAGCTTTTATAATTTGCACCCGCTTTCTTTCGCAAATTCACGGCCGCACTCGTCTTGGCAGGATAAGAAATAGCTGATTTACAAGTAGCTGCCGCCTCTGCATGCCCCCCTTGCGCCATCACCAACAATACACACATACATAACAGTACTGCCATTCTCTGAAACGGATTCATCTTATTTTCTTTATTCATTCGTACACCCCTAACTTCTTCCAATCACCGCACTATATCAACACTTCATCCAGTCCCATCTGTCAAAACATCTCAAAACACACTGCAGGGTATTAAGCCCTCCCCGCCTGTCGCTCCAAAAGATTAACATAATATAGATTTATGATACTATATATCTGTTCATATTTCAACTAAAAAAATACTGTATTTATGTGAAATTATCATGAAATTGCCTATTGGTAATCATATCCGCCTGAGCCGGACTGCTTCCTGTTTTCTCACATATGCCTTGATATAAATGCCTTCTTCAGTATATTCCTCGGAAATGAGTTGTCCAAAATGACGAACATCATTCAATAAGGCTGTATCCCGATACGAAATCGTCTGTTCTATATAAATCTGCCCTTCCCGAAGTACCTCACTGATCGCTGTCAACAGGGAATCAAACCCTGTTTCCTCCCTTGCCGATACATATACCACCCTGTCTGCATGCAGATCCCGGACATCCGGACATTCTGTCAGGCAATCTGTTTTATTAAACACTGTAATGACCGGTTTGTCCTCAATTTCCAACTGTCGCAGTGTTTCATATACCGCATGCATCTGCCGGTCCATCTCCGGACTGGAGATATCCACCACATGCAGAATGAGATCACTGTATCCCGCCTCCTCCAAGGTAGATCGAAATGCCTGTATCAAATGATGCGGCAGTCTCGAAATGAATCCAACCGTATCCGTCAGCATAAGATCTGTTCCATCAGGGAGCTGCAATGCCCTTGTTGTCGGATCCAATGTGGCAAACAGCTTGTTTTCCGCCAGCACATCCGCATGAGTCAGATGATTGAGCAGTGTGGACTTTCCTGCGTTGGTATATCCCACCATACATGCAATCGGAATTTGGTTACGGCTGCGCTGTTTTCGCTGTGTCTGTCGATGTCTTTTCACATCCTCCAGATCCCGTTTCAGTCTGGAGATCTCCTCCCTGATCAGGCGCCGGTCCATCTCCAGTTTTTTCTCGCCCGGTCCTCTGGTTCCAATCCCTCCCCCCAGACGGGACAGCGAGGAGCGGAGTCCAACCAACATAGTGGCATTGTATTTCAACTGCGCCAGTTCTACCTGAATTTTTCCCTCTCTGGTATTGGCTCTTGCTGCAAATATATCCAAAATCACCATCGTGCGATCCATAACCTTCACATTCAGAAGTTGAGACAAATTCCGCATCTGTACCGGTGTAAGCTCTGTATCGCAAACAATGCCTGTGGCGTTCTTCGCCACAAGCATTGTCTTAAGTTCCTCTATTTTTCCTGTTCCAAGAAATGTCACTGCATTCGCACGCTCCAGATTCTGTTCCAAACAGCCCACACAGACTGCACCGGCTGTCTCTGTCAGTTCTGCAAGCTCCCGCAGGGATGCATCACCATCCGGATTCCTCCTCTCATGTACTGCCACCAAAACCACGCGCTCCATTTCCTTTTGATTCTCATAGAACTGTTCCATACTGCCTCCCAGCTATTTTTCCGATATTGTCTGCCTTGTATAAAGCAGATCAAACTCATTCCTGCCATCCTTATCATTTGGATACGCTTCCACAAAGGCTTTTGCTTTCTCATATGCAGTATTATAGTCTTTTTGTTTTTCATAATATACAATCTCGTCAAACAAAAGCTCTTTCCGGTTAGCAGAATCCTCTAACTGTTTCCCTGTCTCAATATACGAAAGTGCCTCATCATATCGTCCCTCATCCAATGCAATCGCTGCATACTGCGCATACATAAAGCTGTTCATATCATGCTTTTGTAAAAAAACACTATAATAGAGCTGCATATTCTCCCGGTCTCCAATCTGTCCATAGCAGCTTCCCACATACAACACCAGTTCTCCGTATCCCTCTTCATATGCCTTTAACAGAATGGGCAGGGCACTCCGATATTCCTGCCACTTGTACATCTGCAGGCCATAAGCCAGTTCCCTGCGTTCCTCCAGTCCTTCTACCTCCTGATCTGACCAAAGCCGGATCTGCTCATAAACAAAACAGGCATCTCCATATTCTCCTATATTCACATAACAGTCTGCCAGATAGAAACGTACATCATTGTCGAATCGTTCCAAAAAGGGCAGTCTTGGTTTTAATGCCTCTTCAAAAAGAGACATGGCACCCTCATAATCCTCCTGTGCGTACAGGGATAATCCCTTCACTCTCATACTGTACTTAATTCCAATTGAAATACTGTATAAAAGAAACAGCATTACAAACAGAAGGCCAAAGCTTCGAAACACGCTCCGTTTCTTTTTTTTCTTTTTTCGTTTAGCCGGTCGATATTCCGGAAATTCATAGATTCCAAATTCATCTTTTCGATTCCTGCGTCGCTTCATAACACCTGCTGCCTCTCCTCTTCCTTGCTCATACACCGAATCCTTCATGATCAGCTTATAACGCCATACTCTTATGTAACCTCCCTGCAATTAGCTGTGCTGTACCAGTATAGCATTACAGAAACAGGCTGTCCAGTCCTTTCCAAAATCAGAACCACCGGCTTAGCCGGTGGTTTGCTCACGCCCTATAAGGGCTCATTACTGGCGTTTGAGTCTAAAGACTCATTGAAAGGCTCGCCAGCCGCAAGACATTTACCTACTTAAGCCCCCTGGGCTCATTTTATTTGTTTTGCT
>JAFVCQ010000044.1 GCA_017479085.1 Lachnospiraceae bacterium | reverse complement strand
GTCTTCCAGCTTACAGCAGGAAGAATAATAAACCAGTAATTATTTGTTGTATAAACCTCCTTAAGGTGTGTATGGGCCGGGTTGCTTTGAACCTGGCTCTTGTTACATTATTAGTTACTTTACATAGGCAAAAATATTTTTATTATGATTTTTGAAGTAGAAATGAATTGATAAATAAAGAGAGGATATATATGGATCCGGTCATAGATTTTGAACATTTTACATTTAAATACCGTGCCCAGGTTGAGCCGACACTGCATGATATCAATTTGAAGATTTATCCCGGAGAGAAGGTGCTTATAGTGGGACCGTCAGGGTCGGGGAAATCAACATTGGCGCACTGTATCAATGGGCTGGTACCATTTTCATATGAAGGTGAGATTGGTGGTAGTTATAGGATTAAAGGAGAAAATCCTGCAAAGATAGGAATATTCGGATTGTCAAAATCTGTGGGAACTGTACTACAGGATACGGACGGTCAATTTGTGGGACTGACAGTGGCTGAGGATATTGCATTCTCTTTGGAAAATGACATGGTGCCGGAAAAGGAAATGTATTCTAAGGTGGAGCAGGCGGCAGATGCTGTAGATGTGAAGACACTCCTTACCCACGCACCCGGCGAGCTTTCGGGTGGGCAGAAGCAGAGGGTATCCATGGCAGGAGTTATGGTAAGTGATGTGGATATACTGCTGTTTGACGAACCGCTAGCCAATCTGGATCCGGCTACAGGAAAAAGAACTATTGAACTGATCGACCGGATACAGCGGGAGTATGGTAAGACTGTGATTATCATTGAGCACAGGCTGGAGGATGCCCTGTATAGAGATGTGGACCGGATCATTGTAATATCAGAGGGACGGATCGTATCAGATACCTCGCCGGATGAGCTGTTAGCATGTAATGTGCTGGAACAATGCGGCATTCGTGAACCTCTGTATATTACCGCATTAAAGCATGCAGGCTGCCGGATTCGGAAGGAGGATAGACCGGGACATATTGAGACCATGAATATGGAAAACTACAGGGAACAGGTGAGACAATGGTTTGAAAGGTCGGATGAAAGACAGCATGAGCCGGTGCAGGAGGAGATTCTTAAGGTACAGAAGCTATGCTTTTCATATTCAGAAGATGTACAGGTGCTGGGTGACATATCCTTTACAATTGAAAAAGGAGAGATGCTTAGTATCGTAGGGAAAAATGGCGCAGGTAAATCCACGCTGTCCGGTCTTATCTGCGGATTTTACCAGCCGGATAAGGGCAGTATTTATCTGCATGACTCAGATATTGCAAAGCTGTCCATTAAGGAAAGGGGAGAGCACATTGGCCTGGTTATGCAGAGTCCCAATCAGATGATAAGCAAGCCTATGATTTATGATGAGGTTGCGCTGGGGCTGCAGGTAAGGGGTGTGCCGGAGGAGGAAATAAGGGAGAGGGTATTTGCGACCCTTAAAATATGTGGGCTTTACCCATTTCGTAATTGGCCTGTGTCAGCGTTAAGCTTTGGGCAGAAGAAAAGGGTAAGTATTGCTTCGGTGTTGGTGATGAATCCGGAAATACTGATATTGGATGAACCAACTGCCGGACAGGACTACCGGCATTACACAGAAATTATGGAATTTCTCAGGGAATTAAATGAGCGTCATGGCATTACTATAATAATGATTACTCATGATATGCATCTGATGCTGGAATATACAAAGAGGGCGGTAGTGATCACAGACGGAAAGCTTCTTGCAGATTTAAGTCCTGCAGAGGTTCTGACCGATGAGAAGTTATCGGATGCGGCATATCTGAAAAAGACCTCTCTTTATGACCTTGCCGTTAAATGTGGGATTGAGGAAACAACAGAATTTGTGGAACATTTTATCTATTATGAGAGGCAGAAACGTCTGCGGGAAAGGAAGGCGATAGATAATGGCTAGAGTGTTGTCATATGAGAAAAAAGATACTTGGATTCATGAGCTTTCCGGAGTTACTAAGCTGATATTTTTTCTGTTGTGGTCGGTGGTCAGTATGCTGACATATGATACAAGGGTGCTTCTGGTCATGCTTGTGTGCAGTCTTGTGATCTTTGCGGTCTCGAAAACGCAGTGGAGACAGGTGGGAACGGTATTCAAATTCATCCTGTTGTTTCTCTGTCTGAATCTGCTCGCTATTTTCTTTTTTTCACCGGATCAGGGGACGAAGATTTATGGGACGAAAACAGTGCTGACACATCTGTTTGGCCTTTATGACCTGACTGTCGAGCAGTTGTTTTATGAGTTCAATGTGATGATCAAATATTTTACGGTAATACCTGCGGTGTTTATGTTCATTGTGACCACCAATCCCAGTGAATTTGCGGCGTCACTGAATAGAATCGGAGTAAGCTATAAGATTGGATATTCAATTGCGATTGCACTCCGTTATATTCCCGATGTGCAGGGAGATTTTGAAAAGATCAAGCATGCACAGGAGGCTCGTGGAATTGAGATGTCATCCAAGGCTTCCTTTGGCAGCCGGATTAAAAATACGGCGGCAATAATGTTTCCGCTGGTCTTCTCCAGCATGGATCGTATCGATGTTGTCAGTAATGCAATGGAGCTTAGGGGATTTGGGAAGCATAGGAAACGTACATGGTATATGGGTAAACCTTTAAAACGGAATGATTATCTGACAATTGTGGTTACTGTGGTATTTGCAGTCATAGCACTGGGAATTACGTATTATGACGGTGATCGGTTCTACAATCCGTTTGTGTGATTTATACGAGTAATAATGATTGAATCAATAGTATTTTGTGACTGTGGCTCTGGTGAGCTGTCGGATATGAGCTTATTTATATAAAACAAATTTTTATGTGAATACATTATGGGGCCGATAGACAACGTGAAAAGTTGTTCCACGAAATACCGGTATTTGTGATATACTTAGTACAAGCAATTATTGATGTATGCAGGATGCTGCTGTATGTCAAACTTCATGTATGCAATTTCAATAGTGGATTGTTTTATTTGAGAGATAGTATAGGAAACGATAGTGTGACAAAAAAGAGATAACTGTGGAGGAACATGTAATGGTTCGAATGAGAAGATTAAGAGTAAATGAATCTATGCGCCGTCTTGTTAGAGAGACGTCGGTCAGCGTGGATGATCTGGTGTATCCGGTGTTTGTTACTGAGGGAGATAATGTTAAGTCGCCGGTTGAATCCATGCCGGGAATATTCCAGTGGTCCATTGACAGGTTTGATGAGGAGCTTGACAGGATAATTAAGTCAGGTATTCCGGCGATCCTTATCTTTGGAATTCCAGGTAAGAAGGATGAGCTTGGAAGTGAGGCTTATAATGATGATGGAATTACACAGCGTGCTATAAGGCATATCAAGGAGCGGGCACCGGAGCTTCTTGTAATAGCCGATGTATGCCTGTGCGAATATACATCCCATGGACATTGCGGCGTTATCCATGACCATGAGGTGGTAAATGATGATACACTTCCTCTGCTTGCGAAGATGGCGGTGAGTGTGGCAAAGGAGGGAGCAGATATAATCGCTCCATCTGATATGATGGATGGAAGAGTTGAGTATATTCGAAGGGCATTGGATGAGAACGGATTCCAGAATAAAATGATAATGGCATACAGTGCCAAATTTGCATCGGCATATTATGGACCGTT
>JAFVCQ010000043.1 GCA_017479085.1 Lachnospiraceae bacterium | reverse complement strand
TCATTATTCGGGCCTATCAACAGACAGTGAGATTATCGTTGCGTCGAACAAAACACTGTATTGCGCATATGGCAATACAAAACCGACGAAAATTGATATTGGGAAGAGTACCCAAAAACTGAATTTAGAAAAGTTGAGTAAAAAAGGATTATATGTTATTCCGAATAAAAGGAATACCGGGAATTATAAAATTACAGTGAATGTCAAGCAGGAGGGAGAATCCTATTCGTTTGTTTTGAAACTGACAGTAAAGAAATATGTTAGTCCATTCCAGTCCTTTAAAATTGGCAGTGCGGATCTTACAAGTACCTTTAAGAATCATAGAACGATATCGGATGCAAATTATGGCAAGGTATCTTTGAAAACGGCGAAAAAGACTTTAGGAGGACAGCGTCTTTCCGTCAAAGTAAAAAAGGGCTATAAAGTGTACAAGATCACCTATAGACGAAAAGATGAATGGGGGACAAAACCACATAATTTTAAATTTACTACGTTGAGTGATGGAACGCTGGTACCGGCAAAATTGTTGGAAAAAGATTTTTGGGAATTATACATATACTATAAAAAAGGAAATAAGAAGATGGGTTATACCTGTGTTTACTGGTCTTATGCGGTGTTTAATTAAGAATACCAGCTGCTGTGAAATCTATACAGGTTAATCTTAGGATCTGCCACAGGCAAATTCCAAGGTTGACTGTATATACTGCGGAATGAGTGTCTGATTCACCAAAAAACTTGTTTGCAAGTATAAATAGGGTGTGTTTATGAAAATAAAAAAGTTAAAAATACGCTGTCTGTGTATATTGGTTTTGATAGTGTTGTGCATTGCATCCGTCTTTTTGTACGGTAAAACAAAAGTCGCTGCCGCATCCGTAACTGAGACTATGCCTTGTGTTACGGAACAGACGGAGGAGGAGCAGAGTGATGAAACAATCAGGGAAAATACAAAAGAATCACAAAAAGGAATCGGAATTCAAATTGGAAAACAAACGAAAATAACAAAGTATTTGTCAGGTAAATTTATTAAAAAAGAAGGGATACGCTATTTCAAGAAGAAAGATGGCAGTCTTGCAAGGAATTGTTTTTTTACCAACAAAAAAGATGTCTATCATGTAAACAGCAAGGGTGTTGTGTCAACGGGCTGGAAAAAGCTCAAGGGGCATTATTATTTCTTTGACCGAAAGACAGGCAGGTTAAGACGCAATACCGAAGCAGATAACATTCGGATTTTAAAAACAGGGATC
The DNA here is from genome assembly GCA_017479085.1 of Lachnospiraceae bacterium. Lineage (GTDB taxonomy): Bacteria > Bacillota > Clostridia > Lachnospirales > Lachnospiraceae > CAG-590. Next base: position 6,518 of record JAFVCQ010000043.1, on the reverse strand, counting down.
GCAAAGGAGACCAGACTGAATCTGTCCCGCATTGAGGTCTACATGGAAGCACAGAAGATCGTCAATACGGTATCCAAACCGTCTGACAGCAAAGCGGCAAAGCTACTCAAATGTTACAAGTGGATGAAACCGTTCCCGTATAAACAGTTCCGCACGATGAGGACTGCAAAGAGCAGGCATCCGGAGGATTGGGACATTGTGTTTGCGAATGATATCTTCAAGGAGCATAGAGGTTGCTGCGCTTCGGAAGCGTGCGCCTTTGCCTATCTGGCGAAGGTATGTGGATATGAGAAGGTCACAATCTGTTCGGATACCGGACATGCATGGGTGGATATCGATGGCAGACTGTATGATCCGCTGTTTGCGGAGGCGAGAAGCTTTTCAAAGAATTACAATGCCGCATATACGGATTACCGAAAGCATCCGGCATATACGAAGAAGCTGTGAACAGGGAAGTTGTATTGGCTGATGGGAGGATAAACAGGATGAAGCATAATAAATCTGTGTCAGGATATGCATCCGGCTTTTTGCTGTTTGCAGGAATGGGTGTGTTTCTCTCGGGCGCATGGAACAGAACGGTCTATGCAACAGGGATTATTTGTGGACAGGAAATTACGAGACAGGTGTCGACACAGGAGAACATGGCAACAACGATACCTGTCACCGCACAGGCGACTGTGGAAACACCGGAATCAGAGGCTGCACAGACAACGGAACCGGTTACAATACAGACGACAACGGAGGCGGCGACACCGTCTACAACACAGGCTGCAACGGAAATGACGACTCCCACAAAGGAGGAGACTGTAACGGTGGAAATTCAGCCGGAGAATCCATTGAATCGGAATACCGCTCCAATACTCACCTGCAACAGAGATATTCACAAGAAAGTCAAACTGAAATGGAAAGCCATAAACGGAGCCACGAAGTATGCTGTTTACCGTGCAGACAGTTCCAAGGGAAAATATAAAAGGATAGGGACCGTAACGGGAAAATCCTATGTAGACAAGACTGCAAAAGCCCGCAGACTCTATTATTATAAGGTACAGGCCATGCAGGAGCTTCAGCAGGCAGACGGCAGGACATCTGTTCAAAAGGGAAAAATGTCAAAAAAGAGTAAGGTGTATGTCCGGCCGAAAAAGCCTAAGATGGTGATCTGTGGAGAATGTTATGTGGAAGGAATTCAATATTATGCGCCGGAGCTGGTGCCTTCCAACCTGAAGCTGGTGAGCAAGGTAGGGCTCAATACCACGAATCTGTTGTCCTATCCATATTATGAGGGAAAGACAGCGATTCAGGAGGTGTGTGACCTGAATCCCGACCGGGTGTATTTTTTGGTAGGTGCGAATGAGTTTTTGAATAACAATCCGGATTATACGGTGGGCAACTTTGATAAGATGAGAAAGCTGCTGCAAAAGAAAAATAAGAATGTGGAAATCATCCTGATCAAGATCTCTCCGCAGGGCAGAACCGGTGAAAGAGGGAATAAGGTAGCGGCAAGAGCGCAATACAACAAGGCCTATCAGGAATTTGCCGAGAAGCATAGGAATGTCGACTTCTGCGATGCCACAGATTTTATGGATGATGGTTTTGGCACATTGAAAAGCAGCTGTGACGCAGGGGATGGCTGTCACTGGACACCGGTTGCTGCAAAGCAGATGGTGACGGAATTGAAAAACTGGAGTAAGAAAGAGCTGGGTACGTGGTAGCAGGTTGGCATGATCTGTATAGCCGGATACAGTGTTTTGAGACCAAACCTCAGCATAAGGAACAAAAGATCCCATACGGGATGAGAGGAAGAAAATAAGATGGTTTTTAGTTCAGCAATATTTTTATTTATCTTTTTACCGGTCATATTTGGACTGTCACTTTTGCCATTTCCGATTCGGGTAAAGAATGGACTTTTGGTTGCAGCGAGTCTGGTTTTTTATGCATTTGGTGAACCGGTGTATGTGTTTTTGATGATAGCGTCCACACTGGTAAACTATATATTTGGAAGACTGTTGGGAGGCAGCAGACAAAACCAGACACGAACAGGACGCAGAGTGCTTCTGTGGACTGCGGTGGGAATCAATCTGTTCATACTGGGAGTGTTCAAGTATGCAGCATTCATGGTCACAACGTGGAATTCCATCTTCCGTACCGGTTACCATATTCCGGCAATAGCGCTTCCGATTGGAATCTCCTTTTTTACGTTTCAGGCGCTTTCTTATGTGGTCGATGTGTATCGCGATCGGGATACCGTGCAAAAGAGCTTCTGGAAGCTGTTGCTGTATATCTCCTTTTTTCCACAGTTGATTGCAGGTCCGATCGTTCGCTACCATGATGTTGCGGTACAACTGGAACACAGGGTGATGGCAGCGGATGGGATTGTGTCAGGAATTCAGAGGTTTATCAAGGGATTATTTAAAAAGCTGTGGATCGCGAACAGCATGGGAGTGATTGCAGATGCAGTCTATGCTGCCGATATCGCATCCTATAATGCTCTGGTGGCATGGCTTGGTGCAATCTGTTATACGCTGCAGATATACTATGATTTTAGTGGATATTCGGATATGGCGATCGGTCTGGCTGCCATGTTCGGATTTGAGTTCAGGGAAAACTTTGAGCATCCATACCGTTCTCTGGATATTCGGGAGTTCTGGAGACGCTGGCATATCTCCTTATCCGGCTGGTTTCGGGAGTATGTGTATATTCCGCTTGGCGGTAACCGGAATGGGAAGGTAAAAACGGAGCGGAACAAGCTGATCGTATTTTTGTTGACCGGAATCTGGCATGGTGCAGACTGGACCTTTGTGCTGTGGGGACTCATTCATGGAATCATGGTCGTTTTGGAGGATACGGTTCTTCCCATCCGGAAGTGCAGGTCGAAGGTCATTCGGAATCTGTATACATGGCTGGTGGTTGTTGTTGCCTTTGTCTTTTTCCGGGCAGACGGGATAAGGGAAGCCGGACAGATGATCCGGATGATGTTTACCGGTTTTTGTATGAATCGGGCTTCGGTTTGTTTTCTGATGGAGCAGGTGTCAGCTTATCATGTGAGTATAGGGCTGTTTGCGATTCTGTTCTCGTATCCGGTTTCACAAAAAATCGGGCAGAGAGTGCGTGGGCATCAGGGGCATTATGAATGTGTGCTGGCAGTAGGCAGCATTTGTATGTTGGTACTCTGTATGCTGAATTTGGCATCGGCATCATACAATCCATTTATTTATTTTCGATTTTAGCAGGAGGCAGGAAATGAGTCAGCGTGGAAAGATATGTTATATTGGAATTTTTGTCATTCTCCTTGCATTTCCGTTCCTTTGTATGTCCTTTTACCAGACCGATATGAGTGTGGAAAAGCGTTATGCACAGACGTTGCCCGGGTTCAGGAAAGACGGGAAGTTCAATGCTGCATATTTTGATGAGTGGTCAAGTTATGTTTCGGATCATTTCGCATTTCGGCAGGAGATGGCAACGGCAGATGCAATCCTGCTAAGCAGGGTGTTCCGGATATCCAATACGGAAAAGGTTGTGGTGGGAAAGCATGGATGGCTGTATTTTCAGGAAACTCTGGATGACTATCTCGGAAGAGATCTGCTCAGTGAGAGAGAAATTCATAACTGTGCGAAGGTGCTGGCGCTTCTTCAGGAGGGCGCAGAGGCAGAGGGGTGTCAGTTTGTTGCAACCATTGCTCCGAATAAGAATTCCCTTTATCCGGAAAATATGCCGGGGCGGTATGTGAAGGAATCGGAGGAGAATAATTTTTCCCATCTCGTGCCGGAGCTGATGCAGCAGGGGGTTCATTTTGTCAATCTGCATGAGGCCTTTGACAGTGTGGACAAGGTGATGTACCATAAGCTGGATTCCCATTGGAACAATGAAGGAGCTGTCCTTGCATGTGACCGTCTGTTGACACGACTTGGGAAGGAGCATGTGGACTATACGGATGAGACATATCATATTGAGAAGAATTTTTCCGGAGATCTGAAAGGCATGATCTATCCGAAATGGAACCTTTTAGATGACAATGTGATATATGACAGGGAGCATATCTATTCTTATGTGGGGGATGTGAAGTCCACGGAGGATATGATGATTGAAACGCAGAATCTGAATGCGGATGGCTCTGTGGTCATGTTCCGGGATTCGTTTGGCAATGCGCTGCTTCCGTATGTAGCAGATGCATACGGGCATGGATTTTTTACAAAGGGTGTACCGTTTCGCACGGATCTGATCCGTCAGTATGATGCAGATACCATGATCCTTGAGATTGTGGAGCGGCATATTCCGACTCTGATCGGCAAGGTTCCGGTCATGCCGGCACCCGGGCGGGAGCTTTCAGGGACACTAATCCAGATGGAGGATTCGCAGACAACAATTCGGATGGAGGATATGGGGGAACTCATTGCGATTTATGGCGAGGTGGATCCGGCTTGTCTGGAGGTGGATTCGGATATCTACATCGAAGTGGATTCGGAGGAGGAAATCGGTTATTATGAGGCATTTCCGGCGGCGTATCTGCTGCCGGATGAGGATACAGACCTGTCTGTCCAGTATGGTCTGTATCTTGATAAAAATACGTATGGAGCAGACCGCATATCCATTCAGGTCATCACCACAAAGGATGGAAGGCTATACCGTTCCGGTCTGTTGCAGATAGAAAAATAAACAAAAGTGAGAGGAGTACAGGAGATGAGAAGATGGTTCGTTGGATTATCAACCGTGGTAATGGCAGGAATGTTGGTGGGCTGTGGCAGTGAACCCGCTGATGTGGTAGAGGATGCAGGCAGGGCGGTAGAAATCGTGTCAGAGGAGATAACCACGGAGGCACAGGCTACGGAAGAAGACAGTGCCAAGACAGAGGAGACCGTGATTGTTGTGGAAGCAAGAACAGCAGACGAAGAGGTGACGACTGAGGAGACGGATACGACCGAGGAAAAGACAACAGCGTCATCGACGGAAAAGGCTTCTGAGAAACCGAGTACAGAGAAGCAGACAACGGAAAAACAGACAACCGAGAAACAGACGACCGAAAAGAAAACAACCGAAAAAGCAAAGAGTAAGAAAACCACTGAAAAGAAAAAGGACAAAAAGACGACCGGGAAGAAGACAACCGAACAAAAGCAAACGACAGAGAAGACAGAGGAGGCGAAGCAGCCTTCCAAGAAAGAGATTGCGCAGGGATATGTTGGTTCCCCTTTGAGCAGCTTAGTGGCTGCGATCGGTGGATATTCCAGTCTGGTACAGGATGAGGGATGCATCGAAGGTTATGACGCGATTGCATATTTTGATGGATTTTCGGTTATGTGTCATTCAGAGGATCAGCAGAACTGGATTATTGTTGCGGTGGATTGAATGGAATCGTTGGATAAAAAAGATGGATGTTTGAAAAATGGAGAGGAGTGATCAGGAAATGAGATTGCATCATAAAAATTTACTGACAGGGGTTCTGCTTTTACTGCTTCTGGTTCTGGTTCCGGGAACGGTTTCGGATGCAGCAGGAAAGAAGAACCGGTTTCAGACCAAAAAAGGTGTCACCAACTATTACGATGAGAACGGAAAGAAGGTAAAGAATAAGATCATCGAGATCAAGGGTTCTTCTTATTATTTTGACAAGAAGGGCGGTATGATAAAGGGATGGGTCAAAAAAGGAAAGCAGTATTATTATTTTGACCGCAAATCCGGAAAAATGAAGAAAAACTGCACGGTGGATGGCATCCAATTAAAAAAGAATGGAACGGCAAAGCAGACAAAGCTTTCGGTTGAGAAGATCAAGACCATGATCACGGCAAGATCTGTTGTGGAGAAGATCACCAAGCCGACGGACAAGAAGTCAAAAAAGATAGATGCGTGCTGTAAGTATGTCATGGATCCGCCATATGTCAGATATCGATTTTTGAAACCGATTATGAACGATAAGGGATGGGAGTGTACCTTTGCCAATGATATTTTCAAGAAGGGCAAGGGAGACTGCGTGTCTCAGAGCTGTGCGCTTGCATTCCTCTTCAAGGAGCTTGGCCTGAAGAATATTTACGTGTGCCACGATACCAGTCACTCTTGGGTAGAGGTAGATGGAAAGGTGTATGATACCCTGTTTGCCAAAGCGAAAAAGGATCATGCGTATCTGAATGTAACGTATAAGGAGTTTGATTATAATGGGATTACAGAGGCACCATATAAGCGGAAAATCTGATTGGAATAGCCACAGGGTTTGCTTTCTGTGACCTGTGATTTATACGATTTCAATAAATAAGCAAGGAGGTAGCTATGAAACGATAAAAGCTATTGATGGTATACATATTATTTGTTATTGGAATGACTGTATGGTATAAACCGGCAACTGCTTATGCGGCCACTTACAAGATGATAGATGCAAACCATAAAGCAAAATTTGGAACCTAATCTCCCGAAATTGTTATACATAGGTTATGCAATAATCCATTAAAAGTCGCATAAAATCAGTGTTTTACAGTCGGTTTTTCTTTACAAACATATGTATAAATGATATAATAAATCTAATATATTATACATATGTT
>JAFVCQ010000042.1 GCA_017479085.1 Lachnospiraceae bacterium | reverse complement strand
GCCATAAGCAACACTATTTTCTGCCACTTTTTGTTCTGCTCTTGTTCTCCCAGTCTTTCCTGTTTTTTGCAACTTCAAATAAACGTACATAACTCTGATGACGTGTTTCCGGTATCTCACCTTCCGCTACAGCGGTCAGAATGGAGCAGTCCGGTTCATTGATATGATAACAGTCGTCAAAGCGGCATTTTCCCAAATGAGGACGAAACTCCGGGAAGCATGCAGGGAGATCTTCTTTCTCAATCCCGGCAATCATATCAACATCAAAGGAAGCAAATCCGGGAGTGTCCGCAATATATGTATCCTCTCCGATATCGTGGAGTTCTACATGCCGGGTGGTGTGTTTGCCTCTACCCAGTTTATCGCTTACATCATCCACTTTCAGATTCAATTCCGGTGAAATGGAATTGAGTATACTTGATTTCCCAACACCGGAGTTGCCGGTAAATGCAGAGATTTTTCCTTTCAGAAGCTCTTTCAATTCTACAATTCCGGATCCGGTAAGAGCGCTTGTGGAGATCACACGGAATCCACATCTTTCATAAATAGAAAACAATTCTTCTCCTGAATCTATATCCGTCTTATTGATACAGATCACGGTTTCACACCCAGCATACTCGGAAATAACAGACACCCGGTCGATGAGAAAAGGATCGGTAATGGGATTCGTATTGGCAGCAATAAATACCATGACATCGATATTGGCTACTGCCGGTCGTATGAAGGAATTTTTACGGGGAAGGATTTCTTCAAGCCTTCCTTCCCCATTCTGATCTTCCATGATGATGACATGGTCGCCGACCAGAGGAGTCATTCCATCTAAACGGAATTTTCCTCTGGCACGACACTGTATGATCTTGTCCGTAGTCTTTACGTAATAAAAACCACTTAATGCTTTAATTATCGTTCCCTTCGGCATACATACCTCTTAATGTATTAATTGGCAACTTCTACATAGACAGTGGTGCCGTTGCTGACACTCACTCCAGGTTTAGGAACTTGTCCTATTACAGTACCAGAGGCCTTGCCGCTGTTAGGCGTATATGTGATTTCCTCCGACAATTTCAACTTGTTCTCTTCGATAATAGCACGGACTTCTGTAATGTTCTTTCCTTCCAGTTCCGGCATCTCGACCGTAGTTTTTTCAGGACCGGAGCTGATAAGGATTGTGATGGTGGAACCAATATCCTGATCCGTACCAATTTCCGGAGTGCAGCTAATCACATATCCTTCTTTAATGGAGCCGGATGGTGCCGTGTTTGTCTGAACGACAAAACCGGCATCTTCAAGGATCTTCTTTGCTTCCTCTCCGGTGTATTTACCATCACCGATATCCGGTACTTCCACCTGGGTATATCCGGAACTGATAGTAAACTCGATGTCTATTCCGTTAGACAGTTTGGACATGTTCTTATGCGCTGCAGGTGTCTGACCGATGATGGTACCATAGTCGTGCTGAGTATCGATGGCCACCTTCTCGGAGAAATTATACAGTCCTTTGTATTCCTTGTTGTTGATAACGTCTTCGTACTTCTGACCGGAAAAATCGGGGATTTCCACTTTTTCGCTGGCGGAGAAAAGATCTTTCAGCCAGAAATTCCATAGAAATGCGACCAGAGCCAATATGAGGAGCAACACACAGAACACTCCGGTAAGCATTGTGACTTTACGGGAACGTCTGCGGCGTTTTTTATAGTTTTCCTTGGTTAGCTCACCCTTTTCACGGATGGGTGCCACTTCAGGAACCGGTTTTTCCTTCACTTCTTTTTTGACAGGAGTCTTTTTCACCGGTTTGGTTTCCTTTGGTTCCAGATCGATGGGTCCGATGGAGGACTTCATCTCCTCGGTAACCTGTTCTTTACGGAAGTGTTCCAGATCCTGAACCATTTCCTCTGCAGTCTGGTATCTGGTCTGCAGATCACTGGACATTGCCTTAAGAATGATCTTTTCAAGACGAACAGGAATGGATTTATTCAGTTTGCGCGGACGGACAGGATTGCCGTTGATGTGCTTAATGGCAATCTCCTCCGGTGTCTCCCCGGTATAGGGATACTGGCCGGTGAGCATTTCATACATTACGACACCCAGAGAATAGATGTCACTACGAGCATCTGCTGCGGCTCCTTTAGACTGCTCCGGTGCCATATAATGGACAGAACCAAGTGCTTCATCGGAGTCACCCATACTGTTCTGAAGCGCTGCGATACCAAAATCTGCAACTTTGATCGTGCCGTCTTTCAGAAGCATAATGTTCTGAGGTTTGATATCTCTGTGAATGATTCCCTTTTCATGGGCATGAGCAAGTGCTTTTGCAATCTGTGCTGAAAAATGCAGGGATTCCTTCCAGTTAAGCTGTCCGCGTTTTTTGATATACTGCTTCAGCGTGATGCCATCGATGAGTTCCATAACGATATATTCAATAGCATCTCCTACATCATCGCTGTGTCCCACGTCATAGATCGAAACGATATTCGGATGTGAAAGCATGGCAATAGCTCTGGATTCTGCCAAAAAACGCTCTCTTGATTCATCATCGGCGATGAGATCGTCTTTCAGAATTTTAATGGCATCATAGCGATTTAGTTTGCGGTCCAGAGATTTATACACCACGCTCATACCGCCGGAACCAATAAGCTCGAGCTGTTCATATCGGTCATCCAGAAGTTTTCCAATGTACTTATCTTCATTTACCATATATGATCACCTCCTGCTTAAATAGTAACGGCAACAGCCGTTGTATTGTCCGGTGCACCGCGATCCAGTGCAACTTGAATCAGATGATTGACGAATTCCTCCGCCGAGTCATAAATCTGAGAATAGTTGAGAAGTTCATCATCAGAAATAATATTTGTTATTCCATCACTGCACAGGAAAAGCCGATCCCCTTTATGCAGTTTGATATGAAATACATCCGACTGAATTTCTCCTTCGATCCCCAGCGCATTTGTAATAATATTCTTACGAGGATGATTCTTAGCCTGTTCCTCAGTAATCTCTCCTCTGCGGACCATCTCCGCTACAAGAGAGTGATCCTGCGTGATCTGCTGGATTTGTTTTTTGCTGATCAGATATGCTCTGCTGTCACCGACATTTACGATAAAAGCCTGATCTTTTCGAATAAGAGCTCCCACCAATGTCGTGCCCATGCCATTATAATCAGCATCG
>JAFVCQ010000041.1 GCA_017479085.1 Lachnospiraceae bacterium | reverse complement strand
TCAGTTCCTCATTGGTCGGAATCACGTAGACCTCCACCTTAGACCGTTCCCCAGATATCTTCTTCTCTTCCCCGCAGACATGATTTGCCGCCGAATCAATCTCCACTCCCAGATAGCCAAGGTAATCGCAGATTGACTGACGCATCTTTGCGTTGTTCTCTCCAATTCCAGCCGTAAATGCAATGGCATCCACCCCATTCATAGAGGCTGCATAGGAACCGACAAACTGTGCCACCCGATATGCAAACATCTCCAGCGCCGTCTTTGCTCTCTCATTCCCCTCTGTGCTCGCCTTGTCCAGATCCCGAAAGTCACTCGATACTCCGGATATCCCCTCTACACCTGACTTCTTATTCAGTATATTCATCACCTCATCCGCAGAACAGGAGAGCTTACCCGCCAGAAATTGAACAATGGCAGGATCAATGCTTCCGCTGCGCGTCCCCATGATCAGACCATCTAACGGGGTAAAGCCCATACTGGTGTCCACCGATTCCCCATTCCTGACAGCCGTAACAGACGAACCGTTTCCGAGATGACAGACAATCACCCTCGACTCCTGTCCTTTTTTCCCGATCAATTCCAAAAGACGTTTTGATACAAAGCTGTGAGAGGTTCCGTGAAAACCATATTTGCGCACCTTATACTGCTCATAATATTCATATGGCAGTCCATACAGATATGCCTTCTTTGGCATAGTCTGATGAAATGCCGTATCAAACACAGCTACCATAGGTACGGTCGGCATCAGCGCTCTGCATGCCGCAATTCCAATCAGATTCGCCGGATTATGCAGGGGTGCCAGATCATTACACTCCTCGATTGCCGCAATCACTTCCTCCGTGATCACAACCGAAGCAGCGAATCTCTCCCCGCCATGTACGATACGATGCCCCACTGCATCGATCTCGGACAAATCCCTGATCACACCGGACTGCCCGTCTGTAAGCGCCTCTAACACATAGGACACAGCACACTTGTGATCCGGCATATCACATTCCTTTACCACCGTTTCCTTATTGGCCGGTTTATGGGTCAGTCTTCCATCCAGTCCGATTCTCTCACAGAGGCCCTTTGCGATCACCTCCTCTGTATCCGAATCAATCAACTGATACTTAAGGGAAGAGCTCCCACAATTTACAACAAATACGTTCATACTTTCATCCTCCATATTTTATTATGATCCCATTTCGAATGGGCTATTCCCGCTGAATACTGCCATCATCCACATTGATCTGGTGTCTTCCATGCTCCTTGGCATAGTACATACACCAGTCTGCCCGCTTCAACAGCAAATCCGTATCTTCACAGATCTCCGGATATGCAGTCAGACCAACACTGACACTCATATGGATCTCCCATTCATTGTACTGCACCACCTGGGCACACAAATCCGCAAACAGCTCCTCTATGACCGGCTGCGCTTCCTCCAGCTTTCTATCCGGAAGCACCGCCACAAACTCTTCTCCGCCATAGCGGCAGACAAATCCATCATATTGCTCAATGATACGTTCTGTTACAGATGCAATGCGTTTGATGACCTCATCCCCTGCCAGATGTCCATAAGTGTCATTTACACTCTTAAACTTATCAATATCAAACAGAGCCACACTCATACTACCGCCTGTCTTTTTTATCTGCTCAACCGTCTCTTTAAATAACTGATTAAAATATACGCGGTTATTGATTCCGGTGAGTCCGTCTTTTCTTGCCATCTGCTGCATCTCATTATAAATCCTTGCGTTACTTATGGCAATATCATACTGGGCAAGAATTGCATCATAAAACGACATCTTTTCATCAAACAGATGCTCTCTCTCATCTCCCAGCATAAATAATCCGTATATTTCCCCATCACACTCTAACAATCTGGCATAGACTGAATGAATATTGACGTCCTTGAGAAACGGAAATTGCTCCCTGATATCTTCATAGTACACCTGTTCCTTCACATCCTGTTCCATCATATTCTGATAAACCGGTTCCATATGATCCTTAAGCTTTTCCTGTAAATGGGTAATATCCGTCCGGACAGCATAATCGGCATGCTTATTGAGATACACATTCTTCCTGATATAAACCGCACAAAAACCAAGCTTCTTCACCCGCATGATTGCATCCGTGATCTGTTTTGAAATCTTTGGAACCTCAAAAGACATGGAGATAAAATGCAGGATCTCTGCCTGTGCCACCATCTCCTCATTCGCCTCCCTGATCTGTCGATTGGCATATTGCAAATGATTCTTCTGTTCATTCAGCAGCATATTGGTATCCTTCATCCGTTCCTGCATATCGATGACTTTTTGGTTCTTAAGCTCCAGCCCTCCCATATCATATTCCTGTTTCAAAATCCGATAATACAGATCGAGCATATAGTTTGCATTTGCCAGCACCACCGAACTCAGCACAAATAAAAATACAGTCACTTCAAACAATAAAAAAATTCCGGCATTGTTCAGATGCATGATCGTGCGCACCAACACCATGAGCGCAATCGGCAGATCAATATATAGCACAAAGAGCCAAACCCTCTCCCTGTCCTGAATTCCAAGTGAGAGAAAAAACTCCAAGAAAAACATCATAACCAGACAGAGCAGCATCAGCTCTGAGTTACTGTCAATCCCAAAGAATACAAACATAATGGATGTAAGCATACACTGTGTATAACGTACATGTCGAAGCACCTTGAGTGATTCAAAGAAATCACATCGATTAAAAAAAAGATCCATTCCAAAGCACAGAATAATCACGGTCAAAAGGACAACGGTATCCCTGAACTTGTCTTTTTGACCCACAAACTGAATCGCAATTCTGTGAAAGCAAAAGACCATATAGATCACTTTATGCATCATGAATCTTTTTTTCTGCATGTCCATTATCACCCGTGCATCCATATCACTCTACTCCCAATATAATTCTATCACAGCTCCATTATGAATCGGACTGAAATGCTCTGCCTTCTTGCCATCTATCTTTTGAACCAAGTGTGAACCCTTAATATTCTTAAGATCAAATTCGTACTTATCAAAAATATCTACGAATACATATTTCTTCTTGCCGGTCAGGGTAATCGTGGTTCCATTCACTGTCACCTTAATCTCTTTTGTTTTCTTAGAACGGTTCTTCTGGATATCTTCTATCCATTGATTGACCAGGTTACTCTTAACCGGTTCCTCTGCGCTCTCGTTCTCCTCCGTGTTCTCTGTCTCTTCCTTGTTCGCAGTGTCTTCCGTATCTCCTCTCTCCGCTTCTTCATCTGTATCTTCCTGAGCATCCTCCGGTAACTCTGGCTGCGCTTCTTCTTTTGCAGGCTCTGCGTTCAACTCTTCCTCTTCATCCTCCGGTTCCTCTGTCTCCTCGGTGACAAACCGCTCTGCCTTATAGATCTCCTCCTTATCGATCCATGCCACATTAAAATTCTCATAAATCTTCGTATCTGCACCTGCCCGCGCACCGTTTACAAACACCTCATGCGGTGTTTCAATATCCATGAACTGCATGAGCTGGCTTAGCGTATAATAGTTCAGAAATTCTATGTCATCTCCATCATTAATCTGGTAAAATTCTGATTCCAAGCGGCCATTCACACTGGCATATCGTGGACAGCTTACCGAGATATCATTCACAATAAAAGTCAGTGAAGAGCTAAAATCTGCCACCTCTCCTAAAATCGCTTTGGCACTCTCTCCCTTCGTCGACTCCTCAATCTGAATCTCATCTCCGGCCTGCACCAGATGGTTCATCCCTGTTTCCTTGCCGTTCAGGCGAATCACGGCTGCCTCTCCGGCATCTCCACGCACAAACTTCTTCTTGCCATTCAGTGTGTAATGCAGATCATCACCACGCCTTGGAAAAATCAGATCATTCGACAGACCATAGGCCAATGCTGCATCAAATACGGTTAATTTGTCATTATCATACAGCTTCACCCGTTCCTGATTCACATGAACGAATATAAACCGGTTCTTCTGATCATAAAAATTCAGACAGATACCAATCGGAGTGACCAAAAGCGGGTCTTTCTTCACGCCCTCAACAAAGATATTCACAAAGCCTAAGACTTCCTCTCCTCTTAACCCAACTCTCTCTTTAGGCAGATCCAGATGCTTTGCAAGCTTCTCCGTGAAGCCGGGCAGTTTGCCACCACCTCCCACCACAAAAGCGGCTGACACGGTCTTTCCTCCATTGAGTTCGATCATCTTCTGTGCAATCTCCTGCGTAATCTCCTCCAAAAGATCATCGATCTTCTCATATACCTCCTTCGGAGTGATCTTATGCGGAATTCCCATAATATCCTTATAGGTCATATTTTTCTTCTGGGGGCCTATCATCTTAATCTTCTCAGAAGTCGCACAATCCACCAGATATTCCTGAATCAGCTTCTCTGTCAGCTTATCACCGGCCTTCGGAAGCATTCCGTATCCGATAATGCTTCCATCCTTCGTAATACAGATATCCGAGGTACCGGCTCCCACATCCACCAGTGCTATATTAAGCAGCCGGTAATTCTCCGGAATCGCCACCTGAATCGCTGCGATTGGCTCCAGCGTCATATTCGAGATCTCCAGCTCTGCGAGAGAAACCGCAGCATACAGTCCATCCACAACCTCCTCAGGCAGGAAAGTAGCCAATACATCAGCCCCAATATGATAGGCCTTATGCCCATCCAGATTCCCAATCTCATACCCATTCAGATAATACTTGATCACCGTATAGCCTACGCAAAAGAACTTCACATCACTGTTGTTCTCCTTCACCATCAGTTCATGCGCCTGCTCCACACCGATCATCTCCAGTGAATGAATGTATTCCTGATTCACAACGGTATTGTCCGGAAATTCGTACTGTCCTTTGCCAACCGCAGTCTTGAGCACGCGTCCCGCTGCCGCAATACAAACCTCCTTCAGCTTGCGTCCGGACAATTGCTTCTCCAGATTCTGTTTGACATATACGATCTCTTCCCCCACCTTGTTGATATCATGAATCTGTCCGTCCAACATTGCCCGGGTGTCATGATACTTCACGCATTGTGCAACGATATTAAATTGACTTCCCTCCCGATACCCCACTGTGCCAACAATACTTCTTGTCCCGATATCAAGACCGAAAACCAGTGGTTCCGGATATTTTGTCAAATTTGCCATATTCTGCCTCTCCTATATTTATCAATGTCATTTAGTTAAGGATTAGCCAGTGAACAGCTACCGGATATGGTATATGTTTCACAATGTAGGGCTATCTGCGGACGTCGGTCCTTAATGAGCAGCTCAGGCTGCGAATTTAGTACCGTTACGTCGGCAGCTAAGCGGATAGCTGAGACCTTAGCGAACAACGTGAGCTTAGTTCGAAGCTATGCAAAGCTAGCGTGCCCG
>JAFVCQ010000040.1 GCA_017479085.1 Lachnospiraceae bacterium | reverse complement strand
CCCTCTGAAAGCCTGGATAAAAAATCTCATACATATGTACCATGCGTGAAACCGTATAATATGGTATATATTCATTATAATCTGCTACATACCCGATTCTCTCCTTTACCTCCGGATTGTCAAACACCTCCCTGCCATCATACAGCACACTGCCATGATCTGTCCGGTAAATACCGGTCACGCACTTGATCAGCGTGGTCTTACCGGCACTGTTTTCCCCAATCAATCCATGTATCTCCCCACGCTGAACGTTCAGGCTGATCCCCTTTAACACCTTGTTTCTGTTATAGCTCTTTTCTACCTCTCTGACCTCTAGCATTCTATCATCTCCTCATAGATCTCCTTGACCAATTCTACAATTCTGTTCTTGTCATAACCCATCATTCTAAGTTCCATAATCTCTGTCTGCAAACGCTTCTTCCTCTCCTCCAGCTTCCCCTCGTCGGGCTTGATCTGAATCTTGTCAGCGATAAAGGTCCCCTTTCCCCGAATCGTTTCTATGATCTGCTGACGCTCCAGCTCCTGATACGCTTTCGAGACCGTTCCCGGTGTGATGCCAAGCTCCAATGCCAGTTTCCGCACAGAGGGGATGGCATCTCCGGGCTGCAGATGGCCTTTCATAACATGCAGTTTCATCTGTTCGATAATCTGCTCATAGATCGGCTGATTACTCTTATAACTCAAATCGATCATAAGCCTCCTCCTTTCTTAGTGTTATAAGTGTACCATTTGATATGATACAGTTATAACATATTTTCTACACACTGTCAACCTCAAAACCAATATCATTGAGTCATCGCTATGCTAAGCTCACCCATCGCCTTTGATCCGTGCTTTCAAAAAAAGAATCGATAAAAAAATATACAAAATGAAAAAATCGTATTATAATAAGTGAGGTTATATAGAAATCAGGAGGATAAACATATGCGACAATTTGAAAAATCACACAAGTTAGACCACGTCTGTTATGATGTCAGAGGTCCGGTGGTCGAGGAAGCCAACCGGATGATCGAAGATAATATTGATATATTAAAATTAAATATTGGAAATCCGGCTCCCTTTGGATTCAATGCACCGGATGAGATCATTCAGGATATTCGTTATAATCTGATGGAATCACAGGGTTACTCCGATTCCAAGGGAATCTTCGGTGCCCGCAAGGCCATTATGCAGTATTGTCAGTTAAAGAAGATTCCGAATGTGGAGATCAATGATATCTATACCGGCAACGGAGTATCGGAATTGATCACCATGAGCATGCAGGGATTGCTCAACGATGGGGATGAGATTCTGATTCCTGCCCCGGACTATCCACTCTGGACAGCGGCAGCAAATCTGGCCGGCGGTAAGCCGGTTCACTATATCTGTGACGAGCAGGCAAACTGGTATCCGGATCTTCAGGATATGGAGAGCAAGATCACTGACCGCACAAAGGGAATTGTCATTATCAATCCGAATAATCCTACCGGTGTACTCTATCCAAAAGAGATTCTGGAGGGAATCGTTGCACTCGCCAGAAAATATGAGCTGATTCTGTTTGCGGACGAGATCTATGATCGTCTCGTCATGGATGGGAAAAAACACATCTCGATCGCCTCACTGGCTCCGGATCTGATGTGCGTCACCTTTAACGGACTGTCCAAATCTCACCGGATCGCCGGATTCCGCAGCGGCTGGATGAGTCTGAGCGGTGACAAATCCAACTGTAAGGGTTATATAGAAGGCTTGAATATGCTCTCCTCCATGCGGTTATGCTCCAACGTTCCGGCACAATCCATTATCCAGACAGCGTTAGGCGGTATCCAGAGTGCAGATGCCCTTCTTCTTCCGGGAGGACGGATCTATGAACAGAGAGAATACATCTACAATGCCCTGAATGATATTCCGGGTATCAGCACAGTCAAACCGGATGCTGCCTTTTATATCTTCCCGAAACTGGATACAAAGAAATTCAATATTGTGGATGACGAAAAATTCGCATTGGATTTTCTCCGCGAAAAACACGTACTGATCGTACAGGGAAGCGGATTCAACTGGGAAAAACCAGATCATTTTCGAATCGTGTATCTGCCAATTCTGGATGATCTAAAGTTGGCGACAGGAAGACTTCGGGATTTCTTAGCATCATATCAGCAATGAGTCCCTCCTTTTGATTCAAAAACCTAACCATACAGCAAGGTATGGTTAGGTTTTTGATCCACTGCTGAAAGTACCGGAAAAAGAGCATCCTCTACATCCGATTCCACTTTCACCTGCCCATCCTGTGTGCTGAGCAGTAATCTGGCATCTAAAAGATAATCCACGGTCTTTTCCTTCCACCTGTCATATGCGTTCTGTATCGTTCCTCCTTCGAATGAAAACTCACCTTCCTCTTTTATTATTTTACCAAGCTCTGTCCCCACCTGTTCCTCAAAATAATAAATCTGATAGGAAAAACTACCGTTTCCCTCCCGATCCTCCATTGCAAGCTCCAGAATATAATCCTTTTCCTCCTGATGAACCAGATACAAATTGACCCAGCCAGTCTCTGATGTCTGCACCTCGATCCAGTACGGATCATTTGCAGGTACATTACTGTATATGACAATTCTCCCCTGATCTGCATGTGATCCGGTCCCAGTATAGATCTCCACCTTATCCGGCTCCTTTTGTGCCAACCCATCTGTCGTGTGATTCAGATCAGCCTCCAGTGTATCCCTTAACATATCATCCGAATCCACCACACCTGATCGTTCCGCAGGCTCCTCTGTGACGGTTTGCAAAACATCACTCTGAAACAATGCGCCTCTTTTCACGGCGAAAACACCGACAAGTCCAAGCACAATGATACAGCCAACCAGAAACGGTCTGGAACTCTTTTTCATATTGTGCTCCTCTTACATGATCATAGTCACAATACGAACTCCCATCACCCCAAACAGAGTTCCCAGAAGCATCCCTGCCAACACATCTGACGGAAAATGCACATACAAATACAGCCGGGAGAATGCCATGGTAAAAGCGAAAACACCCGCCAGCACCTTATAGAGCTTTTTGACCGGCATCATACAGATCACAGCCAGAAATTCAAACGCCGCCAGTGTATGTCCGGACGGAAAGGAATAATCACTCAACCGCTCGACCAAAAGCATAAAGTTGTCCACCATATCATACGGTCTCGTTCTCGCCACAATATTTTTGATGATCAGATTGCCGAACAAAAGTCCTAACAACAGGCTGCATGTAAGACAGGCTCCCCACTTTCTGGTTTTGGGGATACCAAGGAGAATCACCGCAAACAGGATAAAAAACCAGCCCTTCTCCCCCAGACAGGTAAAGACCGGAAAAAAGTGATCCAGAAATTCACATTGCAGGTGCGCCTGTATCCAATCCAAAATCGTAAAGTCCATCCTTGTAATATACTCTGTCAACATCCATCTATCCTCCTATTCATGCATCTCCAAAACCTGTCACTGTCATTCAGGGAAACCGTAACTGCCGGGAATGGTATATGCCCTACTGGCAAATCTGCATCCTTTCCGACTATCGTATATGGAATAATCGCCCGGAATACGGTTCCAGACGCATCTGACACTGTCCGTTTCTCACCGGAAGCTCCTGTGTATGACCCTGCACGGTTCCCCCATAGATATCACCGGCCGTATGAATCAGCTCGCTCAACATATGATTCCCTTGCAGCCTTACTACATAGTGATCATAACATTCCGGCCCGAAATTAAAGACTGCAAGCAGTCGTTCTCCCCCTGCCTGTCGGGTAAACGCATAGACCAGATTCCAAGCCTGATCTGCAATCACATGGGAAAAACAGGACGGATTATATTCTCCCTCATAGAGAGCCGGATGGAATCGATAGATCTGATTCAAATCCCGGCAGAAGCGCCGGAAAGCTGTATGCATCGGAAAGGCTTCCAACACTTCAAAATCCTGTGGTCGGTATTCTGCCCACTCCCGAAACTGTCCGATCTCATTTCCCATAAATTGAAGTTTTTTCCCGGGATGCATCATCATATACAAAAATAATGTCCGGCACTGGGCAAATTTCTCCTCGTAGGTGCCATACATTTTATCCAGCACTGTCTTCTTTCCATGTACAACCTCATCATGTGAGAATGCCAGCAGATACAGCTCATTATAAAAATAATGCATGGAAAACAGCAGTGTCCCGTATAGCTCCCTGCGTCGATTCGGAGAACTCTGAAAGAATTGAAAGATATCGTGCATGAAACCCAGATCCCACTTATAATCAAAGCCGAGTCCACCATATTCTACCGGAGCAGTAACCTTCAAATAGCTGGTGGAATCCTCGGCAATCAGCATTACCTTCGGATGCAAGGCATGCAGACCCGTATTCAAGCTCTGCACAAACCGCAGAGCCGTCTCGTTGATTCCACGTTCCTGTCTCCCCCCCCGGTATATGATATTGGAAATGGCATCAAAGCGCAGTCCGTCAAAATGATAATCGGTAAGCCAGTAATTTGCACAGGATTTCAAAAAACTGGCGACCTCTCCTCTGGCATGGCAGAAATTGTAGGAACCCCATTCACTCCGCTGCGAGTCGCCATCTGCCATCTCATAAAGCGATGTTCCATCAAACCTGCATAATCCATAATCATCCACCGCAAAATGTACCATCACAAAATCGAGAATGACACCGATTCCCGCCATATGACACTGATTCACAAAGGCCTTTAACCCATTACAGTCCCCATATCTGGCTGTTGGTGCAAAGAAGCCTGTACTCTGATACCCCCACGAAGAATCCATCGGATGCTCATTCAGCGGCAGCAGTTCAATATGGGTATAGCCCATCTCTTTTAAGTAAGGAATCAACGCTTCTCCCAATTCCTCATAGCGATACCAGCGATCTCCTTTTGCCTTCCATGAACCAAAATGCAGCTCATACACATTCACCGGGCGGTCGTAACCTTTCTCCGCCCGCTCCATCCAAGCCTGATCTGTAAAGGAAAACGACCGATTCCTTATAATGGATGCCGACGCAGGCCGCAGCTCCATGCCAAACCCATAGGGATCTGCCTTATCTGTCACCGTACCATCGTGATGATAGATTCGATACTTGTACATCTGTCCCTCTTTTGCCATCGGAAGAAACGCACTGTATATACCACCACGCCCCTGACAGGAGAGTTCGATGTCATGCCATGCACTGAATTCCCCAATCACGGTCACCTTCTTTGCTCCCGGGGCATAGACACGAAACCAGACTCCATTTTCTTCTATATGGCTACCAAAATATTCATGAGCCCACCATTCATTTCCACTATAAAAATCCTGTAAATTCATTCTGACCCTTTCTCCATATTCTGGTATATACACAAATTAGCGTCTGATTCCGGAACAACACCGTTTCCATCTCGCTCCAAAATCAGACGCTACCCTGCGCTTCCTTATCCTACATTTTCCTGTACCTGCTGCTGCAACAGCTTTTCATAATCGGCAATCGGAATCGGCTTGCTGTAATAGTATCCCTGGACAATCTCACAGCCCGCCTCCTTCAGCATATCTCTTTGCAGCTTTGTCTCCACACCCTCTGCCAATACTGTGATTCCCAGATGATGCGCCATGTTGATAATATCACTGATCATGAGACGTTCTTTTTCACAGCCCTCATCTGTGTATCCATCCACAAAAGACTTGTCCAGCTTCAGGATATCCAGTGGCATCTTCTGAAGCAGACCTAATGAATAGTATCCCGTTCCAAAATCATCCATAGAAAGCCTGAATCCAACCCGTTTGATATCATCCATTGTCTTTAACAGATAATTCATATCATCGAACGCTGCACTCTCTGTTAACTCGAGATCAATATATTCAAACGGTACCTTCCTTGCACTGACAGCAGATGCGATATCTTTGACCAGATTGCGATTGGTAAGCTGCACTCTGGACACATTGACTGAGATCGGCAAAAGCGGGTATCCCATCTCCTGCCACTCCTCAAACTTCTCACTTACCTTGGCAAGCACAAACTGATCGACCAGTCCGATCGAACCGTCCTCCTCAAAGACAGGAACGAATTCTCCAGGTGGCAGAAACCGCTCATTTTTATAATTCCAACGAATCAATGCCTCCGCTCCGGCCAGACTGTCGTCCTCTAAATTATACTTCGGCTGCAGATAAACAAGAAACTCATCATTATCCAAACCTGCCAGCAGATTATCCTTCAAAGTCTGTCTGCGTATCATCTCTGCTTTGGTTTTCTCATCGTATACGATAATTCGATTCTGAGTATCCTGCTTGGCAATTGACTTGGCAATCTTGGCACAATCGAACATCGCATGCGCATTCTCATAATTGCCCTCATGTCTGACCAACCCACAGGAATACCGGACATGATAGTTCACATTATCCGGCAGATATCCAATCTCATCAAAGAGCGTATGTAGTTCATCCATTCCCATGGCTATGGAGCTGTTCTGAAGTATAACCGCAAAATTATCATTCTCACAGCGACATGCAAACTCAAACACATCTGAAAATTGCTTCAACGTATCCCCCACGAACTTCAGATGTCTGTCCCCTTTCTCATATCCCCACAAGTCATTGATAATCTTAAAATTCTTAATATCGAATATGGCAAGAAAAAAAGCTTCCTCTCTCTTAATCTTATCCTCGATTACCACCTCCATCTCTTCCATATTCGGCAAGCCGGTCAGCTCATCCACATAGATAATCTTGTACATGGCTCTGCTGCAGCGCGATCGTTCAAATTCCCAGCCTGCAAGCAGAAGGATCACTGCAATGAACCCGGGAACCCGGCTGTCAAACAGAAAAAACATACCCCCAACCAGCAACACCGCAGCCGCAACCAGAAGAACAGACTTTCGCAGCGACTCATAATTCCTAAAATACAAAAAAAACACCTCCCCCTTTTCGTTCGGGCAAACAAACTACTCCTATTATACAAAAAAATTTCATAACAGTCAACTTTTTGCATATACTAAATAGAAAAGACAGAGGGAGAATCTGAATGGAACCCACAAACCGACATCCTTTAGAATCGATTACCGGCAATTCCGGTTTGTCTCTGTTGGAGCTTTTGATTCCGTTTGTAGAATATCCAATGAAACTTCCTCTCGCTCTTTTGATCAAATTCAACGAAATCCGGCTTATCATTCAGGCATTCCGGTCGCTGGAGAATCTGACCCGTCTGGGTCTGCATACCCCCTCCAATCGACCGTTGGATATGCTGTGTGCCCTAACCGGTATCCCACCGGAAATGCTTCAATTGCTGCTATCCTTTTCCGGCAATCCAAACGAATCCCTCAGTCCTGAGCTTTTGTCTGCGCTGTCACACGGTTCCTCCATGGATCTGTCCGGCCTGAGCTCCATACTTCAGGGGATGCAGGAAAATAGCCCGACCGGACAGGGAACATCCACTCCGGCCTCCCCTTTCGGAGCCGCCAATACAGCATCAGCAGAATCAACAACCAATCCGGAGGATTTCGACCGCAACATTCGAAATATCTTTGCGGAATATGATCTGCAGCAGGCCGAGCAGTTAGGACAAAAGGCAGCCGGTTCGGAATCACAGGTGCAGTCACAACCATCAGATCAGGAGGTTTTTCTATGACGTATCAGGAATTGTCTTCCACACCAGAGTTTCAGAATTTACATCCCGTCAAGCAGCAGATTCTCAAGGAAATGCTTCAAAATGGCAGACTCACAACTCCCGAAGCACTCCTTCCCAAATTCATGTCCATCAATCAGGAATTGGCCAAGCGAAATCTCAGCTTTACCAAAGAAGAATCCACTCTCTTGATTCAGATGATAAAGGATACGATGTCCCCACAGGATCAACAGCGGGTTGATATGCTGCTTAATCTGTTTTATCGCTAGTACACCAAAACAGGGCAGTCCCAACCATAGTTTGCGATTGCCCTGTCTAACCATATCAATTCTTCCTAAATTCCAGCAGCTCCAAGCCTTCATTGTGTTCGAGTACCGTTTGAATCGTCCACTGATTCGTAAATAACAGCAATGGATTCACTTTCATATCCTTCACCTTTTTCACCTCGTTCGCACGCTTGAGGGAATTGACATCGGTGGAAGGATCCTTGATCCACCGGATAAAATTATATGGCAGCGATTCCAAACGGATCTCACATCCATATTCATTTTCTAACCGGTATTTTAGCACCTCAAACTGTAACACCCCGACCACCCCGACGATGATCTCCGACATTCCCGCTGTATATTCCTGAAAAATCTGAATCGCTCCCTCCTGAGCAATCTGCGTAACTCCCTGGACAAATTGCTTGCGCTTCATGGTATTGAGCTGTACCACCCGACAGAAATGTTCCGGTGCAAAGGTCGGAATCCCCTCATATTCAAACTTATCTCCCGGTTTACATAATGTATCACCAATGGAAAAGATTCCGGGGTCGAACACACCAATCACATCTCCGGCATATGCCTCATCTACCACCTTTCGATCCTGTGCCATCAGCTGCTGTGGCTGCGATAATTTCATTTTCCGCTTACTCTGTACATGATAGACATCCTTCGACGCATCAAACTTACCGGAACAGATTCGCATAAAGGCGATCCGATCCCGGTGTGCCTTATTCATGTTCGCCTGTATCTTGAAGACAAATGCAGAGAACTCCTCCCGCATCGGATCGATCAATCCCTCATTTGACATACGCGGCAGAGGAGAGGTTGTCATCTTCAGAAAATGATTCAAAAACGTCTCGATTCCAAAGGTATTGAGAGCGGAGCCAAAAAAAACGGGTGACAGCTCTCCATTGCTGACCTTTTCTAAATCCATCGGCTCACTTGCACCGTCTAACAGCTCTACCTCCTCTAACAACTGGTCGTATAGAATCGCTCCAATATCCTGCCGAAGCTCTGCATCCTCTACTGAATAACCGGTCTCTGCCGCTTTCTTTGCTCCTCCGGTTGAGACAGCCTGAAATCTGGAAACGACTCTCGTCTCCCGATCATACACACCCTTGAATTCCTTACCCGAACCAATCGGCCAATTCACCGGACAGGTCTGAATTCCCAGCACGGTCTCAATCTCGTCTAATAACTCGAAGGTATCCCTCGCATCCCGATCCATCTTATTGATAAAGGTAAAGATCGGAATATGGCGCATCACACAGACTTTAAACAGCTTAATCGTCTGTGCCTCAACACCCTTAGAGGCATCGATCACCATAACCGCAGAATCCGCTGCCATCAAAGTACGGTATGTGTCCTCGGAAAAGTCCTGATGCCCCGGTGTATCCAGAATATTGATACAATATCCGTCATATTGGAACTGAAGCACCGATGAAGTGACAGAGATTCCTCTCTCCTTCTCGATATCCATCCAATCCGAAACCGCATACTTTGCATTCGCCTTTCCCTTTACCGAGCCTGCCGTATTGATTGCTCCTCCAAACAGGAGAAACTTCTCTGTCAGCGTTGTCTTACCGGCATCCGGATGGGAAATGATCGCAAATGTTCTTCTCTTTTCTATCTCTTTTTTTAAATCTGCCATTGCCTACTCCTCAGTCCCTGTGTCCGTAACAATTTGTCTTATTTTGCCACAATATTCACGATCTTACCCGGAACATAGATCTCCTTGATCAGATTCTGTCCTGCAAGCTTATCCGCAACCGCTTCCTTTGCCTTTGCAAGAACCGAATCCTTTGCCTCATCTGCTGCAATATCGATCGTCGCTCTCGTCTTGCCATTGATCTGAACCGGAATTGTAATCTGATCCTCTTTCATGGCGTCTTCCTCATAGGTCGGCCATCCCGCTGCAAATACCGTGTCCGTACCGCCTAATGCCTCCCACAATTCTTCTCCCACATGCGGGGCAAATGGTGCGATCAGTTGTACCACTGTCCGAAGCGTCTCCTGATCGACGCCCTCCCTTTTCGTAAGCTCCACCAACTTGTTATTATACTCCATAAAGCCGGAAATCACCGTATTCAGGCTGAAGGTCTCCAAACGGGTAGTGATATCATATACCATCCTGTGACGAAGTTTAATGAGTTCCGGTGTCTCCTTGCCCGGCTTCTCTATATTCTTTACAACCATGTTATAGAAACGGGAAAGGAAACGATATACACCGTCAATTCCCCTGTCATCCCAGATGGAATCCAATTCTGGTGGTCCGATAAACAATTCATATAACCGCAGCGCATCGCAGCCGTAATCTCTTACCATGTCATCCGGCGAGACAATATTGCCGAGCGACTTGCTCATCTTGGTTGCAGCCCCCGTCTCACGGTCTCTTCCACAGACCATTCCCTGATTGAACAGCTTCTTAAACGGTTCATCGAAATCTACCACTCCGATATCATGTAAGAACTTCGTGTAAAAGCGGGCATACAGCAAATGCAGTACCGCATGCTCCACACCACCGATATACATATCCACAGGAAGGTATTTGTCTGCCTTTTCTTTATTGACCAATTCCTCATTATTCTTATTATCCACATATCGCAGAAAATACCATGAAGATCCGGCCCACTGCGGCATTGTATTCGTCTCTCTCTTCGCTGCCTTTCCACAGCACGGGCAGGTGGTATTCACCCAGGAATCAATCGCTGCAAGCGGCGATTCTCCGGTTCCGGTCGGCTCATATTTCTCTACATCCGGAAGCAGAACCGGCAATTGCTCCTCCGGTACCGGTACTGCACCGCAATCCGGACAGTGAATGATCGGAATGGGCTCTCCCCAATAGCGCTGACGCGAGAACACCCAGTCGCGCAGCTTATAATTCGTGGTTTTCTTGCCATATCCCTTCTCTTCAATCATGGCAGGAGCTTCCCGTTTCAAGACAGCAGATTCCATACCGTTCCAATCCCCGGAATTGATCATGGTTCCGTTTGCCTCCGTATAGGCCTCTGTCATGTTCGCAATCTCTTTTCCATCCTTTGCGATAACCTGAATGATCGGCAGATCAAATTTCTTTGCAAATTCAAAGTCCCTGTCATCATGAGCCGGCACACACATGATGGCGCCCGTACCATAATCTGCCAATACATAATCGGATAACCAGATCGGTGTCTTCCTGCCATTTAACGGATTGATCGCATAGGATCCGGTAAATACACCTGTCTTCTCCTTATCCTGCATGCGGTCTACATTGGACTTCATCGAAGCATCATAGATATACTTCTCCACCGCTTCCCTCGTCTCATCCGTTGCCAGCTTTGAAGCCAGTTCGTGCTCCGGTGCCAGAACCATAAAGGTAGCCCCCCATAACGTATCCGGCCGGGTCGTATACACGGTTATGCTCTCCTGTCTGCCATCAATCTTAAAATCAACCTCCGCACCGTGGGATTTACCGATCCAGTCCGCCTGCATCTTCTTGACCTTCTCCGGCCAGTCCAGCTTATCCAGATCTGCAAGCAGTCGTTCTGCATATGCCGTGATCTTAAGCATCCACTGACGCAGATTCTTCTTGGTCACCTCCGCACCGCATCGCTCACACTTTCCATTCACAACCTCCTCATTTGCAAGACCTGTCTTGCAGGACGGACACCAGTTGATCGGCATCTGCTTCTCATAGGCAAGTCCCTCCTTAAACATCTTCACAAAGATCCACTGTGTCCATTTATAATAATCCGGATCGGTCGTGTTCACCTCTCTGTCCCAGTCATAGATTGCTGCGATCTCGTTGATCTGTCTCTTGATATTTGCCACATTCTCCGCTGTGGAAATCGCCGGATGCACCCCATTCTTAATAGCATAGTTCTCTGCCGGAAGTCCGAACGCATCCCATCCCATCGGATGGATCAGATAGTATCCCTGCATCAGCTTGTAACGGCTCCACACATCCGAGATTACATATCCCCTCCAGTGTCCTACATGAAGCCCATTGCCAGACGGATATGGAAACATATCCAGACAGTAATATTTCGGTTTCTTCCCATCCTCCACATTGATCGGTCTCTCTTCCCATTTCTTGCGCCACTTGCCCTCAATCAGCTTATGATTGTATGCTGTTGCCATTGTATCATCCTCCTATTATCCTATATCATCGGGTTCTGATTCCCTATTGTATCCCATCCATTACCAACCCCGTTATTGTATCATACGTTATCATTTTGTCAAGAACACAAAGAATCAGTGTATTGCAGCTTCTGCAATACACTGTCCTGATCAGTCGGTTTGATTCTTTTGTTGTTCTGCGATGATATCTTCATAAAATACATAGCGGTGCTTTGTCGTCTTCTTGACATAATACATCATCTCGTCCGCTTTCTTCAGTGTCTCTTCCAATTTTCCTGATGTCATATCTGCATGGGAGAGAACCGTCTCCGAAATTCCGATCGAGCAGGATACATAGCGTTCCTCCGGAATATCGACCTCCGTTCCCAGCTCCTCTGCAATCTGCTTTTGGAACCCCTTCTCCCGTTCCAACGTATCATAGATTTCCTTTGCCGCGCGCTCAATTTCTGTCCGGTCAATGGAGTACAATACAAGGATGAATTCATCTCCTCCATACCGTACCGCATATCCTCTGTTGCCACAGATTCGCTTGATCAGAGCTGAAAATTCTTTCAGGATCAGATCTCCTACATTATGTCCAAACGTATCATTATAATACTTAAAATTATCCAGATCCGCATAGAGCAGGGAGATCGCCAGTTTCCTCCCCAGCTTGCCCGCCCGGTTCATCTGAATCTCCAGCTCTTCTTTGAATCCCTGCCGGTTGTAAAGTCCTGTCAGAATATCCTTGACTGCCAGCTCCTTCAGCTTGCCATTCACAAATTGAAGTTCATGATTCATACTCTTAATATGATTCTGTGTCTCCATCCTCTCTATGGCATCTAACAACTGCCGGTATAACATCATAAGGATTGCCAGATCATTTTCTCCGAATTCATACCGTTTTGCCTTATAGTTCCAATCCGCTCCAATCGCAACACTCGCGATAAACAGTCCACTCAACTGTTCATTTACGAAAATCGGTGCACAGATCAGGGTGTTGATGGAGTTCATGCCAAACACCCTCTCAATCAGATCCTTATGCTTCACATATGCCTTATCCATACGGGTAATCGAAAATTCCTTCCGGTTCCGGTCAAAATAATCCACCAGATAATCCACCTTGTCCTCATCAATCGTGTACACGGAATCGTTGTATTTGATCACCGGCTTACCCTCTTCGATCCGGATAAAGATCACCTCGTCAATCTCATAGCTGCTCTCTAAGGTTGCAATCGCATTATCAATGATCCTCTGAATGGAGGATTCGGTGTTGTTGACGACCTTCTGCCAGATACTTAAGAAGTTGATCTCCTCCATCTGTTCCTCATAATCCCTCACAACACCCTTGTGTACGGCCATCTCCACAACCTGATCCAGTGTGATTCCCTTGAACGCCAGATTCCATTTGAGCGGGGTATAGGACAGATCTTCCATCTCCGCTTTGATCAACTTCTTTCTGTAAACATATCCCTTCTCATTACAATACTGCATGCCGGCCTGCAAAATGGATTCTGCCTGTTCCGTCTGCCCCAGCTTCTTACAGATTCTTGCACGGGCTACCACATAGGGAACCCTGTTGAAGAACTCACTTCCCACAGAACGATTGACATATTTCTCTGCCTTCTCTAACAGTGTAAGTGCTTCCTCATAATGATTCGCATGCTCCTCTAACAATGCATTGACAAAATAGTATAAAAACAGATCGTCATCCCAGATGTGGATCTCGTATAAATCCTTATCCTCTAACTCAATGATATGCCCGAGGAACTGCTCCACGATCTGCATGTAGATCTTCACATTATATAAAAGTCCCATCTGATAACAGCAAAAGGCCTTCAATCCGTAAATCTTTGATATGTTACACACCCGCACACTGTTGGACTTCATAATGCGGATAATCTTCAGGCAGGTACCCAGATATGAATCTGCAACAACATATTCCTCTGCCATGATCGCATTCACTGCCATGTTGTAGATCGTCTCATTCATGTATTCAATGTCATTCAGTTTGGCAAAGATCAGAAGTGCCTGGTTAAAATATTCATTTGCTTTGGCATATTTCTCTATGGTACAACTGTTATATCCCATACCATTGTAAATTCCCGCCTCTTCAAACAGATCGTTATTCTTTCTTACAATTTCAAAATATTTGTTGTAGAAATAATTGGCAACCTCATAGTATCCATTCGTAGAGGCGATCATAATATTTTTCTTATATGCCTCAATCATCATCTGTGAATTCCCGATCTCCGCCGCCAGATCAATACCCTTGTTAAAATTCGGCAGCTCCTTCTCGACCTTCTGCACATCCTGAAAACGCTGTTTGTCATTCTCAAACGAGTATGCATAAATATGTGCAATATGATTATAATATCCATACTCCTCTGCCTGATTCAACAGCTTCTCATCCGCCTGTTCATCCGAGGTCAGAATCCAGATGTCACGCCATGCCTGAAAGTGGATCATGAATTGCAGCATATCCACCTGAAAGCTTAGAAATGGATCATTGAGATGCTTACAGACTTCTGCGCATTTCTCCGCACTCTTAAAAGCATCCTCTGCCTGAAAGCTGTACATATAAATCTCTGACAGCAGGAAATAGTATCGATATCGCCACTTCATACTGTCAAGCTCTTCAGCCAGCGTCCACATGCCACTGCAATACAGTAACGCATCCGAGGTCTTATCCTGACACATGGCGACCAGCCCGCACAGCTCCAGGAACTTGAGCTTCTGATTCGGAACAATAGATACCTTCTCAACCTCAAACTTATGGTAGAGGATGTCCAGATAATACTCTGCCTGATTCAGCGCCAGAAAATAATACATATTATTCAGGCAGGTATAATACTGCTCCAACTGATCATTGCCAAATTTGAAACCGGAAGTGAGATCCGAATCCAACATCTCCGTATTCAGTGTCCAATCGACCACACAGTCCCGCTCGTCCAACTGTGTCAGCAGTCTCTGCCATACCTCTCTCGTATATTCCAGCTCCGGTGCCAGTTCATTATAGGTTGCAACCACCGCAATATTCTTATCCGATCCGCTGTTCAGCAATGTCTCCATCATCCGTACCGTAGAAAGCCCTGCAGCATGAAACCGGTTCAATACGAGAACCAACGGCTTATTCAGAGAAAAGAACTGTAGCATGCGCAGAAGCTCATCCATGAATTTCTTTTGCTCAAACTCAATCT
>JAFVCQ010000039.1 GCA_017479085.1 Lachnospiraceae bacterium | reverse complement strand
GCCGGACGCTACCAGGTATGGTATATGTTTCCCATTCCGGGCACGCTTGCGCTTAGCTGCAGACGTAACGGTACTAAATTCGCAGCCTGGGCTGCTCATTAAGGACCGACGTCCGCAGATAGCCCTGCATTGTGAAACATAGACCATACCCGGTAGCTGTTTACTGGCTAATTCTTAACTTAATGACATTGGAAAGGATAGGGAGGCAGCCAAATGAATGGGACAGGGCTGTCGTTGATGTGACAGGTGCTGCGTGGCAGTGCATGTCATTACAAGGCTAAGGAGGATAAGAATGGAAACTGAGACAAGTCGTAAGAGGATAATAAAAAAGATAGCGGGAATCTTTCTGGTGGTACTGCTGATCTTAACCTTCTTTTCCAATACGATCATGAATTATTCCCTGCCGGAGGTGGCAACGGAGCCGGTCACCACCGGAACCGTATCGAGTAAGGTGCGGGGACAGGGCAATGTGGAGACCAACTCGGATTACGAGGTGACCGTCAGTGGAGCCCGTACCGTCAAGGAGGTAAAGGTGGAGGTTGGAGATACCGTCAAGAAAGATGATGTGCTGTTTACCTTTGAGGAGGGCGAGAATACGGAGCTGAAGGAGGCACAGGACACTCTGGAACAGATGGAGCTGGATTATGCCAAGTCCCTGTTAAAGAGCATGCCGGATTATACCACGGACAATATGGATATTGCCGATGCGAAGGAGGCATTAGAGGAGGCCATCAAGGCAAAGGAAAAGGCCACATCGAATGACAAAGCCCTGAATGCCGCAAAGAAGGAGGCAGCCCGCACGAAGCAAAAGGTGGAGGAAAAACAGAAAAAGGTGGATACCCTTCAGGAAAAGATCAATGCCTATGGAGAGGTTGGAAGCTATGATGCGGCTAAGGAACAGGTGGAGGCTGACACCAGAGAGCTTGCTTCGCTGAAGACAGAGCTTGCTGACCTCAAGGAAGATCTGGAGGCTGCAAAGGCAGAGGGTGAGGATACCAAGATACTGGAGCGTTCAATCCGCGACAAGGAGCTGCAGATCAGCAATAAGGAGCTGGATCTGAAGACGGCACAGGCAACGGCGGAATCCCTGAAAACCATCAGCACTACCTACAATCAGCTAAAGAGCGACCTCGACAAAGAGACCAAAGAGCTGGCGGCTCTGCAAAAGACCTTAGAGGAGCAGAATGCAAAGGTGGAGGAATTAGGCGGTGCAACTACGCTGGAAGCCGCAAAGGCAGACGTGAAGGCAAAGCAGGATTCCTTAGACCGGTTACTGATCGCTCTGCAAAAGCGCAAGGAGGAGGATTCCCTGTCGCAGCAGTCGGAGGCTATGGATCTGAAAGCAGCACAGGATAAGATTGAGGAACAGAAGCAGAAGGTTGCCAAGATTCAAAACAGCAGTGACCTGACGGAAATACGGGCAAAGGAGGATGGTGTGATTGCATCGGTCGATGCGAAGGCCGGAGACAACATAACAGCAGAAACACCGATCGCAAAGATTCAACTGTTGGAGAGTGGCTATCTGGTGCGGTTTACCGTGACAAAGGCTCAGAGTAAGCTGATCAAGGTTGGAAATGAGGCGAAGGTGGAGAATGTATGGAGTGATGATGTGACCGCAACCGTCAAGAGCATTAAGGCGGATCCGGAGAATCCGAATCAGAATATGATCGTGACCTTTGACGTAAAGGGAGACGTGGATGCGGGACAGAATCTGGCACTTTCGGTCGGAGAAAAGAGTAACCGGTACGATGCAGTGGTTCCCAACAATGCCATCAAGGAGGACAGCAAGGGCAAATTCGTTCTGGTAGTCAAGGTGAAGGGAACTCCGCTTGGCAACCGTTATACGGTAAAACGGGCTGACGTGGAAGTGCTGGCATCCGATGATAATTCCTCCGGTGTCAGTGGAGGAGTATACGAATCCGACAATGTAGTGACGAATTCCTCCAAACCATTGGAGGAGGGCATGCAGGTGAGATTAGTAGAGTAGATGGGAGAACGATATGAAAAAAGGGAAAGGCAATTGGAACAAATGGCTCCTTCTGCTGATCAATATAGGTTTTGTGATCGCATTTATTCTGGTATCTGCATTGGCGAAGGGCTCTGTCAACCGGTTATACTCCCAGCAGGAGGCAAAGCGATGGGGAACAAAGAAGAATCCTTATGCGCAGGTCAGTGTATTTCTCTCACCGGAGCGGGAGGTGCAGGAGGAGGATATCGACGGTGTGAGATCCTCCATCATGGAGACGCTTTCCAAGGATTCCTACAGTCCGGAATCCGAGCAGGTGAGAGTATGGATCGATGCGTATAGCGGTGAGTGCGATACCACCGTGCGAAAAGACAACAATACCCTCAGCGTGAAGGCAGTAGGAGTGGGAGGGGATTTCTTTCAATTTCATCCGCTTCGACTGTTGTCGGGAGGTTATATATCCGGTGAGGATCTGAATCATGACAGGATTGTCATGGATCAGGGACTGGCATGGGCCTTGTTTGGTTCCAATGACATCGTGGGCATGCAGGTCTGGATGGATAATACGATCTACACCGTTGCCGGAGTGGTGGCCGTGGAGGAGGATGCTCTGACCCGGACGGCCTATGGCAAGGGCAACCGCATCTATATGCTCTATGACCAGTTGCAGGAACAACAAAAGGAGCAGCCCAAGCAGTCGCTTCGGATCACCTGTTATGAGGCGGTGCTGCCGAATCCGATCAGCAATTATGCATATCAGGCGGTCAGGGATGCCTTTGGCTATACAGAGGAGGCAGAGGATTCGCTTCAGAAGAATAAAAACCTTCTGAATTTTGACAGCATAGAGGTGGTGGAGAACACAAACCGGTATGAGATGATGAAGCTGTTCGGGCGGATGAAGGAGCACAGGCTCCGGAGTATGCGAACCAACACGATTGCGTATCCGTATTGGGAAAATGTTGCAAGGGTGGTAGAGGAACAGCAGCAGTCGGTTCTGATCCTGCGGCTTCTTCTGCTCGTGTGCCCGTGCATCAGCCTGATCGTTCTGTTGTATCAACTGTGGATACACCGGACATGGAGGGCGAAGGATCTGGTGCGCCGGGTATTCACAAAGGTGCGGGAAAGACGGGAGAATGCACAGTGGGAGCAGGACCGGATCGATGTGGATCCGGAAGACGAAGAGACACTTGCGGATCCGGATATAGAAGATATAGGCGGAGAAGCTGACACATATGAGGATTCCGTTGAAGCTGAGGAAGCAGATGATGTGACAGGACGGGAGGAAGACGTAGAACTGTCTGAGGAAGCGGATATCAGGGCAGGAGAGCCGGAACCGTTTGAGGAAGCAGACGTCATGGCAGGAGAGCCGGAATCGTCTGAGGAAGCAGATATCAGGGCAAGAGAGCCGGAACCGTCTGAGGAAGCAGACGTCATGGCAGGAGAGCCGGAATCGTCTGAGGAAGCAGATATCAGGGCAGGAGAGCCGGAATCGTCTGAGGAAGCGGATATCATGGCAGGAGAGCCGGAACCGTCTGAGGAAAAAGAACAAGACGGGGAAAGAGAGTCTTCGGACGAACAGACGGATGACACCAATGTGGAGAAGGATTCGGGCAAAAATGAGGGACAGAATGAGAAAGCAGGTCGCAATCCGAAAAAATCAGGAAAAAGACGGAATAAAAAACACAGAAAAGCCAAGAATCAAAAACAGCCCGAAGAACCGGAGTTATATTCCGTGACCAATACGGATATTTTCAAGGCATAAGGAGATCGCATGCAGGAACGAACCATTTTAAAAAACAAAACTTACCTCTATCTGACCGAATTCTTTGCAGGAATGTCTGTCATGGCAGTGGAGCTGGGAGCGAGTCGTCTGCTGGCTCCCTATTTCAGCTCATCGCAGATCGTGTGGACGATCATTATCGGAACGATCATGATCGCTATGGCATTGGGGAATATTTACGGCGGACGCTTTGCGGATAAGAACCCGAATCCCGATAGGCTGTACGGGCGGATCCTTATGGCGGCCGTCTGGATTGCGGCGATTCCGGTGGTGGGAAAATATATTATCATCGGGATCTCGGCACTGCTCATTTTTACTGTCAGTACGAATTTTCTTATCGTTGCAGCGTTTGCGGCATGTATGATCATCTTTGTGTTTCCGTTGTTTTTGTTGGGAACAGTGACCCCGTCCCTTGTAAAATATACGGTGGACAGTCTGGAGGACAACGGAAAGACCGTAGGTGCCCTGAATGCATCGAATACCATCGGCAGCATCATTGGAACCTTTGTGCCAACCTTTATCAGCATTCCGGCTGTTGGAACCTCTGTGACCTTCCTGATCTTTGCAGGGATCCTGCTAACGCTTGCGGTGCTCTATTTTGTGAGCTCGAAGCTGTTTGTGAAGAAGGTGCCGGTGGGAATCATTCTGTTTTTACTCTGCTGTATTCTGGGACATGACACCAGCTTTGCCTTCTGGGAGAAGGAGCTCACCTACGAAGGGGAATCCGTCTACAATTACCTTCAGGTCTATGAGGATCCGGACAGTGTCATTCTGTCAACCAATGTCCTGTTTGGTGTGCAGTCTGTCTACAGGAAGGAGAAGGAACTGACCGGCATGTATTACGACTATGCGATGGCAGCTCCTTATATGACGGGAGTAAAGCAAAAGGATCAACTGAAGGTTCTGATCCTCGGCATGGGAACCGGAACCTATGCCACCCAGTGTACGAGATATTTCGATAATATGATTATGGAAGGAGTGGAGATCGACGAGAAGATCACCGCACTGGCCTCCCGGTATTTTGAACTGCCGGACACGGTGAGGGTGACAACCTACGATGGCAGAGCATATCTGAATGCAATTGACGAAACCTATGATCTGATCATGGTGGATGCCTATCAGGATATCACGATTCCATTTCAGATGTCCTCTGTCGAGTTCTTTACGCTGGTAAAAGACCATCTGACAGAGGATGGTGTGATGGTCGTCAATATGAACATGCGGGGCACGGATGAGGGCAATATCAACCAGTATCTGGCAGATACCATCGCCAGTGTGTTCCCGGAGGTCTATACGGTGGATGTATCCGGTTCCACGAACCGGGAACTGTTTGCCTCGGATAATCCGGATATGATGAAGACATTTTTGGAAAATACGGCTGCCGAGACAGACGATGACCTGATCTCCATGATGGAGAGGGTAGAGCAGAATCTGACACCATATGATGCAGGCAATTATATCATGACCGATGATAAGGCTCCCGTGGAGCTGCTGGGCATGCGGGTCATCGATGAACTGATCCGCAATGAAGTCAAATATTACAAAGACGTCTATGAACAGCAGGGCGTGCAGGGACTGCTGAACAGTTTTTGATTGCCCCGCTTTACTTATTTGTGTCTTTTGAGTATAATGCAGTTATATTATGAAAAGGGATGTGATGAAGGGATGGTTGAAGAAATAACAGATAAAGAGTTGATAACAACAACGATTGACAGGTATAATGAATTGCAGCATATTAAAAAAGCAAATGGCGGACATGAGAATCAGGAGCTTGATTATTATATCAGGGTAACAACTGCGAAGCTGTCTGCTTTAGGGGTATCTGTGGAAGACATAACTCTTTAATTATCGTTTGCCCCGCTCTTTGGAAGGGTGCATGGTTGACAGATCGTGAAAATTTGCATATAATAGGGGTCAGTCAGAGAGAAACAGCGATGAAAAGAAGAGTACATGTGGGAAGAATTTGACAGAGAACCTGGGAAGCTGAGAGCAGGGAAAGACGGAACACATGGAAGATGGTCTTGGAGCTTCTCATGTGAGGTGTATAACATATGTGGAATATGGGTTATACTAAGCATGAGACGGGCGCACCCGTTACAGTGTAATCTGGTGACTGCCAGATACAGAGACCGGTACAGTGATGTGTCGGTGAATTAAAGTGGTAACGTGAGCAGAGCTCGCCTTTAAGAGTATTTAAAGGCGGGCTTTTATAGTGGCACAGGGAATCCGGTCAGGCGGGATCCGGTGTGCCGGACAACGCATAAGACTTTCCCCTTTTTATGTATCATCTCAGAAGAAGCCGGTTGACAACCGGTAAAAGAAGGAATTGGAGGAGACCAAACATGTCAAAGAAACCTTATTACATTACAACCGCAATCGCCTATACTTCCGGCAAGCCTCACATCGGCAATACCTATGAGATCGTGCTGGCTGACAGCATTGCGAGGTATAAGCGGTTCGAGGGCTATGATGTCCGTTTCCAGACCGGAACGGATGAGCATGGACAGAAGATTGAGCTGAAGGCGGCAGAGGCGGGCATCACCCCGAAGGAATTTGTGGATCAGACCGCAGGGGAGATTAAGCGGATCTGGGATCTGATGAATACTTCCTATGACAAATTCATCCGCACAACGGATGCAGATCATGAACGACAGGTGCAGAAGATTTTTAAAAAACTGTATGATCAGGGAGATATCTACAAGGGTGAGTATGAGGGAATGTACTGTACACCGTGTGAGTCCTTCTTTACCGAGTCGCAGCTTGTGGATGGAAAATGTCCGGACTGTGGAAGACCGTGCCAGCCGGCGAAGGAAGAGGCATATTTTCTGAAGCTGGGCAAATATGAGGGGAGGCTGATCGAATACATTAACGGGCATCCGGAGTTTATCCAGCCGGAGTCCCGCAAGAACGAGATGATGAATAACTTCCTGCTGCCGGGACTTCAGGATCTGTGCGTATCCCGTACCTCCTTCAAGTGGGGAATTCCGGTGGATTTTGATCCGCAGCATGTTGTCTATGTGTGGATTGATGCACTGTCCAACTATATCACCGGACTGGGCTTTGATATGGATGGAAACAGCGATGCGCTGTATGAGAAGTACTGGCCTTGTGATCTGCATCTGATCGGCAAGGACATATTGAGATTCCATACCATTTACTGGCCGATCATGCTGATGGCGCTTGACCTGCCTCTGCCAAAGCAGGTGTTTGGGCATCCGTGGCTGATCCAGAGTGACGGCAAGATGAGCAAGTCCAAAGGCAATGTCATCTATGCGGATGACATGGTCGATCTGTTCGGTGTGGATGCAGTCCGTTATTTTGTGCTGCATGAGATGCCATTTGAAAATGACGGTGTGATCTCATGGGAGCTGTTTGTGGAGCGTCTGAACTCGGATCTGGCCAATACGCTGGGGAATCTGGTAAACCGCACCATTTCCATGTCCAACAAATATTTTGACGGAGTGGTCTCCAATCCGTCTGTGAGCGGGGAGGTAGATGATGAGCTGATCCGCTATGCCGTGGACACAAAGGTGCGGGTGGCAAAGGCAATGGACCGGCTGCGGGTGGCAGATGCGATCACAGAGATCTTCAATCTGTTTAAGCGTTGTAACAAATATATCGATGAGACCATGCCGTGGGCGCTGGCCAGGGATGAGAGCAGGGCAGACCGTCTGGCGACCGTTCTCTATAATCTGGCGGAGAGCATTTTAATTGGAGCAGCCCTGTTAGAACCGTTTATGCCGGAGACCGCAGAGAGGATCACTGCCCAGTTCCAGGCACCGAAGCGGAGCATAGAGGATCTGGACACCTTTGGGACGTATCCATCCGGCACAAGGGTAACAAAGAAGCCAGAGATTCTCTTTGCGAGACTGGATATCCGTGAGGTGATGGAGCGGGTGGAGGCACTGCAGAAAGAGCCGGAGAATCCGGGGATCGACATAGAAAAGAAGCCGGAGATCACCATTGAGGATTTTGATAAGCTGCAGCTCCGGATTGGAGAGATCCTCGCCTGTGAGGAGGTAAAGAAGTCCAAGAAGCTGCTCTGCTCCCAGGTAAAGATCGGAGGGGAGGTGCGTCAGATCGTATCGGGTATTAAGGCGCATTATTCACCGGAAGAGATGGTGGGAAAAAAGGTGGTCGTGGTCACCAACCTAAAGCCTGCAAAGCTGGCGGGGATTGAATCGCAGGGAATGATCCTCTGTGCCGAGGATGACAAGGGTAATCTGGCGCTGGTGACGGCGGAGAAGGATATGCCGCATGGAGCGGAGGTTCGTTAAGAGGCTTTTCTCCAAAGAAAAATCTCAGCGGTCTTCGATTCGGCCGGTGTGCAACAGATGTCCGAAGGACATCGTGCACCCGCCGTATACCTGCGTTGTCTGTCGATATTCTCAAAAAAGCACCCTGCGTGAAACATACGGTTCATTCAGTTGGCGGCTCCTCCCTCTCCGGCGCAGGAAAGGGTTCAAAAAAATATCTTGGTTCCACATCCAGCTCCCTGCTTATGTTGAATAACAATTCCAGAGAAAAGGACTGGGAATAGTTTGCACTTTCGATCCGGCACATGTAAGAGCGTGTGATGTTGACACGCTTTGCCAGTTCTTCCTGTGTGATTCTGGCACGTCTCCGGTAAAAGGAGATGTGTTCTCCCAGATCTACAAAAAAATCACGGTTTTCAAATGACGGAACATTAGATTGATATTCGATATTCATATGTACCCCCCTCTTTTGTGATGTGGAATCCGAAACAACGGAGCAAAACTTAAAACGACACTCAATAATAGTATAAATGAAATGACACAAAAAGTATATAAATGTTAACAATAAGTTAAATTTTGATAATTTATAGTTAACATCGTGTCAAAGCTGGTCATATGCTCTCTGACATGACAGGATGAGAATACGAAAAACATCAATAGAAATGAGGATTTTACATGGAACGGGAAGGCACAGTTTCAAAGATAATTTTTAAAAATGAGGAGAATCAGTACGTCGTTTTTGCAGTGGAGACGGCGGATGGAGAGGATGAAACTTTTGTCGGGAATCTGTCCGGAATAGAAGAAGGGATGTATATTCTGGCAAGAGGAGAATACGTAGAACATCCGAGTTATAATCTGCAATTTAAAGTATATGAATATGAGACGAAGCTTCCGGACGATCTGGTCAGCATGGAGCGCTATCTCGGGTCAGGTGCCATTAAGGGGATCGGTGAGATCATGGCGAAGCGGATCCTGAAGAAATTCGGCAAGGATACGTTCCGGGTGATGGAGGAGGAACCGGAGAGGCTGGCAGAGATCAAGGGTATATCCGAACGCAAGGCAAATGAGATCGGCGTGCAGTTCATTGAAAAGCAGGCTATGCGGGAGGCCTTGATGTTCTTGTCCGGGTTTGGGATTTCTCCGAATCTGGCAGTGAAGATCTTTAAGGAGTATGGACAGAAGATGTATACCATTGTCAGACAGAATCCGTATCAGATTGCAGAGGATATAAGCGGGGTGGGATTCAAGATTGCGGATTCGATCGCTGCAAGGGCGGGAATTGGAATGCAGTCGGATTTCCGGGTGCGGGCGGCGCTGCTCTATACGCTGAATCAGGCGACCGGACTAGGGCATATCTATCTGCCAAAGCGTCTGCTGTTAAGCTGGACCAGACAACTGCTCGCCGGAACCGGAGGTGACCGGAAGAGCGAACGCTATGAGGAGAATCCGTTTGCAGTGGAGGATGCCGCGATCGAAACACAGTTGATGAATCTGCAGGTGGAGGGCAAGGTAGTGTTCCGGGAACGGGAGGGGGAAGTCATTATCTATGCTTCCCATCATTATCACAGAGAGCTCGATACAGCCCGTATGCTGCTAGAGACGAAGGCAAGCGTGCAGATTCGGGCGAAGGCGGTTGATGAGGCTGTCGCCTCGATTGAGGATGCAGGGCAGCTCCGGATGGATGAGAAGCAGAAGGAGGCGATCCGTCAGGCGGCGGGGCAGGGACTTCTGATCATAACAGGGGGGCCGGGAACGGGTAAGACGACCACGATCAATGCCATCATCCGGTACTTTGAAATGGAGGAGGCGGATATTCTTCTGGCGGCACCCACCGGACGTGCAGCCAAACGCATGACGGAGGCGACCGGATATAAGGCCCAGACGATACACCGGCTGCTGGAATTAAGCGGCGGTGTGTCAGAGGAAAAGGACAATACCGGTGTCCGGTTTGAACGCAATGCCTCGAATCCGCTGGAGGCAGATGTAGTGATTATCGATGAAATGTCTATGGTGGATCTGGCACTGATGCATGCGCTCCTGTCAGCCGTTCAGCCGGGTACCCACCTGATTCTGGTGGGGGATGAGAAGCAGCTCCCGTCCGTGGGAGCCGGCAATGTGTTAAAAGACATGATCCGTTCCGGCTGTCTGCCCGTGGTGTCGCTAAGCCGGATCTTTCGTCAGGAGGAGGGCAGCATGATCGTGGAAAATGCCCATAAGATCAACAAAGGGGAATCCATCCGGATGGATAATAAGAGTAAGGATTTCTTTTACCTGCCAAGAACCAGTACAAAGGATGTGGCGACAGAGGTGGGTCTGCTGCTGACAGGGAAGCTTCCGGGTTATGTGGGCTGTTCCGCAGCGGAGATTCAGGTACTCACACCCATGCGCAACGGTGAGCTGGGAGTCGGCAGTCTGAATGCGGAATTACAGCGTGTGCTGAATCCGCCGGATGCCTGCAAGAGGGAAAAGGAGTTGAATAACGGAACCGTGTTCCGCGAGGGCGACAAGGTGATGCAGATCCGCAACAACTATAAGTTGGAGTGGTGTGTGTATAGTGGAAAGGGAAGATTCAAAACCGAGGAAGGGGTCGGAGTGTTCAACGGTGACATGGGTGTGATTCGGGAGGTGGACGATTACAATGAGGAGGTAGTGGTACTGTTTGATGATGACCGGGAGGTGCGGTATCCCTATAATCTGCTGGATGAACTGGAGCTTTCCTATGCCATCACAATACATAAATCACAGGGCAGTGAGTATCCTGCCGTGGTGCTGCCGCTCTTCTCCGGCCCGAGGGTACTGATGAACCGGAACCTGCTCTATACGGCGGTCACGCGGGCCAGACAGTGCGTGGTCATTGTGGGCAATGGCAGACTGGTGGAGAACATGATACAGAATAATGATGAGCAGAAGAGATACTCATCTCTGGATGTGCGCCTTAGGGAGATGGAGGAGCTGGGGGTGATAAATTGAATCAAAAAAATGTAGTTTTGGATTTGCTTTATCCCAAACGCTGTCCTCTGTGTGACGAGCTCCGGCCATATGGAGAAGGGGTGGTGTGCAGGGCATGTCTTGGACGACTGAAGAGGATCGAAATGCCATGCTGTATGAGATGCGGGAAGACACTGGAGCGGGAGGAGGATGAGTACTGTCAGGATTGTTCCAGAATACCGAAGAGCTATGAGAGAGGATTTCCTGTGTTCGTTTACAGGGAGCCGTTAAAGGGAGCGCTGTACGAATTCAAATATAAAAATCAGAGACAATATGGAGCGTTTTTTGCAGACTGTATCTGCGGGCAGTACGGGGAGATGCTTCAGGGACTTGGCTTTGACGGACTGGTGCCGGTGCCGGTACACCGGAATAAGAGACGGAGGCGGGGCTACAATCAGGCAGAGGTGCTGGCGGGATATCTGGGCAGGCGGTTGAATCTGCCGGTTTATCCGGATTATTTACAGCGGATTGTGGACACAAACCCGCAAAAGGAATTAAATGATGCGGAGAGGATGAAAAATCTAAAAAACGCTTTTAAAATCGGTCAAAATAAGATAAAATTAGACCAGATACTGCTGGTGGATGATATCTATACGTCCGGGGCTACGGTGGAGGCATGTACGAGAGTGCTGCTGGCAGCGGGAGCGGGGATGGTCTGTTACACCAGTGTGGCGATTGGAAAAGGATATTAGGAGGTATGAGGTATGGAAGTAAGAACATGTAAGGAATGTAAGAAGCTGTTCAATTATTTGACCGGACCATCGATTTGTCCGGCATGCAAGGACAAATTGGAGGAGAAGTTTCAGAAGGTAAAGGAGTACATCAGGGAGCATCCGCATGAGGGAATCGGAGAGGTGGCAGAGGCGAATGATGTGTCTTCGAATCAGATCAGACGCTGGATCCGGGAGGAGCGATTATCCTTTTCGGAAGAATCCGGCATTGGTCTGGACTGTGAGAGCTGTGGAAAGATGATCCGGTCCGGCCGTCTGTGCCAGGCATGCAAGGATAAGCTTTTGGGAAATGTGAACGACATGTATAAGGGTCAGGAGTCGGTTGTCGCAAAGAAGCACAGGGAAGCGGCAAGAATGCGTTTTCTGGATCAGTAAATGATCGTGCGACCGTGCGTGAGGCAGATTTCTGTCATTTGGGTATAATGTTTTGACAAAAGCAGCCGATATAATTATTGAATCCATTGATACATGGATATCATAATCCGGTTTGAAGCCACAGCGCAGACGTGTTTGGATACTGATAAGCTGAGGTTCGAACGGGAGAGAAGGAGGAAGGTGTAACGATGCGGATTGGTGTATATAATCAGATTACTCCGGTATACGGAACACAATCTGTGAAGAAGAGTTACAATTCTGATAAGCCGGGTGCGGTGTCTGCAAAGGATCAGATATCCTTTTCCGGGATTGGAAAGGATATGCAGACGGCGAAGAATGCCCTGAGTGCGGTTGCCGATGTCAGGGAGGATAAGGTGAATGCATTGCGGGAGAGCATTGCGAATGGTACCTATGATGTAAGCGCAGAGAGCTTTTCAGAGAAGATTCTGTCTGCCTTTGAGGCAAGAGCCATTTAGTTCCGGGAGCGATCGCTTCCGGAACAAGGCACTGCTGCATACGCGAAGTCATCGGGTGGGGCTGATACCGCATATCTCCGGCTTCCGTAAGAGGTATGAGATCAGATAGAGGTGAAGGAGGGCCGGATGGCAAGCTTAATTGAGAATTTAATTGCGACTCTGGAGGAAGAGAGCAGCTTATATGAGGAATTGAGGAAGGAGTCGTTAGCCAAGACACCGGTTATTGTGGCCAATGATCTGCAACGGTTGCAGGAGGCGAATGCAAGGGAGCAGAAGGTGGTGGATGAGATAACGTCGGTGTCACATAGAAGGAATCAGGCATTAGAAGAGATTGCAACAGTATTGGGCAAGGATGCGAGAACGATCACTGTTTCCGAGATCATTCACATGATGGAGAAACAGCCGGAGTTTCAGCATCCTTTAATTGCTGTTAGGGATAAGATGCTTAGGCAGGTGGAGGCGCTCAAGCAGGTGAGTGTACACAATCAGGAGCTATTACGGGAGTCGCTGGAGATGACGGAGTATTCCATCAATCTGCTCCAGTCCGTCAATCAGGCTCCGGAGACGGCGAATTATAACAAGGGTTCTTATAGCGGGGTAACGCTTGGAAGTAACCGTTCTTCATTTGATACAAAGCAGTAGGTGAAGATGGGAGGATAGAGATATGCCAGGAACAATGGGTAATTTTTATATCGGAGTGTCCGGTATGCAGTCGAATCAGTATGCGATGAATACAACAGCGCATAATATCGATAATGCAGATACCAAGGGGTATTCCAGACAGCAGGTTCTCCTGACGGATCTTGCTTATGTGGATATTGGCAAGAATGCAGTAGGGCGTAATCAGGCCGGATTGGGAACAAGGATATCCGATGTAAGACTGGTAAGGGATGCACTGGTAGACCGGTCTTATCGCACAGAGCTGGGCAGGGAACAGTATTATCAGGCGAAGTATGGTGTGGTATCCGAGGTACAGCAGTATTTTGGGGAGATGGAGAGCGTAAGCTTCCGTGTCTATATGAAGAACCTGTGGACAGCGGCGCAGGAGCTGCAGAAGGAGTCGAACAGTATTGTAACGAGAAGTTCTTATATCGCAACGGCGGTTACCTTCATTGATCAGGCAAACCAGATCTATGACCAGCTCACAACCTATCAGAAGAATCTGAACAAGGAGATTGAGGATAAGGTAGACCGGATCAATGAACTGGCGCAGGATATCTATGACCTGAATCACAAGATCAGTCTGGTGGAGGCCGGCGGAGTGGAGAATGCCAATGACTACCGGGATCAGAGGGATGCCCTTTTGGATGAACTGAGCGGCCTGATCTCGATCAGTTATAGCGAGAGCGGCAATGGACAGGTGGATGTCTATGCGGAGCGTCGGACGTTAGTGAGCATGGACCGGGTTTATGAGATAAAGGTAAAGCAGGTCAGCGAATCCTGTGATTATGAGATTCCAATCTGGGCAGATGACGGGGATGATGTGTTCAGTCTGACAAATGCTCCGAATGCAGAGGATAAGACAGATACCGGTTCTCTCAAGGGTCTGATCCTGTCAAGAGGTGACTGGATCGCAAATTATACAGATATACCGGTGGCACCCGAGGCTCCGGTCCGGCCGGTTCGTTCGGACTATGCCACGACTGCGGAGTACGATCTGGCACTGGCGGATTATAATACAGAGTATACACAGTATCAGACGGATTATGCGCAGTTTGTCAAGGACAAAGAATATTTTAATACCTATCTGGAACCCTATACTGTGAATAATATGATTGCACAGTTTGACCAGTTGAT
The DNA here is from genome assembly GCA_017479085.1 of Lachnospiraceae bacterium. GTDB lineage: Bacteria > Bacillota > Clostridia > Lachnospirales > Lachnospiraceae > CAG-590. Next base: position 3,345 of record JAFVCQ010000039.1, on the reverse strand, counting down.
TCATGGAATTGTGACAAGAGCCAATGATATTCTCTGCCCGAATACGGAGCTGGAGATTGTAGACGAATCCGGGCAGATCCGCACGATTCAGATACTGGATGAGGAGAAGGCCGGTTATGGACTGGGGCAGAGTAATTTTGTGCAGGGAACAGAACTGTTTTGCCGCAGTACGGTGCCTCGTTACACAGAGCAGGAGGTCACGCTGACTGACGGAAGCACCAGAACGGTCAAGGTATTCAATACAGAGGATAAAGCCGATTATTTATCCTTATATGCACTTGGCAATCTGGAGGTGAATGATGAGCTTTTGAAGAATCCGAGCCTGCTGCCGATCTCGAATGCGATGGGGGAGGAGCTGCAGGGTGTGGCGGATCAGTTGATTCATATGTGGTCGGATGATTTTGCAAGCATTGGTCCGAATAGTCTCGTGATCAATAATTTTATGGGGTATTACAATGAACTGGTGGGCGATTTTGCCAACAAGGGACAGGTGTATGAGGGAATCGCCGAATCCCAGAACAAGGCGGCGCAGGAGCTGGATATGCAGCGCCAGGCGGTAGTCGGGGTATCAACGGATGAGGAACTCAGCAATCTGATCCGGTTCCAGCAGGGCTTCAATGCCTCATCCAGATATTTTACCGTCGTATCGGAGATGGTGGAGCATCTGATCAGCAGACTGGGTTAGTATTAGGGAGGAAGTGAGAATATGCCATCAACATTTTTAGGATTGAATACAGGACTGTCGGGTCTTACCTATTATCAGAACAGCCTCAATACAACAGCACACAATATATCGAACGCGGATGTGAAGGGCTACTCCAGGCAGGTGGTATCCTCGAAGGCGGCCGAGGCGGTTCGGGTACACAGTGCCTATGGTATGATGGGTACCGGTGTGCAGACGACCGGAATCAGTCAGCTTCGGAATGCATATTACGATACAAAGTATCGCGGGGCCACTGCCAAATACAGTGAATATGAGGCGATCAATGAACAATTGACGCAGTTACAGACCTATATCACTGAGATGCAGTCCGAGTCCGGTTATACGAAGCTGTTGTCGAATCTGAGCAATACGATGCAGGACCTGGCCTCCCATCCATCGGATGCCACGTACCGCACACAGTTTATTCAGGCGGCCGGCAATTTTACGGATCTGATCAATGAGATCGGAACGAATTATCAGAATACGCAGCAGGATATCAATGATGAGATCGCGATTCATGTGGACACGATCAATTCTCTCTCTTCCCAGATATTTACCCTGAATCAGCAGATCATGAGTATAGAGATCAGGGGCGGGAATGCGAATGACCTGCGGGATCAGAGAGAGGTGTTGGTAGACCAGCTTTCCGAGCTGGTTACGGTGAATGTAACGGAGACGCCTCTGCTGTATGGCTCGGGGGACAATGCGATTGAATCCGGTGCATATCGGTATGAGGTGCGTATCGGTAACGAGCTTCTGGTAGATGAGATGGAGAGCCGTCAGCTTATGGTGGTGGCCAGAGGTGAGAAGATCAACCAGAATGATCTGGATGGCCTGTATGATGTCTACTGGGAGGGATTACAGCGCTCGGTAGGCGAGAAGTTTGATTTTAACAATACCAATCTGTCCGGACGAATCAAGGGTCTGTTTGAGGTGCGGGACGGTAACAATGCGAATCCGTTTGCCGGAACGATTAAAGAGATCAAGACAGGGACCGAGAACGGTTCTACGGCTTTAATCCATCTGGATAAGGGGATGGATATGGATAAGCTGAACCTTCCGTTGGAGGGCACGATCACGCTGAACTGTAAGCAATATTACTATGACGGCTGGGAGGCTTCCTATGATGAGGATGGCAACCTGAATGATTTTGTCTTTCAGAATCTGACCGTTGTGGGAGAGGATGGCAAACGGGAGCCGGCCGAATTCAATACTACGTTGGATGTAGGCAGGGAAGGAATCATGGGAGAGAGTGTGGATTGCAGGGGAATTCCGTATTATATGACCCAGTTGAATGAATTTGTCCGGACATTCTCAAAGTACATGAATGATATCTTTACTGCCGGCGCAGATGCCAACGGAGATAAGGGAATGGATTTTTTTACCACTCCGGATGTGGATGGGAATGATTATGTGTTGACTACGGAGGAGACACCGGACTCTGTAAAAGCAGGGGAATCCAGCTATTATCGATTGACTGCACTTAACTGGTCGGTGAATCAGACGATTCTGCATGACCAGAATAAGCTGGTAGTGTCCTATGCTGATGATATCAGCCAACAGAAGAAGGATGCAAGAGGTGTGGTTGACAAGATCATATACGGAATGAAGGATCAGGGCATGTTCGCACAGGGAACTCCGGCACAGTTCCTGCAGTCAGTTACGACTTCTCTGGGAGTGGATGTATCGAAGTACGATTCCTTTTCCAAGAATATGAATGAGGTGTCCACCACGATCAATAATCAGCGTCTTTCCGTGTCGTCGGTTGATACGAACGAGGAGGCGGCAAGCCTTGTGATGTATCAGAACGGGTATAATCTGGCGAGCAAGGTCATCTCGGTTATGAATCAGGTGTATGATAAGCTTATTAATCAGACGGGTTGATGAACCGATATATAGGATAGAAGCTTCCGTTCAATGTCATTTCGTTAAACCGGACGCTACCGGGTATGGTATATGTTTACTGGCTAATGCTTAACTTAATGACATTGAATATGGTATATGTTCACCGGCTAATCCTCAATGGAATGACATTGTTGGGGAATCATATAGCAGACGGCTGTCACAGGGATAGGACAGCGATCAAGTGAGGTTAATGGAGTAACCGGATAGGAGAGAGAGAATGAGGGTAACGAATCAAATGGTGACAAGCGGTTCCCTGCGGAACATGCAAAAGTCAATGCAGAGGGTGAGCAATTTGAATCAGCAGGTTACAACGGGTAAGAAGATATCTGCGCCATCTGAAGATCCGGTTGTCGCAATCCGGGCATTGAAGCTGCGGACGACCTGTGACCAGCTTGACCAGTATAAGAATAAGAATGTGAAGGATGCCATGTCATGGGTGGATACCACACAGACATCCATTCAGAACGTGTATGATCGTCTGCAGGATGTGTATTATTACTGTACAGAGGGTGCGAACGATCCCTTCCAGTCGAAGGACCGCAAGACGATCATCAATGAGCTGCAGGCACTTAAGGATGCGATCTACCGGGAGGGCAGCACCACATATGCAGGCCGCTATCTGTTTTCCGGATATAAGACAGAGACGAATCTGGTGTTTGAAGATTCGGAGGCGAAGAAGGGCTTATCCTATGATATCACAGAGGTTCTGTCTCCGACAGAATTTACAACGAAGAATG
>JAFVCQ010000038.1 GCA_017479085.1 Lachnospiraceae bacterium | reverse complement strand
TCCGGCCTTGAAAATACGTTAAGCAACAGTCCGTTTAAAAAAATGGCCGCCAGTATATTTCTCTTTTTTCCATCTGCCTTAAAATCGGTCACAAGCTGTCCCCGGATCACATCGGGCTCGTGAATCCTAAGCCATTGCAGGGCAAAGGGATAGAAGGACTCCACACAGTATGCTCCCCTGTACCGGCAGTCCTTCAGCTTGTTACACAGGATCTGTGCTGCGAGGGAGCCTTCTTTCTCCGCCTTGATCTCGATGATCAGCGGTACTTTTGCGTCTACCAGATTCAGCACATCCTCCAGTCTTGGAATACGCTGCCCGGTATGATCGAGGGGATATCTGCAAAGCTCTTCATAGGTAAGCCCGGAGACTGCCTTGTTCACACCACACATTCTCTTTAAGGTGGCATCATGGAATACGACCAGCTCATGATCCCTCGTCAGCCTTACATCAAGCTCTATGCCAAAGCCATAGGAGACGGCTCTCTCAAATGCAAGCATTGAATTCTCCGGTATGGAAAGCTTCCGGTCAAACAGTCCCCTGTGCGCAATCAGGCGCTCCGTAAACGGCCGGATCTTTATCTCCCGCTGCTTTGTCACTCTGTTTGGCTTCACACACCAGAAGTACAGAAGAAGCCATAACATAATCGCCAGTGCCATCCCCGGAAAAAGAATGTTGTCCATTTTATCTCCTCCCCATTCATAAGATTCTATCTGTCTTCTAGATTCAAAATATGCACTTGTCCCCTCTAATATGTATAACTTAATGACACTGATGTCCCTGCACGGTTCAAAAAATAAGGAGCTGTCATATCAGTTGATCTTGCAATCAAATGAATGACAGCCCCCTTTTGATCGTATGGGTCAGGATCCATCGGTTATTCTAAGCGATACCGCAATCCTTCGTTCCATATGTATGTGCTTCTTACAGCTTCGGACCTGCAGCGACAAGCGCCTTACCTGCTTCATTTCCTTCATACTTCGCAAAGTTCTTAACGAATCTGCCTGCCAGATCCTTTGCCTTCGTCTCCCACTCAGCAGCATCTGCATATGTGTCACGAGGATCTAAGATTGCAGGATCAACACCCGGAAGCTCGGTCGGAACCTCAAAGTCAAAGTAAGGAATCTTCTTGGTAGGAGCCTTCAGTACATCTCCGCTTAAGATGGCATCAATGATACCACGGGTATCCTTAATGGAGATACGCTTGCCGGTTCCGTTCCAGCCCGTGTTAACGAGGAATGCCTTTGCACCGCTCTTCTTCATCTTCTTCACAAGCTCCTCACCATACTTGGTAGGATGTAACTCTAAGAACGCCTGACCGAAACAAGCCGAGAAGGTAGGAGTAGGCTCTGTGATTCCTCTCTCTGTACCTGCAAGCTTTGCGGTAAATCCGGACAGGAAGTAGTACTGTGTCTGCTCCGGAGTCAGAATAGATACCGGAGGAAGCACGCCAAATGCATCTGCGGAAAGGAAGATCACATTCTGTGCATCCGGACCGGAAGAAACCTGATTCACCTTCTGTGCAATATTCTCAATGTGGTCGATCGGATACGATACACGGGTATTCTCTGTCACGCTCTTATCGGTGAAATCAATCTTACCCTCTGCGTCAACTGTAACGTTCTCAAGCAGGGCATCTCTTCTGATCGCATTGTAGATATCCGGCTCCGAATCCTTGTCAAGGTCGATTACCTTCGCATAGCATCCACCCTCGAAGTTGAACACACCATTGTCATCCCAGCCATGCTCGTCATCGCCGATGAGAAGACGCTTCGGATCGGTTGAAAGAGTTGTCTTACCGGTACCGGAAAGTCCGAAGAAGATCGCTGTGTTCTTACCCTCAAGATCCGTGTTCGCAGAACAGTGCATGGAAGCAATTCCCTTTAATGGCAGATAGTAGTTCATCATAGAGAACATTCCCTTCTTCATCTCTCCACCATACCATGTATTGACAATAACCTGCTCTTTGCTGGTAATGTTGAACATAACGGCTGTCTCAGAATTCAGCCCTAACTCCTTGTAATTCTCTACCTTTGCCTTGGAAGCGTTATACACGATGAAGTCCGGTTCAAAGCTGCCAAGCTCTTCCTCTGTCGGCCGGATGAACATATTCTTAACAAAATGAGCCTGCCATGCAACCTCTACAATGAAACGCACTGCCATACGGGTGTCCTTGTTGGCACCGCAGAATGCATCCACTACAAACAGTCTCTTGTTGGAAAGCTCTTTGATCGCCAGATCCTTCACTGCTGCCCATGCTTCCTCTGTTGCAGGATGGTTATCATTCTTGTACTCATCAGAGGTCCACCATACGGTATCCTTCGAATTCTCATCCATAACGATGAACTTATCCTTAGGAGAACGTCCTGTATAGATACCTGTCATTACGTTCACGGTGTCAAGCTCTGTCACCTGTCCCTTCTCATATCCCTCCAAATCCGCTTTGGTCTCTTCCTCGAACAACAGCTCATAAGAAGGATTGTAAACAACTTCTGTGGTTCCGGTAATACCATACTTACTCAAATCAACGTTTGCCATTTTACACCTAACCTCTTTTCTTAAATTTTATATAATCACCTGCATAGCATGCAGGCCATAATATATTAGATAAAACCAGTGCTATTATCTCAAAAAAAACCATAAAAGTCAATAAATGCTATGGAATTTAACAAATTTGTCAAAATCCTGGTGTGACGTCTCAATTAGATAAAATTATGATTGAGACGTCACGCCGGGATGTCTATCCCGTCCGGTTTTTGCATATACTGTATGGAGCCGGTTCTTCCGGCAATTCCAACAAAGCACAGGAGCACATATTTCATGCTGAATTATATCTGGGCCTTCATGATTCTGGTGGGGATTCTCACCGCCGCCTTTACCGGCAATCTGGAAACCGTCAGCAACAGTATTCTGGATTCTGCAAGAGACGCCATCGATCTGCTCATTGTCATGGCCGGTGTCATCAGTATGTGGAACGGGTTTCTCGCCATCGCAGAGGACTCCGGTCTGACCAGACAGCTAACCAAAAGGATGCAGCCTCTTATGCGCTTTTTCTTTCCCGGGATTCCCGATGAACACCCTGCCAACTCCTACATCTGTGCCAATTTTATCGCAAATTTTCTGGGACTGGGCTGGGCATGTACCCCTACCGGAATCGAAGCCATGAAGTCCTTAAAGGCTCTGGAGCTGGAACGGGGACATTCCGGCACGATTGCCAGCGATGAGATGTGCACCTTTTTAATCTTGAACATCTCCTCCCTGCAGCTCATCCCCATCAATATGATCGCCTACCGCACCCAATACGGGAGTCCCGCCCCACTCTCCGTTGTGGGGCCTGCACTGCTCGCAACGTCTGTGACCACCCTGGCGGCAGTGATCCTGTGCAGACTCATGGTTGCTATCAACAATAAGGCATGACCCGACGTCTCGTAATACAATGTCATTTCGAAAGGAGAAAAAATGAAACTGTTAAATTTCCTGTCCGTCTTTTTGCTGCCCTTTGTTTTATTTTATATTCTTGTGTATGGATTGCTTCAAAAAAAACCGATCTTTGAACTGTTTATAAAGGGAGGAAAGCAGGGATTGCATACGGTATGTGAGCTTGCACCCACAATCGTGGGGCTCCTTCTTGCGGTCGGTGTATTCCGAAGCTCCGGGGCTTTGGATTATCTGTGCAGCCTGCTTGCCCCACTCGGAAACCTTTTGCAGATCCCCGTTGCCATTCTTCCACTGTCTATCATCAAGATGTTCTCGGCCTCGGGCGCAAACGGACTGTTATTGGATCTGTTTAAAACCTACGGAACCGACTCCTATATTGGCTTTACCGCCTCCATTCTGTTAAGCTGCACAGAGACCCTTTTCTACACGCTCTCCGTCTATTTTATGAGTGTCGGTATCAAGAAGACCCGGTGGTGCGTACCGGCCGGTGTGTTTCTCGCACTTCTTTCCCTGCTCGTCAGTACACGCATCGCAGGAGTGTATGCGACAGGCCCATAACCCTGCGGCAAACATCCCCCCACATGCTTGTCGTATGGCGAATACGCACCCGGTCTGATATATCAGGTCATTTCGTTAAGCCGGACGCTGCCGGGTATGGTATATATAGAATGCCGGAGCTTTTTCTTTTTTTGATAGAAGGTTCGATCTTCCAATTCTATGCACCTCCCATATCAGGGGAGGCGGCACTTGTGTTACGTTACCTCCAGCAAAGAGCGTCTTTGCTATAATTGAGTTAAGGGAGGTTTGTACATGAATTATGAGGCACTGGGAAAGCGGATTCGGGAAATCCGCCTTTTGCAGCACTACACGCAGGTAGATGTCGCAGAGCAGCTCCACTATTCCGAGAAACATATTGGTAATATTGAACGCGGTGATGCCCGCCCCAGTCTGGAGTGTCTGGTCTGCATTGCCAACACGCTTCACGTTTCCACGGATTATCTGTTACAGGACAGCTTAAGCTCCGGTGAGCATGATATTTCCTACGAGGTACTGACAACTGTCACACAATTTGTCGATCAGCAGCAGCTATCTATTCAAAATCTACAAAAAAAACTGGACTTTGTGAACCAATTTTCCTCTTTTTAGATATGGTATTTTGGAACGCACAGTGTTATACTATTGCTTGCGTCAAACGTACGACAATATGAAAAGCAGGAGTCAGCTATGGAATCATATAGACATCTTTTTTATAAATACAAGCAGTTCATTATGTATGCGGTTGCCGGTATCCTGTCCACTCTGGTCAACTGGATCACCTATGCAAGCTGTACCAACATTCTTCCGATCGAATCGCCGGGTACACGGATTACGGTCAGCAATGTGACCGCATGGGGTATCACACTCGCTTTCTCTTATGTGTTCTATAAAAACTGGGTATTTGAGAGCAAGACAAATTCCCGGCACGAGCTGATCCGGGAGATGTTGAGTTTTGCAGGAGCCCGGGTGATCACCGGCATCATTGAGATCTTCGGAGTTCCCGCTCTGGTGACAATCGGTATGGATGACACCATCTGGGGAATAGAGGGCTTTGCCGCAAAGATCTGGGTCACAATGATCGTAACGGTGCTGAATTATCTGTTCAGCAAGCGGTTTGTATTTAAAAAACATGCATAATACGGATTCCGAAAAAGGCGGCCAAACGACAGTGCCGCCTTTTTGATTCACCTTATCTGTATACGATCCCATTTCGTTCAGACCCTCTTTTCAGAACAATTGCTATGATCAGCACCAAAACCTCATAGATACCAAATGTATGCCATACGATTGCACTTCCAAAAATCTTCGGAAGTATCGTAATGATCAGCGAATTCATAACAAGGCTTCGGACAAGGTTCAGAACAATTGCCTGACCGGATCGCTTGGTGGAGTAGAAATATGCGGACATCAGGGTATTGATGCTGCCCACAATGAAGCCCCAGCAGTATTCCCACATATGCGCAACCGTGAATGCAAGCGTTTCTCCCACTGCACCAAACAGTTTGCACAGAGAATGTGGAAAAATGACATAGACTGCTACACAAAGTGCACTTCCTATGACGCTGATAAACTGCCCTGCGCGATAATAATATCTCAAATCATCATCTTCCCTGGCACCATACGCCTGCCCGAATAATGGCTGCATCCCCTCCGATGCGCCAAAAAATACGGCCATCGTAAATGAAGAAAGATAAGAGATAATGGCAAACGCATTGATACCAATATCCCCAAATGCTGCCATCAGGGTACGGTTCATACAGAGTGTGGTAACCGGAGTAGAGAACTGCGCAATCGCTTCGGGAAGTCCCCTAAATACAATTTTTTGAAAGAGCTTCCCCTGCGGCTTATACTTCTGAATACGAAGGTCTCCTTTTTTCCATACATAATGTGTTAAGATGACGAACAACCCTACCGTCTGTGAAATACCGGTTGCAACTGCCGCACCCATGACCCCCATCTGCATGGGAAAGACAAAAAGCCGGTCAAGGAATATATTTAACCCGGAACTGATTACGTTCGTCACTGCTACAAGTCCGGGTGAACCGTCATTTCTACAAAAAGATTGCAAATTCAAAGAGAGTGCATTCGGGATAGCAAACAGTGCATACCAAAACACATATTCCCTGACAAGCGGCAGGTAACTCTCCGATGCACCCAGCAGGCCGCATACCACACCGGTAAATACGGAGCCACACAATGTTATCAAGATGCCCACCATACCATTC